>JANYDM010000150.1 GCA_025363575.1 Betaproteobacteria bacterium | reverse complement strand
TTGGCGGGTTTCTTGTCGATGTGAGGCAATCCGGCCGGCTCGCTGCCTTGCGCCCAGCTCTGAACGTTTTTGGTCCATGACGTCAGTGCTTTCGGGGTGTAGCCGGTGGCCACCTTGGCATCGGCCTTCATTAGGCGCGCGTAGACAAAGTCAGCGGTCAGATCGGCGATGCATTGATATTCGTCGGAGTCAGCGAAGACTACGGCGGCGCCATGTTTGCGTGCGAGGGCGATGAATTCGGGAGTGGCGAAGCTCGGATGGCGGACTTCCAGCGCGTGGCGAAGCGGGATGCCACCGGTCGTGGCCGGCAGCAGTTTCAGGAAGGCTGCAAAATCCTCCGGATCGAATTTCTTGGACGGGCCGAACTGCCAGAGCAGGGGGCCGAGTTTGTCGCCGAGCTCGGCCAATCCAGTATTGACGAAGCGGTCGATCGCTTCGCCGGCTTCGGCCAGCACGCGGCGAACGGGGATATAGCGGAGCACCTTGACTGAGAAAATGAAATCATCCGGTGTCGCGTCGTGCCATTTGGCGAAGCTCGATGCCGTCGGCGTGCGGTAGTAGGTGCCATTGATCTCGATAGCCGTTACGTGCCGGCTCGCATATTCGAGCTCGCGCTTCTGCGTGAGGTCGGCCGGATAAAAATTGTCGCGCCAGGGCTCGTAAGTCCACCCACCTATACCCACGCGAATCTGCCCCTGTTTAGCCATGGTGCCTCCAATGAACGCCGTGCGCTTTTGCCTGTCTGTCAGTCATGTCATCTCCACTCATATACATCGGTTGCGCCGGCTGGAGTCTGCCCCCGCAATTCCGCAAGCGTTTTCCCGCGGCCGGCAGTCATCTCGAGTCCTACTCGCAGCGGTTTTCCGCCGTCGAGATTAACTCCTCCTTCTACCGGCCGCACCGTCCCGCAACTTACGCGAAGTGGGCGGCAAGTGTTCCCGCTTCGTTCCGGTTCTCCGTCAAGTTGCCGAAAACGATTACTCATGAGCATCGACTCACAAGTGTGAAGAAGCCGCTTGAGACGTTTCTCGGCGAAGTCGCGGGGCTTGGCGAGAAGCTGGGTGCCTTGCTCGTCCAGCTCCCGCCGAGCCTGGTATTCGATGCGCGCGTGGCCGGAACGTTCTTCAAGCTGCTGCGTAAAAAATACAAAGGCATAGTGATGTTGGAGCCGCGCCACGCAACATGGTTCACCCCGCGCGTGGGGCGGCTGCTGAAGGGATGCAAGATCGGGCGTGTAGCGGCCGACCCGGCTGGAGTCGAAGCTGCCGCTGAGCCAGGCGGCTGGCCCGATGTCGCGTACTTTCGTCTGCATGGTTCGCCGCGCATGTACTACTCATCATATACCGCGGCCTACTTGCGCCGACTGGCCGTCAGGCTCAAGAAGATTGCAGCATCGGAGCAGACCGTATGGTGCATATTCGACAATACCGCGTACGGCGCCGCGACCCGCAACGCACTAGACCTTCAAGACAATGCGCGCAGTCCCGATCCGGTGCGTAAGAAGCCTGCTAAGCGCCGGGCTTCCAAAAAATAAAAAAGGGGGCCTTAGGGCCCCCTTGTGCATTCAGTTGCCGAGAACGTTTACTTCACCGGCGAGAAGCTCGACGGCATGACGATCTTGTTTTCCTGCATGACGTACGGAATGCTCTTGCCGCCCGATTTCGCCGCGACCACCGACGGCGGCCAGATGCCCATTTCTTTCGCTTTGTCGCGCGTGTTGTTACGAGCGTCCAGATTCGGGTACGACCAGATGTGCAGCCATTTGTTGAGGCTGCCCAGTTCCGAGTAGCCGCAGAACACGAGCGGGCTCAGCTTCACGCGCTCGGGCAATGCTTTGCCCCAGTTTTCCATCACGTTGGGCAGCGCGCCCGGCGCGTAGGTGTAAGTGCGCATTTCGAAGTAGGGGCCACCGCTGCTGGGCGTGAATTCGGGCGAGAACGGCGCCCGCTCGAAAATGTCGCTGCGCTGCGAGGTCAGGAATTCGCCGATCTTCGGCGGCCACGATTTATCGGCGACCGCGGCGGCGCGGATGCGCGCACGCTCTGCAAGGTCTTTGTAGCTCCAGATGTGAATGATCTGGTTCAGCGGGCCGATCTCGGTATGAAAGAACGCGGTGATCAGTGAATGCTTCTTGCGCAGATCGTACGCTTCACCGTAGCGTTTTTCGACTTCGGCGAGCGAGCCGGGCTTGATGTCATAGGTCCTGATTTCGTAAATCATGGGTATCCCTTGGTGGTGTAAGAAAACGTCTGGACTTCCGGCGCGAGACTGCTGGCTGTTCTTCTTAATCGCTGATGACCGACTCCGGAATATCGAACTTTACCATTGGCTCGGCGATTATGGACAGGCTGATCACCGTATAAACGACCATCAGCAGCGTCAGCGGCACCGTCGCCATCGCCGCGCGCCGCCGCGTGCCGAATTCGCGCAGCGCTACGAGGTGCGCGAGCCACACCGAGAACACATGTCCGCCCACAATGGCGCCTATTGCCACGTACCAGGTGACTTTGGCATCGACGAGCCCGATATCCGGCCGGAAATTGGCGGTGCCGAAAAGGTCCCATTTGACGCCCAGCGGGTCTGACGCGAGCGCGATCAGTTGCTGGCACTGCACGATAAAATTGGCACAGTTGTGCGCGAGGTTGTAGGCGATGGCTATCGGCACTAGCGTGAGCGCGAAGAGCAGGAGGATGCTCCTGAAGGTATGGTCGCGCACGATCAACGCCGTAATCCGGCAGGTCAGCGCGTACGCGCCTAAGAACACCAGCCATACGCCTATGAGCCCGGCCGCGCCAATGCGATAGCCGTTGGCATCGACCAGGATCGGCAGCGCGCGCGCAATTTTCGACTGCGCTAGCCACCACATTTGGCCGCTCAAGAGACCGTCGAACAACACAGTCGAGAGCATGGCGATGACGAAGCACACGATGGCAATGGACGCCGCGGAGTCGTCTATCAGGCCGCGGCCGGGTGCGCGCAAGAACAGGCTGCGCGAATCTGCGCCGATCGAAAGCGGCGCGAAGCGCCCAAGAGTGGCGAAGTAGACCGCGAATACATCGGCATTGCGTTGCCACGGTTCGGCGCCGAACAGCACCATGCCGGACAATGTCACGACCGACCACGCGATCGCGACGCACGCGAGGCGATATGGCACTGCCGCCTCTGGATAGGCCACTTCGAACCAGCTCAGGGTGAGCAGCAATACGACGGCAGGCCAGGCACCCAGCGCGTTTGGATAGGGGCGATTTAGTGCGATTCCGCTGCGCATGCCCACGCGTCGCGCGAGCGCATCGGCCGCATCGAACAGCGTGCGCCAGGGATCAAGCGCCGGCCAAATGTTGCCTGTACATGCAACGGTTAACGAGAGCCCGACCCACCAGATGATCCACACTATGTTCGGCGCGAGGTTCATTTGCGGGTCGGCGGTACCGTACAGGCCGCAGATAATTGTCAGTGCGAAAATGAATAGTCCAATCGCGCGGGCGACGATGCGCAGGGCGGGCAGCAATGCGCCCAGCCGAATGACGCGTCCGGACGATGTCGTGCTGCTAGTGTGCTCGACCACCAATTGCGCGACGACGAAGGAGAGAATGACGACCGCCGCGGCACCCGTCGTGAAATAGGAGAGCGGGGCGGGCAGGTCGTAACGCTCTTCGAATGCATGCGCGCACGCGAGCAGCGGTGTGCCAAGCGCTGCATACGCGAGGAGCTTCAACAGACCCCCTCTCCCCGCAAGCGGGGCGAGGGAATGTTCATGAGTCATTTCGGATGCACTTCGAGCGTCGCCAGCGGTGGGCCGCGATGCGCGGCCGGGTTCCCCGTCTTGGCCTGGGCGTGCAATTCAATCGGATAGCGGCCGGTCGCGTACGCCTGGAACGCAAGTTCCGCGGGTTTGCCTGCCGCGAGTTTCATTTCCAGCCGGTAGCCATGCAGATGCAGATCCCCCGCGGCGTCGCTCGTGACGCGTATGCGCACTGCGTCGCCTTTTTCGACTTTGATCACGCGCTGCGCGGCAGGCGCGGCGCCGCCGGCAATATCGATACTGAAGGTTTTCTCCGGCGCACCGGCCGCGCGCGCGCCAGTCGTCGCGCATAGGGCAAGGCAGAGCAGTAAGGCCGGGGGCTTATGCATGAAATTGCGTGCTGTCGTGCTGGTTGGATGCCGTGGAATATGCCAGAATCGTCCCTGCATTCATAGGGCGCGCCGGCCACGGCCGGCAACGCCGAAAAAAATCATTCGAGGGGAGATCATGCAAGGTAATGGCAAGTTTTTGAATCGTGTCGTACCCGCGTTGGCGTGCGCGCTGGCAGTAGTTGCCGGATATGCGGCCGCTGCGGATGCGCCTTTTGTCCATCCCGCGTCGCGCAAAGTCGAAGCGCAGAACATGCGGTTGGTCGGCTACAGCGATCTGCAGGCGCGCAGCGCTTATCAGCCGGTGATTCAGCATCAGGGCGATCGCTGGATCGCGTACGTCGGCCACCACGGCGGCACGCAGGAAGTCCCGCAGCCGTACAACCCGCTCACAAAGCAAAAAGAAAACAACGGCACCTCGGTCATCGACGTGACCGATCCGAAACATCCCAAGTACCTGACGCACATCGCCGGCGAGCCCGGGCTGGGCGAGCAGGGCGGTGCGCAGATGGTGCGCATCTGCGACGGCAAGAAGCTGCCGAAAGGCGATCCGGCCAAGGTTTACATGCTGCGCACCGGCGGCACCACGTCGCAGGAAGTGTGGGACGT
This sequence comes from Betaproteobacteria bacterium, assembly GCA_025363575.1. The sequence continues at coordinate 25,266 of JANYDM010000150.1, read as the reverse complement.
GACGAGTCCGGAGCGCCCGAGCCTGATCACGACGGTAGTCGGCGGCTTGAAAGACACGCACAAGAACTGGTGGGAGTGCGACACCGGCATCGCTTACCTCGTGTCCGACGGGCGGCCCGAGAAATGGCGCACCAAGCGCATGACGAAAATTTACGATCTTTCCGATCCCGCGCATCCAAAATTCATCCGCAACTTTGCGCTGGTCGGCCAGCAGCCGGGCGCGGCGGGCGACAATATCCCGGAAGACACGCACGGCCCTATCGTGCTCGGCAACCGCGTGTATTTCGGCTACGGTACGCTGCAGGGCGGCGTGATTCAGATCGTCGACCGCGACAAGTTGCTGAAAGGTAATCCTGCATCCAGCGATCCGTTCGCGCCGACGGCCGAGAACCTGCTGTATCCACAGATCAGCCGCCTCGACATGTACCCGACGGTCGGCGCGCACACGACGTTTCCCATGCTTGGCATGGTCGTCCCGGAGTTCGCTAAGTTTCACACCAAGACGGCGGAAGACAAATCCGGCAAGCCGGCGAAGCGCGATTTCCTGCTGGTTGTCAACGAATCGACGCAAAACGAATGTCATGAGGATTATCACATGATGTTCATGGTCGACATCACCGACGAAACGAAACCATTCAACGTGTCGAGCTATTACGTGCCGGAAAAGTCCGGTGATTTCTGCGCGCGCGGCGGCCGCTTTGGCACGCACTCGTCGAACGAAGACATGGGGCCGATCTACTACAAGAAGCTCGTTTTCATCGCCTGGTTCAACGCCGGGTTGCGCGTGGTCGATGTGCGCGACCCGTTCAGGCCGACAGAGGTCGCACGCTACATTCCCGCCATCAACAAGGACACGGCGAAACGCTGCGTCAAAGTCAACGGCGTCGAAAGCTGCAAGATCGCGATCCAGACCAATAATGTCGAAGTCGACGACCGTGGCTACATCTACATCGTCGATCGCGCGAATACCGGGATGCATATCCTGGAACTGACGGGTTCTGCGCGCAAAATCGCGGGCTTGAAATAAACGCCGTGGGCACCGCCGCCAATATTGCCGTAGCAGTGGTGGCGCTGCTGCACGTGTATTTTCTGCTGTTGGAGATGGTGTTCTGGGACAAGCCGCTCGGCCGGCGCACGTTCGGGCTGACGCCGGAATTCGCCGCGGCATCGAAATCGCTGGCCGCGAATCAGGGCTTATACAACGGCTTCCTGGCCGCCGGCCTGGTGTGGGGATTGCTGGCCGGCGACAGCGGTCATGCGATCAAAGTGTTCTTTCTCGCCTGCATAGTTATTGCCGGCGTGTTCGGCACCATCACCGCCAATCGCAAAATACTTTTCGTTCAAGCGCTGCCGGGGGCCGTCGCGATAGCCTTGGTGCTGGTGTCGTAACCGCTAACCGTTCGGCCTGAGGTATAGAAGGGTGAACGATGTCGCATTGTGGATGCCGTTCGTGCTTCTATACATCAGCACGAACGGATAGGCGCTTCGCGGTTACTTAACCAATCCCATGCGCTTCGCGACATCGCTGTAGGCGCGCGTGCGTTCTTTCATGAAAGCGTCCATCTTGTCGACGCCGACATTGACGAGCTCGAAGCCGCTCTTGAACGCGAGCTCTTTCATTTCCGGATCGTTGTTGAGCGCCGCCCACAGGTCCGACATGCGCTTGCGCACTTCGGGCGGGGTGGATTTCGGCATGCCGATGCCGCGGAACGCGCCGTCGACCCAGTCGAAACCCAGTTCCTTGAAAGTCGGCACGTCGGGCAGCAGAGGGTGGCGCTTGTCCATTGCCACCGCCAGAGCGCGCACCCTGTCCTTGGTATTGATGGCGAACGCGGTATATGACATCGCGCCAGTCACTTGCTGGCCGATCACCGCGGGCGTCAGGTCGCCGGTGCCTTTGTAGGGCACATAGGTGGTGTGAATACCCGCGACCGCCTGCAGCTTCTCATGTGCCGCGTGGTTTGCAGTGTTCGTGCCGGAGCCGCCCAGAGTCAGTTTGCCGGGCTGCGCCTTGGCCATTTTCACGAGGTCGGCGAAAGTCTTGATCGGGCTGTCGTTGGACACCACAATGGCGTCAGGCGTGAAGTGAAACCAGTAGACGGGCGTAATGTCTTCGGTCTTGTACTGGACCTGGCCCTCGAACGGCTGCAGCACGATATGCGGGAGGTTCACGCCGACGACGTTGTAACCGTCGTTCGGCAGGCCGTTCATCTGCGACCACATCAGGCCGCCGCCGGCGCCCGGCTTGTATTGCATGATGGTTTCGATGTTCGGGCATTTCTTTTTGAGCACCACCTGCTGGTGGCGTGCGGCAATGTCCGATTCACCGCCCGCAGGGAAGGCCTGCCAGTAATTAAGGTTTTTGTCGGGGCAGGGTTGGGCGGACAGGCCGCTGCTGAATACGGCGGCCAGTGATGCCAATGCGATGGCGGTGAACTTCATGTTTCCTCCGGTTGCTGAATGATTTTTTTCGCGCGACGCGCAGCTTTTTGCAAGGCGCAGACAATAGCAGCGCCGGCGCATCAACGCAACGCAGTGCCGGAACGGTTACAATTCCGCCATGGCGCAACGCAAAGCTGCACGCAAACGCTGCGACGTTGTAATGCTGGTCGACGCGGAGAACGGCGAACACAACAAGGCCGGCCGCTTCGTGCCCGACCGCTCGAGCATGGAGACGCATGTCTACAACGCGCTGCGCCCGCGCTACAAGGACGTGACGGTCGTGCCGTTCAGTCCCGATATCGGCGCAACGGTCATTGCACTCAAAAAGCTCAAGCCGCGCATCGTTTTTAATTTGACAGAGTGGGTCGATGGCGACCGCAAGCTCGACCACGCGATCGCCGGCCTGCTCGACGTCCTGAAGTTGCCCTACACCGGCACCGGGCCGGCCGGCCTGCAGATATGCCGCGACAAGGCGCTGTCCACTTCGCTGGCCGCCGCGGCTGGCGTAGACGTTCCGTGTTCGTTCACACTGGCGCCTTCGGACCGCATTGAAAATCCCGGCCTGCCGTATCCGCTCATCGTCAAGCCGCGCCTCGGGGACGGCTCCGATGAAATCACCAAGCATGCGCTGGTGCGGAGCGACAATGAATTGCGCAAGCGGGTGAAAGCGATTCGTTCGCGGCTGCGCGAGCCGGTCATTTGCGAAGAATTTGTTCCCGGCCGCGATATTTACGTGGGTGTCATCGGCAACGAGCCGCGCGTGCTGGCGCCGACCGAAATGGTCGTCGGCAGCAAGAAAGCGTCGGCGCCAAAATTTGCGACCTACCGTCTTAAGAACGATGGCGCCTATCGCACCAAATGGCGCGTGTGCTACCGCCTGGCGAAAGTGCCGCCGCGCGTGCTCCGTCAGGTGCAGGATTACGGCAAGAAGGTTTTTCGCGCGCTGCAGCTGCGCGATTACGCGCGGCTCGATTTCCGGCTGACAGACGATGGCCGGCTCGTATTCATCGAGGCGAACCCCAATTCCGATCTCACGCCGAATACGCTGGGGCGCAATCTATGTTTCGTCGGCATCGAATACCGCACCCTGATACCGCGGATTGTGGAGACGGCGAGAAAGCGGTATCGCGGCAGGTGATACCGACAGGGGACTACGAGGCCGGTTTCGCAGCCGTAGTGAGCATGTTTGCATCGCGCGCGAGCAGCCAATGGCCGTACTGCTTGTTGAGTATGGTGAGTGTATTGCCCGAGCGCGTGATTGCAGGCGCTCCGCCGGGCGGCTGCACCACGACGGTCAGCTCGGTCCACATATAGGCCCAGTCGCCGAGCACTTTGATTTCCTTGATTGTGTTTTTGCCGTCGAAGGTCGGCGCCTGCTTTCCCGCCGGCGGTTTGGCAGCCGCCGCGTACGCGGCTTTGCCCATCAGCGGCGGATGGCCGGCCAACAGGAACACGGCGTCGTCGGTCATCAGGCTCAGGACCTTTTCGAGTTCGCCTGCTTTGGTAGCAGTCATCCACGTTGCAACCAGATCGCGTATTGCCTGCTCATCGTCTTGCATAGGGGCTCTCATTATTTGAGCGTGATTCGAAATCGTAGTTCTTCGGTGCCGCCGAATGCGCGGTCTTTGTAAATTTCTCGATGAATTCTGCGCCGTTCGCCTGAATTACGCGCTGCGATGCGATGTTGGACGGCGTCGTGGTGATTTCGACATACGCCAAGCCCTCGCGGCGCGCGTCGAGCAATATTTCTTTCAATGCCCGCTTGGCATAGCCCTTTCCTTCTTTCCACGGAACCACGGCGTATCCAATATGCCCGAGGCAATAAGGCGGCAGAGCGTTCGTGCCGCGTTGCCAGCGGAGCTGGATGCTGCCGCAGAATTCGCCGTCCTACATCCAGCGCCGGTATCCGGGCAGGCGCGGCACGAACGTGCCGTCAGGCATGAGGATGGGCGGGCCCTTGGCTTCCCGGTCGACCATCTCACCCGGAAACTGTGCTGGATCAGCCGTGATTTTTTCCAGCTCTTCGTGCCCGGCTTCCAGCCGCAGGTTGTTCGGCGACCAGCCGCGCTTGAGTGCTGCGACGTAGCCGGGCAAATAGCGTTCCGACGGCCAGACCAGATGCATTGCTTGCAGGTCAATGGGGGATACGATGCCGTTCTCAATACTCGAATTATAAGCAATCTCGGTGATGAGACAGCGGCTGGTCCGTGTGATCACGACGGCCGCTGTCTACCGGTAACGTTCATCTCTGGCCCTACGCTCGTGTGACGACAGGCGCATCATCCGTCCCCGCTTCAGCCACCGGCTCGACGTGCTTATCGTCGGGCGGCGGCTCTTCGACCGGCTCTGTAGCAGTTTCAATCGCGATGTCCTCGTGCCCGAGAAATCCGCCGGACTGGTGGCCCCACAGTTTCGCGTAGTGTCCGCCAAGGCGCAGAAGGTCGTCGTGCGATCCTTCTTCGACGATGCGGCCCTGCTCGAGCACGATGAGGCGGTCCATGCGCGCGATGGTGGAGAGCCGATGCGCGATCGCGATGACGGTCTTGCCTTCCATCAGGCCGACGAGCTGTTCCTGAATCGCGATCTCGACTTCGCTGTCGAGCGCGGAGGTCGCTTCGTCGAGCACGAGGATAGGCGCATTCTTGAGGATCACGCGCGCGAGCGCGACGCGCTGGCGCTGCCCGCCAGAAAGTTTCACGCCGCGTTCTCCAACGTGCGCGTCATAGCCGGCGCGATCTTTCCAGTCGCGCAGGCCGCGGATGAATTCGTGCGCCTGCGCTTTGCGCGCGGCCAGCTCGACCTGCTCGTCGGTTGCGTCCGGCCGGCTGTAGCGGATATTGGCGGCAATCGAGCGGTGCAGCAGCGAGGTGTCTTGCGTCACCATGCCGACGGCCGCACGCAGGCTTTCCTGGGTGACTTCCATGATGTCGCGCCCGTCGATGAGGATACGGCCGCGCTCCGGTTCGTAGAAATGCAGCAGCAGGTTCACCAGCGTCGATTTGCCGGCGCCGGAGCGCCCGACGAGGCCGACGCGCTCGCCCGGCCGTATGGTGAACGTGAGCTCGTCGAGCACCGCATGGCCTGCGCCTTTGCCATAGCTGAAGAACACGTTTTCGAAGCGAATTTCGCCGCGCGGAACTTCGAGCTCAACGGCGCCGGGCCGGTCGAGGCCGCTGAGCGGCACTGCAATCGTCTGCATGCCTTCCTGCACGGCGCCTATGTTCTCGAATATGCCGGTGATTTCCCAGCTTACCCAGCCGGCGACGTTGGCGATCTGCCACGCCAGCGGCAGCGCGGTGGCGACGACGCCAGCGCTGACCATGCCCTGCACCCACAGCCAGATGCCGATGGCCGCGGTGCCGGTCAATAACAGCGCGTTCATCGCGGCCAGCCAGAACATGAATTGCGAGATGAGGCGCATGTGCGCGCTCATCGCATCCTGGTGCTCGTCGATAACTTCGCGCACGTGGGCGTCTTCGTCGGCGATGCGCGCAAAGAGCTTGACGGTGAGGATATTGGCATAGCTGTCGACGATGCGTCCCATGATGAGCGAACGCGCTTCCGAGCTCGCGCGCGCGAGATCGCGCATGCGCGGCACGAAGTAACGCAGGAACACAAGGTAACCCATGAACCAGAGCAACGTCGGCAGGCCGAGCCGCCAGTCCGCGGCGGCCATCAGCACGAAGGCGGTGCTGCCGTAGACGACTATGTAGAACACCGCGCGTATGCTCGACATCACGCTCTCGCGCAATGCGTTTGCGGTCTGCATCACGCGTTGCGCGATGCGCCCGGCGAAATCGTTCTGGAAGAACGGCAGGTTCTGCCGCACGACGTGCCAGTGGCTCTGCCAGCGGATCATGCTGGTCACGCCGGGGATCAAGACGTTCTGGCGGATCGCGACATCGGCGAACAGCACCATCGGTCGCACGAGCAGGATAAGCACCGCCATGCCGGCGAGCATGTTCGATTCGGCCCCCAGCGCGGCGTGGCGGTCGGCGGCTTCCATCAGCGACACCAGCCGGCCGATGAACACCGGTATCACCATGTCGATCAGCGCGACCGCCAGGCTGGTCATAAACATCAGCCCGTACCAGCGCTTGGTCTGGCGCACGAAATGCCAGTAGAAGGCAATCAGGCCCGGCGGCGGCGTGCCGGTGCTGGCGCGGGCGGTGCCGCGGATGCGGGACTGTAGGTAGCGGTACATGGCAGAGGGCGCTTACAGCAGGAATGATGCGCGCAAACAGGCTTTATTCAAAGTCTCCTGCCGCAATCAGCGGCAGCAGCCCGTGCGTCTACACCAGCGGCACGTAGTCGTATTCGCCGACACCCTGGAGTATGAGAAACGTCGCCGAGGTCGCGCCGCCGTTTATGACAAGGTGCGGGCGCTTCGCCGCGACCGTGTACGTCTCGCCGATGGCCAGCCGGACTTCTTCCTTCGGTTCGCGCATAAAGATGCGGATGCTGCCCTCGAGCACATAGAACGTGTCGCGGATGTTGCTGTGAAAATGCCACGGCACCTGCTGTGCCGGTGAGATCTGCAGTTCGCTGATGCGAAATCCCGCCCGCTCGGCATGGCGCGCGCGGCGCTCGACGGGATAAAGGTGGCTTGCATCTTTGACGGGCTGCAGGTTTTTATCCATGCGGTTCAGCGTACACGCTTCGCTTTGGCCGCGAGCTTGCGATAGACGGCAGGCCGTGCGAGCGGCGGCATCGTGCGGCGAACATGCGTATCGCGTGCGCCGCCGCCGGTGCCGACGGGCTGGAATGCGGGCACGAGGTGGCGCTTGCCGTTGCCGATGAGGTCTGCGCGGCCCATGCGATTCAATGCTTCGCGCAGCAGCGGCCAGTTCTCCGCGTCGTGATAGCGCAGGAAGGCTTTGTGCAGCCGGCGCTGGCGGCCGCCGCGGACGATCTTCACGTGTTCGGAAGTCGCGGTCACTTTGCGCAGCGGGTTCTTGTTGGTGTGATACATCGCGGTTGCCAGCGCCAGCGGCGTCGGCAGGAAGGTCTGCACCTGGTCGAGGCGGAAGCCGTTGTGCTTGAGCCACAGTGCCAGCGCGAGCATGTCTTCGTCGGTAGTGCCCGGGTGCGCGGCGATGAAGTAGGGAATCAGGTACTGCTCCTTGCCGGCTTCGCGCGAAAAGCGGTCGAACATTTCCTTGAACTTGTCGTAGCTGCCGACGCCCGGCTTCATCATCTTCGAGAGCGGGCCTTCTTCGATGTGCTCAGGCGCGATCTTCAAATAACCGCCGACGTGGTGGGTGGCAAGCTCTTTCACGTACTCGGGCGAGCGCACGGCGAGATCGTAGCGCAGGCCGGACGCAACGAAGACTTTCTTGATGCCGGGTAGCGCGCGCGCCTTGCGATAAAGATTGATGAGCGGTGCATGATCCGTGCCCAGGTTTTCGCAGACATCGGGGAATACGCACGAGAGCCGGCGGCACGCAGATTCGATCTTCGGGTCTTTGCATGCCATGCGATACATATTCGCGGTCGGCCCGCCGACATCCGAGATAACACCGGTGAAACCCGGCGTCTTGTCGCGGATTTCTTCAATTTCGCGCAGGATCGACGCTTCTGAGCGGCTCTGGATGATGCGGCCCTCGTGCTCGGTGATCGAGCAGAATGTGCAGCCGCCGAAGCAGCCGCGCATGATGTTGACAGAGTGGCGAATCATTTCCCACGCGGGAATGCGGGCGTCGCCGTAAGCGGGATGCGGCGCCCGCGCGTACGGCAGTCCATACACATGGTCCATCTCCGGCGTCGTCAGCGGGATGGGCGGCGGATTCAGCCAGACGTCGCGCAAGCTCGCGCCTTCGCCGTGCGCTTGCACCAGCGCGCGCGCATTGCCGGGATTGGATTCGAGATGGAAGGTGCGCGACGCGTGCGCGTAGAGCACGGGGTCTTTGGTCACCTGCTCGTACGACGGCAAGCGTATCACCGTGCGCGCGCGTTCGTCCTGGCGAGCGGTGAGCCGCTCGGCGCGGGTCTGAATGCGGATCGGATGCACATTGGCGGGCAACGAGACAGCATTGGCAGAGGCAGCCGCCGGATTTTTCGTCTTCATCTCGTACGGGTCCGGATGCGGATTGATCGCGCCCGGCGTATCGACTGTCGTGGAATCCGCTTCGGTCCAGCCCGCGGGCCGCCAGCCGTGCGGCGCCATGAACGCAGTGCCGCGCAGGTCGCGGATATCGGCGATGGCTTCACCTTTGGCCAGCCGGTGCGTGAGCTCGACTATCGCGCGCTCGGCATTGCCGAATATCAGCAGGTCCGCTTTCGAATCCGGGAGGATAGAGCGGCGCACTTTGTCCGACCAGTAATCGTAATGCGCGATGCGGCGCAGGCTCGCCTCTATGCTGCCGATGACCAGCGCCGCATCAGGAAAAGCTTCGCGGCAGCGTTGCGAATAAACGATGACGGCGCGGTCCGGACGCTTGTTCGCCGCCGAGCCGGGGGTGTACGAATCGTCGGAGCGTATCTTGCGGTCGGCTGTGTAGCGGTTGACCATTGAATCCATGTTGCCGGCCGTCACGCCGAAATACAGGTTGGGCTTGCCGAGGCGCGCGAAGTCGTCCGCCGATTGCCAGTCGGGCTGGCTAATGATGCCGACGCGAAAGCCCTGCGCTTCGAGCAGGCGGCCGACCAGCGCCATGCCGAAGCTCGGGTGGTCGATGTAGGCGTCGCCGGTGACGAGAATGACGTCGCACGAATCCCAGCCGAGCACATCCATCTCCGCGCGCGACATCGGCAGGAAAGGCGCCGTGCCGAAGCGCTGGGCCCAGTGCTTGCGGTAGGCGGTGAGTTGTTTGGGTACGGCTGCGTGCATGCGGATTGATTTAATTAACGCGTTAGCCGTCTGACATCGCCGCCGCGTTAAGTATCCCGATGGCGATCGACAATGTGGCAAGAAAGATGGCGGGCGCGATTTTACCCTCATATACGTCGGCCGACAGCTTCGGCAGCACCAGCCGCGTAATGCCGTAGGCGAGGAGCTGCGCGGCCAGCCCGACGCCGCTCCACAACAGCATGTCGGGCAGGCTTGCGCTTTGCGAGACGGCCTGCGCCAGCGGGCAGGTGTATCCGAGCATGGCGCCGCCCAGCGACACGGCCGCCGCCGAATTGCCCTGGCGGATCAACCTGATTTCCTGATACGGCGTGATTGCCGTGTAGATCGCAACGAACAGGAGCATCGCAACCATCGCGACCGCGAAGTAGACAAGATGCAGCGCGACGCCGGTCAATTCGATATTCAGCCAGGTGTTATCCATGCGGTTCTCCTTGTTGCATGTCAGTCGAAATAGTGCGGCACGAAACGGCTCATATTGGTGGTGATGGGTGTGACGTCCTCGCGTACGCCCATGCCTGCGGGCTCGTCGCCGACTATCCACGTGCCTAGTACGGGATAGCGCCCGTCGAACCCGGGCAGCTCGGCGCGCGCCTGGTAGACGAAGCCTTCCGCGCCGTACAGCCCGCCCGTGCTGATCTCGCGCTTGCCGCTGGCGAAAGTCACGTTGGCGCCTTCGCGCGAGAAGAACGGCTTTTTCACAAACGTCGAGCCGAGGTAATCCGGCGTGAAATAGGCGGGCAGGAGATTGGGATGATCGGGGAACAATTCCCATAGCACTGCGAGTATCGCCTTGTTCGACAGCAACGCTTTCCACGGCGGCTCGACTATCGTCAATTGCGCAGTCGTAAGATGCGCGCCGTACGGTTCGCGCATCAGCCATTCCCAGGGGTAGAGCTTGAACCATGCGGTGACGGGCTGGCCTTCGAGATCGATGAATGATTCGCCGTTCCAGCCGAGGCCTTCCATGTGCACGAATGCAGTGGCGAGACCGGCCTGCATGGCGGTGTCGCGCAGATACTCCACGGTGACGCGGTCTTCTTCATTGTCCTGCACGCACGAAAAATGCAATGTTGTCCCCGCGGCCAAGCCGTCCGCCAGCACGCGCCAGCGCGCGATGATTTTCTCGTGGAGCGAGTTGAACTGGTCGGGGCGGCCGGTTTCTTCGAGCCATTGCCACTGCGCAACCGCGGCTTCGAGCAGCGAAGTCGGTGTGTCGGCGTTGTATTCGAGCAGCTTGGGCGGCTGGCAGCCGTCGTAGGCAAGATCGAAACGGCCGTACAGCGACGGCGCATCCTGCAGCCACGAATGCTCGACGAACGGAATGTACGCCGGCGGGATCAGCATTTCGGCGCAGCGCGCTTCGCCGATGATGTGCTTGACGGCGGCGAGCGCGAGCCGGTGCAGCTCCTGCGTGGCCGCTTCGAGCTCGTCGATCTCATCCGCCGAGAAACGGTAGCACGCGGTCTCGTTCCAATAGCCGCCGTCCGCCGAATGAAACGTGAAGCCGAGCGCCGCGAATTTACTGTGCCAGTCGGGGCGCGCGGGCGAGCTCAGCCGCTGCATCGGTCGTTAGCTGCCGATGGAGCCGAACGAGTGCGCGGAGCTGCCGAACCCGCCGCGCGGCGCGGAAATATTCACCGACTTGCTGCCCATGTAGTCGCCGGTCAGCGGATGTACCGCGGGGCGGTCGGCATTGCCGGACCACACGTGCTTGCCCGACGGCGTTTCGACGATCTGATTAAAGCGCGGACCAAAGAAATAGCCGCCGGGCCCCATGCCTCCGCCGCCGTTTACAGAGGCGGACGAGCTCTGGCAATTGGTTTCGCCCCAATCCTGCACGCATTCCGGCCGCGCTTTGTAAACATAGCGATCCTTCGGAATGTTCTGATCGGAGCACGCGCCTATGAGCACCGTGCCGAGCGCCACCAGTTGCACCTGACTGGAGCGCTTGCCCTTCATTGCGCGGCGGCCTGCGCGGAGCGTTTGGCCCACCACTGCCGGAGCCAGCCGGTGTTGCCGCCGACTTCGACAATTTCGCGCAGCGCATCGGGCAGCGGCGGGTACTCGCGCGTAATGCCGCGCGTGTGGTTCACGAAGAAACCGTTCTGGAAGTCGACTTCGAGCTCGTCGCCCGTTTCGCACATCTCGAGGACGTTGACGCAGTCGGTCAGCACGCGCACGCCGCAGCCGATTGCCGCACGGTAAGCCAGAAAAGGCATCGATTCGCAAACGAGGCCCAGGCCGAGCGCTTGCATGGCGATGTAGCCGTTGGCTTTCGGTCCCATGCCGAAATTGCGGCCGGTCACGATGATGTCGCCGGGCCGGGCGCGCGTGTGAAAGCCCGGATCGGTTTCCTCGAACAAATGCGGGATGATCTTCTGCGGATCCATTTCGCGCGCGACGATCAGGCGGTTCGGGATCACGCCGCCGGGATGCGGCACGTCGTGCCCCAGCTTGTAGCAGCGGCCTTTGAGCAGCCAGTTGAATTCGGACATTTCGTTCGTTTACTCCGCTCAGTGCAGCATTGGCGCATTCAGGGTGCGCGGATCGGTGATGCAGCCGCTCACGGCGGAAGCCGCCACTGTCGCCGGACTGCCCAGATAAAGCGCGGCGTCTTTCGCGCCCATGCGCCCGGCCGCATTGCCGGTCGCGGTCGAAATCGATATTTCGCCGGAGTGTAGCAGACCGGTTCTGCCGCTGGCGCACGGGCCACAACCGGCGGGCAGCACCAGCGCGCCGGCGTCGAGAAACACACTCATCAGGCCTTCGGCATGCATGCGCCGCGTCGATTGCTCGGAGCCGGGCACGATCAGCAGCCGCACGTGCGGCGCGACACGGCGGCCCCGCAGGTAGCGCGCGGCGACGACGAGATCATCCCACATGCCCGATCCGCACGAGCCGATAAACGCATGATCGACGCGCGTGCCGGCTGCGTGTGAGATGTCCTGCGCATTCTCCAGCCCGCCGGGCAGCACGACTTGCGGTTCGAGCGCGCCGACGTCGAGCTCGAAGGATGTTTCGTACACTGCATCTGCGTCGCTGAATACCGGCGCGAACGGCGTTTTGGCGCGGGTTTTTGCATAGGCAATGATGGCGGGCGAGGGCGGAAAGAAGACGCCGATCGCACGCATTTCCGTGGGCGAGCTGCACAAGGCCACCCGCGCAGTGAGATCGAGTTGGTCGAGCTCGCCGGAAAATTCCAGCACGCGGTAATCGATGTCGACGCCGAAGCCGCCTTGTGCGCCGTCGAGACTCAGCAGCCGGGCAATATGAAAACCGAGGTCGCGCCCGTAGACGCCGGCCTGCAGCCGGCCCTTGATCGCCAACTTGATCGTTTTGGGGACCATGACCCAGTTGCTGCCGGTGGCGAGCACGCGGCTGATTTCGGTGCCCATGCGAAATGCCGCGGCGCCGATGCCGCCGGCGTTGGTGCAGTGGCGGTCGTTGTCGAAGTACAGCGTGCCCGGGACGACCATGCCCTGTTCCATCGGGAAAATATGCCCGTGGCCGCCGCGGCCGGCATCGTAAAACTGCGACACGCCCCACTCGCGCGCCGCGCGGCGGTTGAAGGCGCCGCGGCGGGCTCCGAGCTCGCTGGTGTAAATCACTTCGTGATCCGTCACCATGACCACTTTGTCGGGCGCCGCGATACGCGTGATGCCCAGCGCATCGAGCTCGCGTTTTGCGCCGATGACCGCGCCGTCGTGGATCATCATGAAATCGGGCACGACGTCGATAACTTCGCCCGGCTGCACGCTGCTGCGGCCGCCTGCGCGCGCAAGGATCTTTTCGACTGCGGTCATGCCCACGCCATACTCCCTGCAAAATGACGCCCGAGTATCCCCAAGCGCGCGGCGGCATGTCAAGGCGCGGCCGCGCGCAAATGCTATATTCGAGGCGAGACATTTTTTTGCGGAGATGCGATGGAAATTTCGGACAGCATGGCGCGGCGGGCGGCACGGACAGCTTTTGCCGCGGCGCTGACATTGGGCGCGCTGCCTTGCGCGGGCGCCGACTGGAAGCCCGAGCGCGGCATAGAAATCGTCGCGCCGTCGGGCGCAGGCGGCAGCACCGACCGCACGGCGCGCGTCGTGCAGCGCATCTTGCAGGAGCAAAAGCTGGTTGATGTGCCGGTGACCGTCGTCAACCGGCCGGGCGGCAGCGGCACGATAGGACTCAACTACGTCAACCAGCATCCGGGCGATGGTCATTACCTCGTCATCGCGACCACCGGCTCGATCAGCAATCACATCATGGGGCTGATCGCCTACAACTACAGCGACTTCACTTCGCTCGCCATGCTGTTCGATGAATACCTGGGCGTGGTCGTCAGGGCCGATTCCCCCCTAAAAAGCGGCCGTGAATTCGCTGACCGGCTGCGCAAAACGCCGGATGCGCTGAGCATCGGCATTTCGACCAGCGTCGGCGGGGCAAATCACTCGACTCTAATGGTGTGCATGCGCGCGGGCGGCGTCGATATCAAGCGCCTGAAGACGGTGGTCTTCGCGGGCGGGGCGGCTTCGGCAACCGCGCTGCTGGGCGGTCATGTCGATGCGATCAACACCGCGCCCGACAATGTCGCGGAATACGTTAAAGCCGGCCAGTTGCGCGTGCTGGCCATTTCGGCGGGCAAGCGCCTGCACGGCCTCTTCGCGAATGTGCCGACGTGGAAAGAGCAGGGCGTAAATGCCGAATCCGGGAGTTGGCGCGGCATTCTGGGGCCCAAGGGCATGACCGCCGAGCAGATCGCGTTCTGGGACCGCGCGTTCGCCCGACTCGTGAAAACCGACGCCTGGAAAAAAGAGCTCGAGGAAAATTTCTGGGAGAGTAGTTACGCGGACAGCAGAGGCACGCGCAAGCGGCTCGACCAGGAGTACGGCGAGTACAAGGCCATGCTCGGCGAACTGGGCTACGCGAAATAGCGGCGCGATCAGGCGGTCCGGTCACCCGTGTGGACTTACCCTGATCGGTCCGTCGCCGCCCCGGGCTGCCGGCTGATCGTTTCCATCCCATGAACCGCGTGCGCGGCCCTCTATAACCTACTGTTTTTAAGTGTTTTATTAGTCATGTTCAGACATAACTCGGAATCGCATTGCCAAGGTATTGTTTTTGAGTGATTATCTACCTCCCGTTCGATCATTGTTGCCGCACCTGTTCAAAGGTAGGGCAGCGCGGAGGGAGCCATGGCGAAAATCGTTGTGTTCAATCAGAAAGGCGGCGTCGGCAAGACGACGACCACTCTGAACCTGGCCGCGCTGCTGGCGCGCCGCGGACGCACGCCCCTCGTCATCGATCTCGATCCGCAGGCGCACCTGTCGGCGATCAGCGGCGTCACCGCCAGCGACGGCCGCGACAGCCTGTATGCGTTTTACCAGGACACCAAGCCGCTCGCGCAACTGGTGCGCGCAGGCAATGCGGGCTGCCCGATAATTCCCTCGCATCTCGACCTCTCCAAAGTCGATACCCAGTTTGGCAAAGGGCCGCAGGCGCTGTACCGGCTGCATGCGGGCATCGTCAAGGAAAACCTGAATACCGAGCGGCCCATCCTGATGGATGCGTGCCCGATGCTGGGCGTGCTGTCGTTGAACGGCATTTTCGCGTGCGACCGCGTGCTGATTCCGATTTCCGCCGATTACCTCGCGATCAACGGCGCATTGCAGGTCGACAAGACCCTGCGCGCGCTCGAGCGCGTGCTGAAGAAGCCGCCGATGAAACGTTTTGTGATCACGCGCTTCGATTCGCGGCGCAAGATGTCATGGGACATCGACCGCAAACTGCGCGAGCATTTTGGCGCCGAGATGTGCGAGACGCGCATTACCGAAAACGTGAGCCTCGCCGAAAGCCCGGCGCAGAGCTGCGATGTGTTCAAGCACGCGCCGGAAAGTCGCGGCGCCGCCGACTACACGGCGCTGCTCGACGAGCTCGAAGCCGCTGGCTTTCTGACTTAAGAAGTTTTGGGCGGCTCGCGCTCACCCTCTTTGCCGATCAGGTTGATCGCGCTTTCCAGATCGAAGCCTTCTTCCTTGACGACCTGGCGCACTTCCAGGCAATCCAGGATTTCGCAGCGCTGGTAAATCTGTCCGATCTTCTGCTCGGCCTCGGCGCGGTCGCGCGCCGACACCTGCAGATTATCGACCACCATGCCGCCGCGCGTTTTGATCTTGAAACCGAATTTGATCACAGGACGCCGTTCACTTGGGTGAACTGATTATCCCACGGCCGGCGACGCATGCGCTGTTGCGCGCATCACGGTTCGGCTTTGAAGCTTTCGCGGTAAACCTTGAACCGGGCCGAGTAGTGATCGGCAGTCTCGTTGATGCGCTTGATTTCCTCTTGCGACAACTGGCGCACGACGCGGCCGGGCGATCCGAGCACCATGGAGCCGTCGGGTATCGTCTTGCCTTCCGCGATCAACGAGTTGGCGCCGATCAGGCAGTTCTTGCCGATGACCGCGCCGTTGAGGATGACGCTTTTGATGCCGATCAGGCTGCCGTCGCCAACCGTGCACCCGTGCAGCATTGCCATATGCCCGATGCTGACGTTCTTGCCGAGCGTGAGCGGAAACCCCGGGTCGGCGTGCAGTACGCAACCGTCCTGCACCTGCGAATTCTCGCCGATGGTAATCAAATCGTTGTCGGCACGCACGACAACGTTGAACCAGATGCTGGCGTCGTTTTCGAGCACCACGGATCCGATCACGGTGGCGTTGGGTGCAATCCAGTAATCGCCTTTGGTGACGATTTTGCGGTCGGCGATCGAATATTTCATGACGGAGTTCGAAGTTGGAGGGAGGCAGGCGCCGCCGATTATACCGTGCGGCGGTTAGCCTGGAACTTACGTCGAAACACAAATAGCACTCTCAGCCGCAGATAAAAGCAGATAAACGTAAATACACGCAGATCAAAATCCAGTGCCGCGTGGAGGCGACAGGAAGACTTTGACTTATCTGCGTTCGTCCGCGGTTATCGGCGGCTCCAAACTGTCTTTGAGACGGCTTCCAATTAAAAACGGGGGCGATCAGCCCCCGTTTTCAATTTGCAGCCGGAACGACTACAGCAGCGGGACGATCAGCAATGCGACGATGTTGATGATCTTGATCAGCGGATTGACTGCCGGCCCGGCGGTGTCCTTGTACGGATCGCCAACCGTGTCGCCGGTCACCGCCGCTTTGTGCGCATCGGAGCCTTTGCCGCCGTGGTTGCCTTCTTCGATGTACTTCTTGGCGTTGTCCCATGCGCCGCCGCCCGTGCACATCGAAATGGCGACGAAGAGGCCGGTGATGATGGTTCCCATCAGCATGCCGCCTACAGCCATGCGTGCAGCATCCGCGCCCATGGCGAAACGGATGACCAGTGCCAGCACGACCGGCGTCAGCACCGGCAGCAGGGAAGGGATCATCATTTCCTGTATGGCAGCCTTCGTCAGCAGGTCGACTGCCTTCGAATAATCCGGTTTCGCGGTGCCCTCCATGATGCCTTTGATTTCCTTGAACTGGCGCCGCACTTCGACCACGACCGAGCTGGCAGCGCGGCCCACGGCTTCCATTGCCATCGCGGCGAACAGGAAGGGAATGAGGCCGCCAATGAAGAGCCCGATGATGACGGCCGGTTCGGACAGGCTGAACGCCACGGACTTGTGCGCGGCTTCGAGCGCGTGCGTGAAGTCGGCGAACAGGACAAGCGCGGCGAGTCCCGCCGAGCCGATTGCGTAGCCTTTGGTTACCGCTTTGGTCGTATTGCCGACCGCGTCGAGCGGGTCGGTGATGGCGCGCACCGATTCCGGCATCTTCGCCATTTCCGCGATGCCGCCGGCGTTGTCGGTAATCGGGCCGTAAGCATCGAGCGCAACGATGATGCCGGCCATTGATAGCATGGAGGTGGCGGCAATAGCGATGCCATACAGGCCGGCCAGCGTAAACGAGGCCCAGATCGCGGCGCATACGAACAGCACCGGATAGGCCGTCGACTTCATCGAGACGGCGATGCCGGCGATGATGTTAGTTGCATGGCCCGTGGTCGATGCCTGTGCGACGTAGCGTACCGGCGCGTATTCGGTGCCCGTGTAGTATTCGGTGATCCACACCAGCAATCCGGTCAACACGAGGCCGACGACTGCGGCGCCGTACAGCTTCATGACGGACAATTCCGGATATTTCGAGCCAATGTCGCCCATCATGTAAGAGGTGATCGGGTAAAACGCGATCAGCGCGAGCACGCCGGCGACGATGAGACCTTTGTATAGCGCGTTCATGATTTTCGCGCCGGGTGTGGCTTTGACGAACATGCAGCCGATAATGGAGGCAATGATCGAGAAGCCGCCGAGCACGAGCGGGTAGACGATCGCATTGGCGGCGTAATTCTGCAGGACCAGCGATCCCAGCAGCATGGTCGCAATGATAGTCACCGCATAAGTCTCGAACAGGTCGGCCGCCATGCCGGCGCAGTCGCCGACGTTGTCGCCGACGTTGTCGGCGATTACCGCGGGGTTGCGCGGGTCATCTTCAGGAATGCCGGCTTCGACCTTGCCGACGAGGTCGGCGCCGACGTCAGCGCCCTTGGTGAAGATGCCGCCGCCCAGACGCGCGAAGATCGAGATCAGCGAGCCGCCGAAACCGAAGCCGATCAGCGGCTTGATGGCATCGGCGAGGGGCACTTCGCTATCCATGCGACTGCCGGTGAGGTACCAGAGCAGCCCGGCCACACCCAGGAGACCCAGGCCGACCACCAGCATGCCGGTGATGGCGCCACCGCGAAACGCGACCTGAAGGGCATCGTTGAGTCCGACGCTGGCAGCTTGCGCTGTGCGCACGTTCGCGCGCACCGACACGTTCATGCCGATGAAGCCGGAGAGTCCCGACAGCACGGCGCCGATCAAGAACGCAATTGCCGTCGTCCAGCCAAGCGCCGGCGTGAAGCCGACGACCAGGAACAAGACAGCGCCGACGATGGAAATCGCCGTGTATTGCCGCTTGAGGTAGGCCTGCGCGCCTTCCTGGATCGCCGCCGCGATTTCACGCATGCGGTCGTTGCCGCTGGGCAGCGACAGGATCCAATTGCGCGAAACAACGCCGTAGATCACCGCGCCGACAGCGCACACCAGTGAGAATATCAACCCGGATTGAACGACTTGCATTGGAGTCTCCCGAAAACGATTTCGATCTATTGAAGTCCGACCGAGATCGGAAAAGCCGCGATTCTACCTGATTCGGCCCCGCTCATCGAGAGCCGAACGGGCAGTTTCAAATCTTGAATTCGGTCTTGAGTTTTTTCGGCACCGCAACGTTTTTAAGCTTGACGTAGTCAGGCAGGCCGTTTTTGAAAGGCGGGTAGTCCTCGCCTGCGATTAACGGCAACAGATACTGGCGGCACTTGTCGGTGATATGAAAACCGTCGCCGGTGATGAAATCGCGCGGCATCATTTTTTCTTTGTTCGCGATGTCTTTCAGCTCGGCGGCTTCGACCGTCCATTTGTAAGGCTTGCTGGATTGGCGCACGATCACCGGCATGACGGCGTTGCGTCCCTGCAAGGCGAGATCGACCGCGGCTTTGCCGACGGCATACGCTTGCTGCGCGTCGGTCTTCGACGCGATATGGCGCGCGGCGCGCTGCAGGTAGTCGGCGACCGCCCAGTGATATTTGTAGCCGAGCTTGTCCTTGACCAGCCCGGCGATTTGCGGCGCAACGCCGCCCAGCTGTGCGTGGCCGAACGCGTCCTTGAGCCCGGTCTCGGAGAGGAACTTGCCATCGGCATTGCGTATGCCTTCGGAGACGCCGATCGCGCAGTAGCCGTGCCGCTTGACCATCGCGTCGACGCGCGCGAGAAATTTATCGGCATCGAACTTGATTTCGGGGAACAGCAGGATCTGCGGCGCATCGCCGTCTTTTTCGGCGGCAAGCCCGCACGCCGCGGTGATCCAGCCGGCGTGGCGGCCCATCACTTCGAGCACGAACACCTTGGTCGACGTGCGCGCCATCGACGCGACGTCATAGCCTGCTTCGCGGATGCTGGTGGCGACGTATTTCGCGACGGAGCCGAAACCCGGGCAGCAATCCGTGACTACCAGATCGTTGTCGACGGTTTTCGGAATGCCGACGCAAATGACCGGGTAGCCAAGCGCGCCTGAAATCTGCGACACCTTGTACGCGGTGTCGGCGGAGTCGTTGCCGCCGTTGTAGAAAAAATAACCGATGTTGTGCGCCTTGAATACTTCGATCAGGCGCTCGTACTGCGCGCGGTTTTCCTCGAGGCCTTTGAGCTTGTAGCGGCACGAGCCGAACGCGCCCGACGGCGTATGACGCAGTGCGCGGATGGCGGCCGGCGATTCTTTGGACGTGTCGATCAAGTCCTCGGTCAGCGCGCCGATGATGCCGTCGCGGCCCGCATAAACCTTGCCGAGCTTGTTCTTGTGCTTGCGCGCGGCCTCGATGACGCCGCACGCAGTGGCGTTGATCACCGCGGTCACGCCGCCCGACTGGGCGTAGAAAATATTCATTTTTGTCATGTCAATGGACTGCAAATTGTGTGCGCGGCAGCGCGGGGAAATGCTGAAATCGCGGTGACGATTTTACCATCGCGGCCGCGCCCGCGGCAGGGCGACGCGCAGCAGAGAATCAGTGGCTGTGGCGCTGCGACAGCGCGCCGAACATCTTATCGCGAATATGCTCGATCGCGCCGCGGCCATAGAGGTTGACGTAGCTCGGCGCGCGCGAATCGCCGCTTTCGGCCCACTGAAGATAGTAGTTGATGAGCGGCTTGGTGACTTCGTGGTAGCTCGCGATGCGGCGCTTGACCGTTTCTTCGTTGTCGTCGGGACGCTGCACCAGCGGCTCGCCGGTGATGTCGTCCTTGCCGGAAACGCGCGGCGGGTTGAATTCGATATGGTAGGTGCGGCCCGACGCCGGATGGACGCGGCGCCCGCTCATGCGGCGCAGGATTTCAACGTCACCCACTTCAATCTCGATTACGAAATCGACGTCGATGCCCGATTCGCGCAGCACTTCGGCCTGCGCGACCGTCCGCGGAAAACCGTCGATGATGAAGCCGTCTTTGCAATCGGGCTGCGCGATGCGTTTTTTCACCATGTCGGTGACGAGCTGGTCCGGCACCAGATTGCCGGCATCCATGAATGTGGCCGCCTCTTTGCCAAGCGCGCTGCCGGCATCGATTTCGGCGCGCAGCATGGCGCCGGTCGAAATCTGCGGGATGCCGTAGCGCTTGATCAGGAATTGCGCTTGCGTGCCTTTGCCGGCGCCGGGCAAGCCCAGCAGGATGATGCGCATCATGATGGTTTCTTCGCTGTTGTCTGGCGCGCGCTCTGGGGTGCAACTGCCAGCTGAAAAAGGCAACAACCGCCGGTTAATGAAGGAGCGGATTATACCGGTTCCGGCGCAGCCGCGAAATGCGGCGCGGCCGTTTTAGCAGTGCTCGCGCACGTGGGCCTGCACGCGGGCGAGATCCTCCGCCGTGTCGACGCCCGCATGCGGCGCAGCCGGCAGCACCGCAACGCTGATCCGATGACCGTGCCACAGCGCACGCAATTGCTCCAGCGCCTCGAATTCTTCAAGCGGCGCGGGCGCCAGCCGTGCATAGCTCGCGAGGAAGGCCGCGCGATAGGCATAGACGCCCAGATGGCGGTAAGCCGGCAGCCCGCGCGGCACGGACAAAATGCCGTGCGCGAACGCTTCGCGTGCGTAGGGCACCGGTGCGCGGCTGAAATAGAGCGCATAGCCATTTTTGTCGAGCACGACCTTGACCACGTGCGGGTTGGCGAGCTGCGCCGCCTCGTCGAGCGGGCAGCACAGCGTCGCGATGGCAGCGTCCGAATGTGCGGCGAGTTGCTGCGCCGCCGCGGCGATATGCGCGGGGTCGATCAGCGGTTCATCGCCCTGCACGTTGACCACGATGGCATCCGCGGCCACTCCGCGCTGCGCGGCCACCTCGGCGATGCGGTCGGTGCCCGAAGCGTGATCGGTGCGCGTCATGACAGCGGTGTGGCCGTGCGCCGCAACGGCGTCGGCGATGGTCCGGTGATCGGTGGCGACAATGACTTCCGTTGCGCCGCTGGCGCGCGCGCGATCGGCGACATGCACGACCATCGGCTTGCCGCCGATGTCCGCGAGCATTTTTCCCGGTAGCCGCGTCGATGCATGGCGTGCGGGCACGACGACGATGAATTTGGCCATGCAGGATTGAGGAGCGGGGAGCGAGGATTGAGGTTTCAGGATCTAGGTAGAAGAGTTGCTAAATAAATCACTCAATCCTCAATCCTGAATTTCTCACACTTCTTCTTCGGCGGGCAGCTTGCGCGCTTCGTCTTCGAGCATGACGGGAATGCCGTCCTTGACCGGATAGGCGAGGCGGTCCGCCTTGCAGATCAATTCCTGTTTTTGCTTCAGGTAAAGCAGCGGCCCCTTGCAAAGCGGGCATACCAGGATATCGAGGAGTTTGGCATCCATCCGTCTATTGGTTCCGTTTTCCGATCTTCTGCAGCACGAGTTCGCCGAGCGCGCGGTCGATTTCGGCGTCGACGCGCAACGCCCACCAGTTCGCGTTGTCCACCGGCAGGCGCTCGCATTTTACCGCATCCTTCTCCGTCATAATCACCGCGGTATTGGCGCCGAACGCGCAGTCGGCGGCAGCGTAGGGATGGTGGTCGGGAAAAGGGTGCGGCGTAAACGACATGCCGAGCTCATGCAGGTGGTTGAAAAACCGCTGCGGGTAGCCGATCGCAGCAATCGCGTGCACGTTTACGTTGGCGAAATGGGCGGCGCCGGCTTCACGGCCATCGTCACGCAGCGCTTGAAATGTTTCGCCCGCGAGCCGCATGTCGAACTGCGGCACGCCCGAGGGCAGCATCCCGGGCGGAAAGACGGCGCCGCCGTTGACGACGAGCGCATCGACGCTTTCGAGGCGGCGCAGCGACTCGCGCAGCGGCCCCGCCGGCAGCAGCATGCCGTTGCCGCAACCGCGCTCGCCGTCGAGCACGACGATCTCCACACTGCGCTGAAGCGCGTAATGTTGGAGGCCGTCGTCGCTGACGATGACATTGCATTCGGGATGCGCGGCGAGTAGCGCGCGCGCCGCGTCAACGCGCGCGCGGGCGATCCACACGGGACATGCGCAACGGCGCGCCAGCAGCACGGCTTCGTCGCCAATCGCGGCCGGATCGCCGTCGGGCGCCGCGCGCTGCGGCTGATGCGCACTGCCGCCGTAGCCTCGCGTAACTACGCCGGGCTTGTAGCCATGGTCCTGCAGCCAGCGCACGAGCCATATCACGCACGGCGTTTTGCCGGTGCCGCCGACATTGATGTTGCCGACGATGACGACCGGTACACCGGGTGCCGCGCTTTTGAAGATGCCGTGGCGGTAGCAGAAGCGGCGCGCCGCAGCCACGGCGCCAAACAGCATGCTCAGCGGCCACAGCGCGAGATGCAGCGGAGAGAGCCGATACCAGTGTGCTTCCAGCCAGGTCATGAGGGGTGATGGGTAATGGGTGATGGGTAATGGGAAACACAACGAAGCATGCCATGGCACGCCGTGTGTTCACGCATTACTCATCGCCCATCGCTCATCACTTCTTGCTGCCCTGGGTAGTGAAGGTGATGCGGCTGTAGCCGGCGATGCGCGCGGCTTCCATGATATTGATGACCGACTGGTGGGTGGCGGCCGCATCGGCATTGATGATGATGACGGGGTCGGGTTGGCCGGCGGCGGCACGCTTCAGCTCGTCGGCGAAGCTGTCGGTGCTGCGGAAAGGAACGGTCGATTTGTTGACGACGTACTTGCCCTGGCCGTCGACCGCAACGTTGATCTGGTTCGGCCGCTCCTCCGGCTTGTTCGCATCGGCGGTCGGCAGGTTGATCTGTAGCTCGGCGTAGCGCGAATACGTCGTCGTGACCATCAGGAAGATCAGGATGACGAGCAGCACGTCGATCAACGGAATCAGGTTGATCTCGGGCTCCTCCTTGTGCGTGCCGAGGCGGAAATTCACGGTCGTCGGCCCTGCCTAACCCGTGCGTTCGCCGTGCAGGATCTCGACGAGTTTCACCGCCTGGCTTTCCATATCGACAATCAGCGAATCCACCTTGCCGCGGAAGTAGCGGTAAAAGATCATGCTGGGTATCGCCACGATCAGGCCCATGGCTGTGTTGTACAACGCAATCGAGATGCCGTGCGCGAGCACCACCGGATTGCCGCCGCCGGTCGGCGCCTGCGAGCCGAAGATCTCGATCATGCCAATGACCGTGCCGAGCAGTCCGAGCAGCGGACTGATGGAAGCGATGGTACCGAGCGTAGTCAGAAAGCGCTCGAGATCGTGCGCGACGGCGCGGCCCGCGTCATCGATCGCCTCTTTCATGACCTGCGGCGTGCTCTTCACGTTCTTGAGACCGGCGGCGAAGACTTGCGCGAGCGGGGCGCCGCTGGAGAGGCGGGCGAGCAGCATCGGATTGACGCCGTTCTGGCGGTATTCCTGCACGACTTGCGCGAGCAGTTCGGGCGGTGTGACGACGCTGCTGCGCAGCGACCACAAGCGCTCGCCAATGATCGCGAGCGAGATGACCGACGCCAGCACCAGCGGCCATACCGGCCAACCCGCAGCTTCAATGAATGCAAACAATTGTGTGTCTCCGGAGTGGCCTGATTTAATTGGCGTAACTGTATATGGGCAGGGTGTTTTCAGCAAGTGCATTCGCGCTCCGGCAGTGTCGCATTGCATCGCATGTCGTCGTCGCACGTCAGCGTCTTGACGAACTGAGCGCAATCGCCGATGCGCGCGGTCCCTGCACGCGAGTTCATGCGCCTCCGCGTCGGCAGCGCGAAATTTTCTGCTCGCCCGCGTACTGCGGCACGGGTCGCGCGAACGCCGATTGCGGCATCCGACTTGTCCACAATTGCTGTGGATAAGTGTGTGGAAAGTTTGTACAAAGCTCGCCTAAGTGAGTTGTCCATATAGACTTTTTCTACGCTGCTCATTTTTTAAACTTACATAATTAGTTCTAAAAATCAGGCGGTTGAAGATAATCCCCCCGTGGCGTGCGGAATTGCGCAAGATCCAGATGTGACGCCGCGATGACAGGATGTGGATGTCGCCGCTGCGGCAGGACTCGGGCGGCGCGCCGGCGGCGACCTTGAATCGTTTGAGATTTTTTTCGAGCGCTGCCATTTCGCGCGCGAGCCAGCGCACGCGACGCTAGAATGCGCGCATGGACCTGTTCGACGAAGCACCCAAATCTCAGCGCGTGATCGGTGTGACCGCGCTTAACCGGCTCGCCAAGGACCTCATCGAACAGAATTTGCCGCTCATGTGGGTGGCCGGCGAGATTTCCAATTTCATGCGCGCCGCATCCGGCCATTGCTATTTCTCGTTGAAGGAAGGACAGTCGCAGGTGCGTTGCGTGATGTTCCGCAACAAGGCGCAGCTGCACGACTGGCAGCCGGAGAACGGCATGCAGATCGAAGTCCGTGCGCTGCCGTCATTCTACGAAGCGCGCGGCGAATTTCAGCTCAATGTCGAGGCGATGCGCCGCGCCGGGCTGGGCGCGCTGTATGCGGCGTTCGAGAAACTCAAAGCCGCGCTGCAGGCGGAAGGATTGTTCGCCGCGAAGATCAAGAAACAAATCCCGCGCTTCGCGCGCACGATAGGCATCGTCACGTCGCCGCAGGCCGCCGCGCTGCGCGACGTTCTGACCACGCTCAACAGGCGCATGCCGGGCATTCCCGTCATCATCTATCCGAGCCCCGTGCAGGGCGAGGGTGCGGGCGCCAGAATCGCGGCGGCCATCGCGCTGGCCGATGCGCGCGCCGAATGCGACGTGCTGATTGTCTGCCGCGGCGGCGGCAGCATCGAAGATCTGTGGGCGTTCAATGAAGAAGTCGTCGCGCGCGCGATTTACGCGTGCACGCTGCCTGTCATTAGCGGCGTCGGCCACGAAACCGATTTTACGATCGCCGATTTCGTGGCCGACGTGCGTGCG
>JANYDM010000148.1 GCA_025363575.1 Betaproteobacteria bacterium | reverse complement strand
CGTCATGCGGTTGTAGCCCCAGAAATACTCGGGGGGAGAAACGTCTTCCGGACCGGAGCACCAGGCGCCCGAGCCGGTCGCGTGGGAACCCATTACATAGGGCTCGGATGTCGGGAGTTCGGGATTCTCGTGCTTGGGATCCACGTCGGTCGCGGCCCACAGAACCGCCTGGCCGACGGTCATGCCGAGGAAGTTTTCCCAACCGACTTCTTCCAGATGAGGATCCTGGAAGGCCTGCATGGTCACCATGTGGATAGGGCCGCGGCCGGCATTTACTTCACTGATTATGCAATGGTTGCGCAGACAGGTCGGGATCGGCCGGTGGGTCAGGTGCGAAGCTTCCGGATCGAGATATTCCTTGCCGACCATTTTCTGCAGTTCGGGGAACCACTTGGATTCGTACTCCTCGCCCAGGCAATTTTGCGTATAGGTCTTCAAGTGCAGGAAGTAGGCGCCCACCGGGCCATAACCGTCCTTGAAACGCGCCAGCACGATGCGATTTTCCATCTGCGTCATTTTGGCGCCGGCGTTGATCATGAGCCCATAGGCAGATGCAGACGACCATGGCGCATACCAGGTGCGGCCGGATCCTTCGCCCACCGAACGCGGTTTGAAAATGTTGGAGGCGCCGCCCGCGCCGCATATCACGGTCTTGGACTTGAAGACGTGGTAATTGCCGGTGCGGACGTTGAAGCCTACGGCGCCGGCCACCCTATTGTCCTTGCTGTCATCCATCAGCAGATGAGTGACGCAGATGCGGTTGAAGACCTTGTCCGCCGATTTCTTGGCGGCCTCGGCCACGATGGGCTTGTAGGATTCGCCGTGAATCATGATCTGCCATCGGCCTTCACGCAGATAGCGCCCGGTTTTCGGGTCCTTCATGATGGGCAGGCCCCACTCTTCGAACTGATGCACCGTGGAGTCGACGTGACGGGCCATATCGAACAGCAGATCTTCGCGCACCATCCCCATCAGATCGATACGGGCGTAGCGAACATGGTCCTCCGGCTTATTCTCGCCCCAGCGGGTGCCCATATAGCAGTTGATAGCGTACAGGCCCTGGGCGACCGCACCGGAGCGATCGATATTGGCCTTCTCGGCAATGACAATCTTCTTGTCCTGCCCCCAGAACCTGGCCTCCCAGGCGGCGCCCGTGCCGCCAAGGCCTGCACCGACGACCAGAACATCGATGCCGTCTTCGACGATCGTTTCGTAAGCCATCAGTAAGCCACGCCTTTCTTCATCTTGAGACCATTGGACTTGAGCGTATGCAAACCGCCATCATCCATGCGGATAAATTTCGGCTCGCTATACAACACCTCACTGTCGCGCATTTCCTGCGTGGGCCCGGGAACATCCGCGAGTTTCGGGATCGCCGTCCCCCACGGCTTCGTGGTAATGGGCGAAAGGAAGTTTTTTTCCGTACCGTTGCGGAATTTGATCTTCCAGGCGATCGTGCCTTTCTGTTCATCGCGCTGCACACGCACGCTGTGCCCGAGCGGAGCAAAGTCGGCATATCCGCGCACATCGATCGCATTCTGCGGACAGGCTTTTACGCAGGAATAGCACTCCCAGCACATGTTGGGCTCGATGTTGTAGGCACGGCGATAGGTCTTATCGATATGCATGATGTCGGACGGACAGATATCGACGCAATGTCCGCATCCGTCGCACCTGGTCATATAAACGAAGGTAGGCATAAGTCGGCTCCTTGATGTGTTTCGCTAGAACTTGCCAGGTGTTTTTTAGTAGTGACGCGGGGCTTCGCGCTTGATGCCAAGTCCCATGTCCATCGGAGCGTCCCGCAACAGTTCCATCGAGTGACTTTTCCGTTGTTCGGGATCGTCACGGGAGAGCGTCGGCAGATTCTCGACTGTACCGTTCGCCTCGGACATTCGTTTCTCAAAGGCCGCGGCGGGCTTGAAAAACATGTGCGCGAACTTCGACCACGGAACGCCGGCGAACAATACCGTGGTCGTGATGATGTAAAGACTGAAAATTATTCTGGCCCATGGGCTGCCGCCTGCCTGCAGGTACGCCCAGATCAGTCCCAGCGTCACGCTCGCAAGCAGCGACAAAATGAAAAGGTCAGCGCGCATCAGCCGGAACGGCGAGCGACCCTCGGCCGCCACATCAACGCGAATGAAAAACCAAAACCAGTATCCGCCGAGGCAGACCATGAGTCCGCCGAGCCACCACAGCTGCGGCACCAGAGCAGGCGTTTGCGCAGCGGCCGCCGGATAGCAGAAGACCATCGTGATGGTGGTCACCAGGTAAAGGATGAATCCGTACATCGTCAGCAAATGCGCCACGCGGCGGCGCTGGTTGCAGAATTCGCCGGAGGTCAGGACATCGACGACGGCGGTCTGCACGGCGATCGATACCAGCTCGCTGCCGCCGACTTCTTTTACGGCCCTGGTTTTCGATTTGCGCCAGCTGGCAAAGAAATATCTGGCGCTGCCCTTGTGAATAACGTCAAACAGCGTGCCCGCTCCGACCAGCAGGATCATGATCACGACATACGTCTGCATCACGGCCGGCGAAAGGAAATCGTTTAGCGCGGCGAATGGATTGTTTGCGAACATCGTTCCCCCAGGTTGAATCTCGGCCGCTGCACGGGCGCATTGCGCAGCAAAAGACCGCTGGCAGCATGCCCAGCGCCTTAAGCACTGCGATGGGTTTCGCTGCTGACCGCAGGATTTTAGCCGTCGCCCGAGAGACCGGCACGCGAAAATGGTTATGCGGCCATAAAAACATTTTTGGATAGCGGGCCATGCCCGCCCGTCTGCAGCACAGCACCGCCAGTGCGGCGGTCACATCCATGGGCCGGCGATATTTATGAGAAACTAGCGGGCGAAAGATCGCGAAAGCACGCCTTTGAAAATCTGCATCGTCTCCGACAGCCACGACCATCGAGAACCGCTCGCCGCGGCCGTCAGGGAGGCCAAGTCGCTCGGCGCTGAAGCGATACTGCACTGCGGCGACCTGATCGCCCCGTCGACCCTGCACGCGATCGTCGGCTTTGAATTGCCGCTTCATCTGATTCATGGCAACAATACGGGCGACCTCTACCATCTGTGGAAGTTTGCTGAAAAACATCCGCAGCGTATTCACTACTATGGCCAGGATGCCACGCTGACCCTTGGCGGCCGCAGAATTTTCATGGTGCACTATCCCCACTACGCCCGGGCCATGGCGCTCACCGGCGACTTCGATCTCGTTTGCAACGGCCACGAGCATTGCGCCGCGATCGAGCGCATTCGCAACATTAACGGCGCGGAAACGCTGCGCATCGATCCTGGCACGGTAGCAGGCATCAGCGCACCAGCGACCTACGTATTGGGCAACTTGAATACTCTTGAATTTGAGATTCGCCCGGTTCCCGTTTAACGTATCGACCATATCGATGAGTAAACCATCCCAAGGCAAAATCGCCGCGCTGCGCGGCGAGAGCGCGGAGACCGCGCGCATCATTGAGCGCGAGCCGTACTACGAAGCAATAGGTAGCGAGGTCGCCCTGTTCGAAGCCGCCTATGCGACGCAAATCCCCGTGCTGCTGAAAGGCCCCACCGGGTGCGGCAAAACGCGGTTCATGGAATACATGGCGTGGCGGCTGAAGCGGCCGCTCATTACTGTCGCGTGTCACGATGACCTGACCGCCGCCGATCTTGTCGGCCGCTACCTCATTACCAATAACGAAACCGTGTGGGTCGACGGGCCGCTGGCGCAGGCCGTGCGCTGTGGTGGTATCTGCTATCTCGACGAGATCGTCGAGGCGCGCAAGGACACGACCGTCGTGATCCACCCGCTCGCCGACGACCGGCGCATGCTGCCGATGGAAAAACACGGCGAACTGCTGCATGCACCGCAGGAATTCGTGCTCGCGATGTCGTACAACCCCGGTTATCAGAACGTGCTGAAGGAATTGAAGCAAAGCACGCGCCAGCGCTTCGTCGCCATAGAATTCAGCTACCCGCAGGCCGCGCTCGAGAAAAAAATCATCATCGCCGAAACCGGCATCGCGCCGGAAATCGCCGATCAACTCATACGACTGGCCGGGATGACGCGCAATCTCAAAGGCAACGGCCTCGACGAAGGCGCATCGACGCGACTTCTGATACATGCGGGCAAACTGATGGTCCGCGGCATTTCGCAGCGCGACGCCTGCACCGGCGCCGTCGCCGAGGCGCTGACCGACGATCCGGACATGCTTCGCGCGATCAATGAGCTCGCGCATTCAATATTCTGATCCCGTCGATGCTTCTGCAGCGCGGTTGACGGCCGGCGAGCTGGAACGGCAGCTCGACGACTCGCTCAATCCGGTCCTGTCTTCGCGGCGCACGGCACAGCCCCTTGCGCAGCAGCTCGCGCCACTGCCACGCGCGATGCAGGAATTTGCGTTGCACTGGGTCAAAGTAATCGCGCGCACCAGCGGCGAGCTCGCCTACCAGTTCGCGGCGCTGGCTCCCGACGTATTGCCAGGGATCGATGCTATTACAGCGGAAGCGTGGATCATCAACGCGGTGGACGCCTTTGACGGCGAAGGTCTCTATCGCGGCAGCGCGGAGCTCAAGGATGCAGACGCATTCGTGCGCGCGTCGCGCCACAATGCGCAGGCGGTCGCGTTTGACGATGCGAGCAACGTGCTTTCCCT
Organism: Betaproteobacteria bacterium; assembly: GCA_025363575.1. Next base: position 49,860 of record JANYDM010000148.1, on the reverse strand, counting down.
GTTCATCTGCGGGCTGGCCGGCCGTCCGCTCAAGCTCGAAGCCAGCCACGAGGCGTATACCGATACGGAAGTGCTGCACTTGCCCGCGCGCATCTCCGCGCACGCTTTGAGCGAACGGAATTTTCTTCTCTACAAGGCTATGGCGACGCACTTATGGGCGCAGGCGCGCTACGGAACTTTCAACGTCGATCCCCTGGAAAAACTCGCCAACTATGCCGATCCGGCCCACGCGCTGGCGTTGTATCACTATTTTGAAACGACCCGCATTGACGCCATCATTGCCCGCGAATTGCCGGGACTGGCCCGCGATCTCGCGACTTTGCGCGACAACAGTGACGCGCCTGCGGAATGCGGACGCTTGAGCGATCCGGGCGCCACCGCGGCGGATAGCCTCGCGCTTGTGCGCGACCTGTATGGGCGCTTCGCACCGACGCGATTGAGTTATATGGGCACTTTGCGCGCCGATATTGCACAAGCGGTGCGCTCATCGCGTATCGCGCGCGAAAAGAAAGATCTTCAGGCCGAGCTTGCGCGCTTGCTCGCCGAGAATCCCGGCACGCCGCAGCCCTCAGGGAACGCGGATGCGCCGCGCTATGCGGTCATCGAATCCGCGCAGGCGCAGAGCGGCGAGCGCATGGAACTTACGCTCGATGGTTCAACGGTAAAAACCCCCGGCCACGTCACTGATTTGCTGCAATCGATCGCGCAGGATCTCGGCACGATACCTGACGAATATCTGGTGCCCGCCGCAGACGCGCCACGCCTTGACAGCAGCGAGACGGATGACGGCGCAGCCGCGGCCGCGGCCCAGCATGAATCCTCGAGCGAGGCAGGCGCCATCTTTTACAATGAATGGGATTATCAGCGCCGCCATTACCGCAAGAAATGGTGCGTGTTGCGCGAAGTCGACATCGAGCCCGGGGATCCTGCCTTCATCCGTTCAACGCTCAGCCGCTATGCCCTGCAAGTCCGCCAGTTGCGCCGCACGTTCGAGATGTTGCGCGGTGAAGACAGGTGGCTCAAGCGCCAGCAACGCGGTGACGACATCGACCTCGACGCGGTAATCAATGCATTCTCCGACATGCGCTGCGGGATGGAGCTGCCCGCGCAGTTGTTTCAGCGTCGCCGGAAAACAGAGCGCGACATTGCGGTGATGTTCATGGTCGACATGAGCGGCTCGACCAAAGGCTGGATCAACGACGCCGAACGGGAAGCCCTGGTTATGCTGTGCGAGGCGCTTGAAGTTTTGGGCGACCGCTACGCGATCTACGGGTTTTCCGGCATCACGCGCAAGCGCTGCGAGATTTTCCGTATCAAGCGCTTCGATGACCGTTACGACGAGGCCGTGCGCCGCCGCATCGCCGGCATCGCCCCGCAGGACTATACGCGCATGGGAGTCGCCATCAGGCATCTGACCGCACTGCTCAACGGTGTCGACGCGCGCACGAAGCTGCTGATTACCTTGTCGGACGGCAAGCCCGACGACTACAGCGACAATTACCGCGGCGAGTACGGAATCGAGGACACGCGCCAGGCGCTGATGGAAGCTCATCGCGGCGGCATACATCCGTTTTGCCTCACCATAGACCGCGAAGCGCGCGACTATCTGCCGCGCATGTACGGTGCGGTAAACTACACGGTGATTGAGGACGTCGCGCGGCTGCCGCTCAAGGTTGCCGACGTCTATCGCCGCTTGACCACGTAACGACGCAGGCAATACATGTCATGCAAAGAGACTCCGATAACATTCCGAAAAACGTGCTGGGCGGCCCGCTGCAGACCTGCAGCGAGCGTCCCCTGACCGGTTTTTTCCGCGACGGTTGCTGCAATACGAACGATGAAGACATCGGCGCGCACGTCGTGTGCGTGCGCGTTACGCGCGAATTTCTCGAGTTCAGCGCGGCGCGCGGCAACGACCTGAGTACGCCCCATCCCGAGTTCGGCTTCCAGGGCCTGCAACCCGGCGATCGCTGGTGCCTGTGCGCGGCACGCTGGGTGGAAGCACTGCGGGCAGGCATCGCGCCGCAACTGGTGCTGTCGGCCACGCACGAAACCATGCTCGAATTCGCGCCGCTGGCGGAGCTGAAGAAATACGCGATCGACCTCAATTAGCACCGTTGCCGCTTGAACGGCGGACGCCCCGGGTGCAGAATCGAGGCTATAAAAACAGCAGCAACGCAACCAGAAGGAGCGTCAACGATGGCTGTCGATGAAAACAAGACCCGCGTGACTATACTGACCGGCACGTATCGCATCAAAGGCAATATCGATCTGCTGCCCGGTGCGCGAGTGACGGACTATATGGCCGAAGCCAAAGGATTCATCGCCGTAACCGATGCCGAAGTCTGGGAGGTCGTCGGGCGCCAGGTCTTCACCGCACCTTTCATCAACGTCAATCGCGACCAGATCCAGATCATCGCGCCCGGCTCGCACTGATTTATTCCATCGCCGCGCAGAAATGCGCACGCGGGCGCCCGCATCGCGCCTATTTATTCAACCACTTCAACAGCGGCTTCCAATCGGCGATATCCCGTTCATTCAGATAGCCCGGCAAGTCGAAAATCGATTTACCCTGGAAGGCGGCATTAGGATAGACCTGCGCATCGCGCAAGTAAGTCAGCACCGGCAGATCGAATTGCTTGAGAAAGGCTTCGAGCGTCGCCGCCGCCTTGGTTCGCGCATCGACGCGCATGCCGACGATGCCAAGAAAGTTTCTGCCTTTGCGCAGGAATTCCTCGTCATGCAGCGCGGCGACGAAAGTGCGCGTAGCCGCCATGTCGAACAGCGACGGCTGTATCGGCATGATTACCTTATCGACCGGCCTGATTGCGCGCTCGAGGTTTTTTCCGTGGAGGCCGGCCGGCGTATCCATGATAAGCCAGTCGTGCTTGCGCTTTTCCCTGCCAGAGGGTTCTTCTTTTCCGTCCAGGCTGTCGATGAGCGGCAAATCGGGTGTGCGCAAGGCAAGCCACTCGAGCGATGATTTCTGGCGGTCAAGGTCCCACAGTACTACGCTATCGCCGCGGCTGGCCAGGGCCCCGGCGAGGTTGGTCGATAATGTCGTTTTGCCGCAGCCGCCTTTGGGATTGACCACCAGGACCGTGCGCATACGACCTCGTCGCTAATTGAGAGTCGGGCTCGCGCCCTCTTCTTCTTCAAGCGCATGCGGGATCTCACCCACCTCGACGGATTCGTCGTCCGGCACGAGTTCACCGCCGATTTGCGCGCCCTGCGTGACAGTATCCACCAACTGCCCCAGATCATCGAGCGGCGGCAGCTCGCTCAGCGAGCGCAAAGCGAGGTCGTCCAGAAACTGCCGTGTGGTCGCGAACAATTCGGGACGGCCCGGCACCTCACGGTTGCCCACTGCGTCGATCCAGCCGCGCGCCTGCAACGCCTTGAGAATATTCGGCGAGACGATCACGCCGCGTATGTCTTCAATATCGCCGCGCGTAACCGGTTGCTTGTAGGCAATGATCGCGAGGGTTTCCATGACCGCGCGCGAGTAGCGCGGCGGCCTTTGCGGATTAAGCCGGTCGAGAAATTGCGTGTACTCAGGGCGCGCGCGGAAGCGCCACCCGCTCGCAGTGTTGATAAGCTCGACGCTGCGCCCGTTCCAGTCGGCAGTGAGCTCGTCGAGAATATTGCGCAACACGTCGGTGCTCAATTCTCCTTTGAACAGCTTCCTGAGCTCGTTGAGCTGCAGAGGCTCGGCGCTGGTCAGCAACGCCGCCTCCAGCACGCGCTTTACTTCCTGAATGTCAAACGACGGTGAGTCCATGGGTGGATTTGATATAAATCGCCGAATAGGGTTCTTGTTGAGTGACTTCGATCAAGGTTTCGCGCGCAAGCTCGAGTATCGCCAGGAAAGTCACGACCAGCTTGGGCACGCCTTCGCCGGTGTTGAACAACTGAGTAAATTCGATGAGCTTCACGTCCTGCAGACGACGCAGTATGGAGCTCATATGCTCGCGCACGGACAGCTGATCGCGCGTAACGCGGTGATGCTGGTTGACGTTCGCGCGGCGCAGCAGCCACAGCCACGCCTGACGCAGATCTTCCGGTGCCACGCCGGGGAATACCTGCGCCGACTCCTTGTCGATCCAGACTTGCACCACTTGAAAGTCGCGCCCGGCCTGTGGCAGTTCATCCAGTTTGTGCGCCGCACGCTTCATCTGCTCGTACGCGAGCAGTCGCCGCACCAGTTCCGCGCGCGGGTCGAGTTCTTCCTGCGGACCGGCCGCCGGCCGCGGCAGCAGCATGCGCGATTTGATTTCTATCAGGACCGCCGCCATCACGAGATAGTCGCCGGCGAGCTCCAGGCTTTTCTGCCGCATGATCTCGACGTATTCGAGGTATTGCGCGGTCAGCCGTGCCATCGGAATATCGAGCACGTCGAGATTGTGCTTGCGTATCAGATAAAGCAGCAGGTCGAGCGGCCCCTCGAACATGTCGAGAAAAATTTCGAGCGCGTCCGGGGGAATATACAAATCCCGCGGCAGTTCCAGCAGCGGCTCGCCGCGGTAGGTCGCGATGGGTGAAGCGGCGGATTCTACGGCTTCCATGATGCAGCCTTGTGAGAGGTAAATGCGGCGTTCCGCGCAAGCCCTGGAACAAGGCTGGCAACGGGGCGCGTAGTGTCTTTCGGGAAGCCCGACATGCGATATTTTAGCGCGATTCCCGCGCAAAACCTACGAAATCCACCGCCGGCAATTTGTGATGCGCCGGCGCACCGGAGTCAGCTGTACCCCAGGCCCATGACTTCGCGCACATCGCGCATGGTGTCCTCCGCAAGCTTCTGCGCCTTTTCGCAACCGTCGGCGATGATGCTTTTCACCAGCGTCGGATCGTCAAGATAGCGCTGCGCGCGTTCGCGCATCGGCTGCAACTCGGCGAGCACGCTGTCGATGACCGGCTGCTTGCACTCGAGACAGCCGATGCCGGCGCTGCGGCAGCCGTTCTGGACCCAAAGCTTCCGCGCATCGTCGGAATAGACCTGGTGCAACTGCCAGACCGGGCATTTCTCCGGCTCGCCCGGATCGGTGCGCTTCACGCGCGCCGGGTCGGTCGGCATAGTGCGGATTTTCTTCGTGATGACGTCAGGATCTTCGCGCAGACCTATCGTATTGTCGTACGACTTCGACATTTTCTGGCCGTCAATACCGGGCATTTTCGATGCCTCGGTCAATAGCGCCTGCGGTTCCGACAGTATCACCTTGCCGCCGCCCTCGAGAAAGCCGAACAGCCGCTCGCGATCGCCGAGCGCAAGATTCTGCGCCTGGTCGAGCAGCGCTCGCGCTGCGGCCAGCGCCTGCGCGTCGCCCTGCTCGAGAAATTTGGTGCGCAGCTCGCGATAGGTTTTGGCACGCTTGGCACCGAGCTTCTTGATCGCGGCCTCGGCTTTCTGCTCGAATCCCGGCTCGCGCCCGTAGACGTGGTTAAAGCGCCGCGCAATCTCGCGCGTGAATTCGATATGCGGAACCTGGTCTTCCCCGACCGGCACCCGATTGGCGCGATAGATCAGGATGTCCGCGCTTTGCAGAAGCGGATAGCCCAGGAACCCGTACGTCGATAGGTCCTTGTCGGTCAGTTTTTCCTGCTGGTCCTTGTATGTCGGCACTCTTTCGAGCCAGCCGAGCGGCGTGATCATGGACAACAACAGGTGCAGTTCGGCGTGCTGAGGTACGCGCGACTGTATGAAGATCGTAGCTTGTGAAGGGTTAACGCCGGCCGCCAGCCAGTCGATCGCCATATCCCAGGTATTTTTCTCGATGATGTCCGGTGTATCGTAATGCGTGGTCAGCGCATGCCAGTCAGCGACGAAAAAAAGACACTCGTACTCGTGCTGCAGTTTGATCCAGTTCTTGAGTACGCCGTGATAGTGGCCGAGATGCAGCGCGCCGGTGGGGCGCATGCCGGATAAAACGCGATCAACGAACATAGACGCAAATCCCCTTCAGTTTCTAGGCCGTGCCGATGAGATGCAGTAACTGCAATATTTGATAAAACCCTGCCTCAGGTATGCCGGATACTTTCGCGATACCTGATAGCAAAAGCGCAATCAACGGCGACAGTAGCATGCCGAGAACACCGGTAAATAATAACGCGAGCAGGATTAGAAAGCCGAAACGCTCGATTCGCGCAAATTTCCAGGCCATATTATGAGGCAGCAGACTCACCATGATGCGTCCGCCGTCAAGCGGCGGCAGTGGGAAAAGGTTGAGGACGAAAAATATGACATTGACGAATACGCCGGAAGCACCCACGAGCAACAGCCATGCTGCCGCCGGGTTGTCTGGTCCGAGCTTCGCTCCAAAGTTAAGCACCAGCGCCCACAACAGTGCCATGAAGAGGTTGCTGAACGGTCCTGCCGCCGCGACCCACCGCATGTCCCGTTTAGGCTGGCGCAGATTGGCAAAATTGACCGGCACCGGCTTCGCCCAGCCGAACATGAAGTTAGTTAACAGCAGGCTTACCAGCGGCACGATGATGGTGCCGACCAGATCAATGTGGCGCAGCGGATTCAGGCTGACGCGACCCGCCGCATACGCAGTCATGTCGCCGAAGTGCTTCGCGACGTATCCGTGCGCGGCCTCATGCAGCGTGATGGCAAACAGCACCGGTAGCGCGAACACGGCGATTTTTTGAATGACGCTAAGCTCCAACGAATTCTCCGAACACGTCCGCAGCGCCCCTGCCCTGGCGCGTAATCACCGGTACCGAGGCGGTCAGATCGACCACCGTTGTCGGCACGATGCCGCACGCCCCGCTGTCCAGTATCAAATCGACACGCCCTTCGAGCCTATCGCGAATTTCCGCCGCGTCGTTCAACGGTTCTGCGCTGCCCGGCAGGATCAGCGACGAGGACAGCAAAGGCTCATCGAGTTCCGCGAGCAGCGCCTGCACCACCCGATGGTCGGGGATGCGCACGCCGATGGTTTTGCGGCGCGGATGCAGCAGGCGGCGCGGCACTTCGCGCGTGGCATGCAGAATGAAACTGTAGCTTCCCGGGGTCGCCGCCTTCATGAGCCGGAACTGCTGATTGTCGATTCGTGCATAGGTTGCCGCTTCGGCGAGATTGCGGCACAAGAGCCCGAAGTGATGGCGCGCGTCAACCTCGCGCAACGCCCGTATGCGCTCCATCGCCGTCTTGTCGCCGACATGGCAGCCAAGCGCGTAGCACGAATCAGTCGGCGTTACGATCACGCCGCCGTTGCGTACGATTTCCGCCGCCTGGCGTATTAGCCGCGGCTGCGGATTGTCGGGATGTATGCTGAAAAACTGGCTCAATTATTCGATTTCGGAAAGCGACAACGGCAGCGCGCCGCTAGATGCGCAAAAGTTCCCATACCGGCACGACGCCCGCCGGCAAGGCGGGAAGGCTGCCCAGGTCGTGATAGCTTTCTGCGGGAGAATGAAAATCCGATCCGGCCGAAGCAGCGAGGCCATACTCGCGTGCGTAGCCGGCGAATAGCGCATATTGTTGCGGTTTGTGGCTGCTGCTGACGACCTCGATTGCGCCCCCGCCAGCCGTGCGAAACTCAGTCAGTAGCTCGCGCATTTGCGCCGTGCTTAAAGCATAGCGGCCCGGATGCGCGATCACCGCGACACCGCCGCTGCCCTTTATCCATTGCACGGCGGCCGCCAGCGTTGCCCACAGATGCGGCACGAAGCACGGCTGCCCGCCGCCGAGGTAACGCTTGAACGCGCTTTTCATGTCTTTCACCAATCCGCGCTCGACCAGAAACCGCGCAAAATGCGTGCGACTGATCATTTCAGTATTCGTGACGAACTTTCGCGCGCCCTCAAGGCTGCCGGGAATGCTCAGTTCGTCAAATGCCGCGGCAATTTTTTCGGCGCGAGCATTGCGGCCGCCGCGCGTCGCCACCAGCCCGGCCTGTAATTCCGGATCGGTCGGGTCTATGCCCAGGCCGACGATATGCAGGGTCTGCCCGCGCCAGGTCACTGAAATTTCTACCCCATCGACAAACTTCAGTCCCTCAGCGTGCGCAGCCGCCCGTGCTGCCGCAAGGCCGCCGGTGCCGTCGTGATCGGTGAGCGCCAGAACCTCGAGTCCGCGCCCGACCGCGCGCGCCACCAGTTCCTGCGGAGTCAGAGTGCCGTCCGAATAGGTCGAATGACTGTGTAAATCCGGGCTTATCAAGAGGAAAGATGCCGCACGCGATCGCAGCGGCAAGGGTCTGTAATAAAAAGAAAAATTTTACCACAGCATAGTATGTCGCGGATAATTTCCGCACTGCGTAATCAATCCGGCGCGCCCGCGACTAATGCCGCATGAGGAAATCAGCAACTACCCGTAATGGGCCGAGCGCCCTCACCCTGCTAGCCGTGGCAACACTGCAACTTCTGCCGGCCTCAGGGGCGGCGGAATGCATGACCGCTAGCGGGCCTCAACGCGTCGCGATGCTCGAGCTATACACGTCGGAAGGCTGCGACAGCTGCCCGCCGGCCGACAAGTGGGTCAGCGAACTGCCCGTGCGCAAGCTGGCAAATCAGCGCGTGGTGCCACTGGCTTTTCATGTCGACTATTGGAACCAGCTCGGCTGGATCGATCCGTATTCGCAGGCCGCGTTCAGCGACCGTCAGCGCCAGCACAGCAGCCGGCGCGGCGTGAGCTTCGTCGTGACTCCGCAGTTGCTGCTCAATGGCCAGGACTACCGGCGCGGCGTTTTGTTCGACGACTTCGAACGCAGGGTCCTTGCCATAAACCAGTCAAAACCGCAGGCCGATATTCGCATCCGCCTCGAAGCGGGGAATTTGACACTGGCCGCGAAAGTCGACGTCAGCATCGGTGGCGAGCCCGAATTACGGCGCGCGCGCGTCTATCTGGCGGTGTATGAAAACAACCTGGTCTCTGTGATCAACGCCGGCGAAAACAGCGGTCATACGCTGAGGCATGATTTCGTGGTGCGCCGTCTGGTCGGGCCGCTTGCCGTCGATAACCTGGGCGGCCTCAGCCACACCCAGCGCTTTTCGCTGGATGCACGCTGGAAACCGGCCGACCTCAATCTGGCCGTGTTCGTGCAAGACCCGCAGACCGGCGACGTCTTGCAGGCACTGACAGCAAGCTGCCGGTAGGGCCGCCTCGCGTGCGCACGCCAAATCGCGGCGGGCTCGCAGCTTTCGCCTATAATCCGCTTGTCATATCATAACGGCTGGCGCACGGCACACAGACCGGCCTGCGCGGGACGGGGACATGAACCGGAATCAAGCGATTGCGATTCTCATTGCGGCGGCCAACATCGTGTTCATCATGTTGTTTCCGCCATTCGATACCTATTCGATCGCCCGATCGCAGATACCGGTATTCGCGGGCTTCTATTTCTATCCGAGCCGCAACGAATACATGGTTGTCAATACCAGCCTGCTTTTCCTGGAAGTGTTCGTCGTCGCCATCAATGCCTGCATCGCGATGCTTCTGCTGCGCACGAAAAAAATGCGCGTCACGCGCCGCCTCGTCAGCCTGCAGAGCGCGACTCTGCTGGTTGTCGCCATCAATCTTGTAGTCATCCTGCTGTTTCCGCCCTTCGAATCAGTCTTCGCCATGTCGCGGGCGGCCATCCCGACGTTCGAAGGCTTTTACTTCATTTTTGCGCGCCAGCAAAACCACGTGGTGGTCACGGCCGTGCTCTACATGGAAGTATTTTTCATGCTGATAAACGGCGCCATCTTCTGGCTCATATTCCGCGACCGCAGCGACGCTGTGCCGACACCGGAAGAAGCATTGAAATTGATGATGGAAATGCGCAAGCGCACGGGCTGACCGCGCCGCCCGCTATGCGGTCTGGTGCAGGCGGCTTTGCGCCGGCACGTGCTGGGCGAGAAATTCCATCTGGTCAGCAAGGATGCGCCGGTTGGTCAGGATCAGATACTCCGCGCGGTTGGGCACATACGGCAGGTAGAGCAGTTCCATATGCGCAAGCTCGGGCGTGCGGTCGCTTTTCCGTTCATTGCACGAACGGCACGCGGTGACAACGTTCATCCACGTGTCCCTGCCGCCGCGCGAAAACGGGATCACGTGATCGCGCGTGAGCTTGGTCCCCGTCAATATGCTGCCGCAATACGCGCACAGATAGCGGTCACGGTGAAAAAGTTCTCGGTTGTTCAGCGGCGGCACCTGGCTGAATGCGCGCATGGCCATCGCCTTGCCGCGGATCGCGATAATGCTGCTCGCAACGATATGCGAGCGGGCACCGGAAATCCGGTTGTATCCGCCCAGTACCGTGAACGCGTGTTCGCCGGCAGACCACGCGATCTGGTCCTTGGCGTAGTAAAAACACGCGTGCTGCCAGGTAATCCAGCGGTGCGGAATGCCGTTGGTGTCGAGCGTCAGGATCAACGGGAACGCACCCGGTTGGGGTGCGGCCGATGTGGAATCAGGGTGGGCCAAGATTAGCGCGCCGTATTTATCCGCCGTTAAACGACCAGTCGAGACAATTTACCAGATTTTCCGCAATTTTTCGTGATTTTTCAATGAACAAGCGGGCCAATCTGCTGCCCTCCCCTCATGAGTACAGGCTCCCCATCTGCGAGCAAATCGCGACGGAGCTAGCGGTTCCAGTCGGCACTCGGAAATTTCTGCTTGAGCGCCTGAGGGCGTCGATCAGCACTAGCGGTGCGCCCTCAGGCGGGATATAATTGCAAAACAAGTGCTTAGTTATGAATTTTGTCATCGAAATCAGCCTAAGCGCATAGTTCTATTTGGCATGATTCGCGATTTTGTTGCCAGCCCGGACGTTGCTTCCCGCGTCCCATGATGTTGATCGCGCTGTGGCTGGCAGATTCCAGGAGTTTCCGCTGATGTCGTTTGAGTCCCTCGGCTTAATGCCGGAGTTGCTGCGTGCAATTGCAGATGAAGGCTATACCGAGCCATCCCCTATCCAGTTGAAAGCCATTCCGCCGGTACTTGCACGCCATGACATTATGGGCTGCGCGCAAACCGGCACGGGTAAAACCGCAGGCTTCGCGTTGCCGATCCTGCAGATGCTCGCGCCGCAGATGAATACGAGTCCCTCGCCCGCCCGCCATTCGATACGCGCATTGATTCTGACGCCGACGCGCGAACTCGCGGCACAGGTAGAAGAAAGCGTGCGCACTTACGGCAAATTTCTTGCCCTGCGCTCTACCGTCGTGTACGGCGGCGTAGACATCAATCCGCAGATCAAGGCGCTGCGCGCCGGCGTGGAAATTCTCGTGGCCACGCCCGGGCGGCTGCTCGATCACGTACAGCAGAAGACCGTCAATCTGACGCGCGTAGAAATACTTGTGCTCGATGAAGCCGACCGCATGCTTGACATGGGCTTCATGCCCGACATCAAGCGCATCATTGCGCTGCTGCCCCCAGAACGGCAAAACCTGATGTTCTCGGCGACGTTCTCGGATGAAATCAAGCGGCTGGCGAATCAGATTTTGCGCTCCCCCGTATCGGTTGAAGTCGCGCGACGCAACGCCCCCGCGGACCTGGTGACACACCAGATGTACGAAGTCGACGCCGACCGCAAGCGGCCACTGCTTACACATTTGATCAAAAGCCGCGACATGAAACAGGTGCTGGTATTCGTACGCACCAAGCGTGATGCCAACCAGCTGATGCGCGAGCTGGTCCGCGATGGCGTGGCTGCTACTGCGATCCACAGCGACCGCACGCAGGGCGAACGCACCCAGGCACTCGAAGACTTCAAGCAGGGGACTGTCAACGTGCTGGTCGCCACGGACATCGCGGCCCGCGGGCTCGACATCGAATTACTGCCGTTCGTGATTAACTACGAATTGCCTTACGCGGCCGAAGATTATATCCATCGCATCGGCCGCACTGGCCGCGCCGGCACTCCGGGCGAAGCGATTTCGCTCGTCTGCGCAGACGAGCACCGCATGCTCGATGATATCGAGCGCGAATTAAAGCGCAAACTGGTGCGCCTGCCGCTGCCAGAACTCACCGCCGCTAGAAAATCAAGTCACGCCGAACCGCGTCATGCGGCGCCACGCCACGGCGCCGGCCATGCCTCATCGGGCCACAAAAGCGCGCACGCCAAGCCGCATGCGAAGACAACACCGTCGGTCGCACCCGGGGACTTCGACTTCAGCAAGCCCTACGAATTCACGCAATCCGCGACCCCTGCGCCGGCCGCGCCTCACGGTCACGCGCACGCACGCGGCAAGGCGGCAAGACCGACGGCTGCGCTGCTCGGCGGCACGGCGAAAAAACCGTAGTACGGCGGCGGCTTAAGAACCGCTGAACCAGTTGTAACCCTGGTCTTCCCAATACCCGCCCGGATAATCGTTGGTGACGAACATCGCCGCGATGTGCTTGGGATTTTTAAAGCCGAGCTTGGTCGGGATGCGCAGCTTCATCGGAAACCCGTAGGCCTTCGGCAGCAATTCCTCCGCGAACCTGAAAGTCAGCAAGGTCTGCGGGTGCAGCGCGGTCGGCATATCGATGCTGGTGTAATAATCGTCCGCGCACTTGAAGCCGATGTATTTGGCCGTCATATCGGCGCCGATCTGATCAAGGAACGTCTTGAATCTCACGCCGCCCCACTTGCCGATCGCGCTCCAGCCTTCGACGCAGATATGGCGCGTGACCTGGCTCGTTTGCGGCAACGCGTATAGCTTGTCCAGTGTCCACGGCGCTTTGTCGCGTATGAGTCCGCTCAACTCGAGCTTGTAACCCGCCGGATCGACGCGCGGGGCTTCCGGCTCAGAATAAAAAGCGTTGAACGGAAACGGTTTGGTGATCGCGCTTTCGGGATATTCCTGCGCGAGCTTGCCGGGATCGAATATCGCTGCCTGCACGCCGTCGTTCCAGCGCGACATCTGCCATAGCACCTTTTGCACGACATCGCCGTCCGTCACGTCGCACCCGGACAGCAGGCCCAATGCACCGAGGCTCAGGCCCTGCTTGAGAAACAGCCGCCGCTCGAGTTTGGCGATCTCGCGCGTTGGGGCCATAAGACTGCGATCCGTTTTTTTCGGCGCGGTTTTCATGTCAACCCCCATGCCCGTGTGATTTCGTCCTGGCGTGGCCCGTCAGCATCGGCAGAAAAGTGCGGGGCACCAGCGCCACCATTGCGACGTGCACGAAGATGAACAGCACGACCAGCGACATTGAAAAGAAATGCAGAATGCGCGCGCCCTCGAAGTCACCCATTAACGCGCCCAGCCCTTGAAACTGCACCGGCTTCCAGACAACCAGCCCGGACAGAACGAGCACCACGACGACGCAGATGACGCCAATATAGGCAGCGCGCTGAACTGCGTTGTAGACCCCGACTTCGTGCGCGATTTTGCCGCGCAGGGCCTTCTTGAACTCATTGAGTATCGAGCGCGGCGTCAGCGGCAGAAAATCCTTCCTGAAATGCCCCGCGGAAAATCCGTAGAGCAGATACGCGAGGCCGTTGAGCACCAGCACCCACATCGCGGCGAAGTGCCACTGCAGCGCGCCGCCCAGCCAGCCGCCCAGCGTCAGATCCACGGGAAACTTGAAATTGAAAACCGGCGACGCATTGTATATGCGCCATCCGCTGAATATCATGATCAACATGGCCACCACGTTGATCCAATGGGTGATCCGCACCATCAGCGGATGCACCAGTACCCGTCTGCCATCCGTAGCTGCCGTCTCGTCTGCCATGAGCCCTCCTTGTATTGCACCAATGAAAACTTACAGCCAATCCCAGTTGCAATCGCAGATTAGTCGCAGCTACCGCCTGTCCCTTACAATATAGCATCTGCCGGCCGGCTTCCCGCCGGATGTTACCGGCGAAAAACAATCCCAAGGCTGATTTATGACGGCGACATCACCCAGCAAGCAGGCGGGTCGGACTATTACGGCCCAGTGCCTCAAAACCATGCTGCACGACGGCGGAGAGATCGCCGTACTCGACGTGCGCGAGGAAGGCGTATTTGCCAAACGGCATCTGCTGCTGGCAGCGTCGCTGCCGCTTTCGCGCCTCGAGCTGCGCATGCCGCTGCTGGTGCCGCGGCGAGCCTGCCGTGTGGTGCTCTGCGATGGCGCCGAAGGCCTGGCTCAGATCGCCGCGCAAAAACTGGCCGGCTTTGGCTATACCGACGTGAAGGTGCTCGAAGGTGGTATCGACGCATGGGCGAAAGAAGGATACGAAGTCTATAGCGGCATCAACGTGCCAAGCAAAGCTTTTGGCGAATTCGTCGAACACCACGAGAACACGCCGCGCATGCCGGCGCAGGACATCAAGGCGCGCGTCGATGCCGGCGAGAAAGTGCTTATACTCGACAGCCGGCCGCTCGCGGAGTATCGCAAGATGAGCATCCCCGGCGGCATCGACTGCCCCGGCGCCGAACTCGTCTATCGCGTGCACGACCTGATTGAATCTCCCGATACGCTGGTCGTGGTCAACTGCGCAGGCCGCACGCGCAGCATCATAGGTGCGCAATCGCTGATCAACGCCGGCATCGCAAATCGTGTCGTAGCGCTCAAGGACGGCACGATGGGCTGGCACCTGGCGGGGCTGAAACTGGCGCGCGAGCAGGATTGCCATGCACCGGCGCCGACGGCGCGTGGTCTCGCGCAGGCGCGCAAGGCCGCCGCGCGCGTTGCAAAACGCTTCGGCGTACGCACTATCGAGGTCGCCACTGTCGCAAAATTCGCGCGTGAATTGGATCGCCGCTCGCTCTATCTATTCGACGTGCGCAGCCCTGCCGAATTCGCCGCCGGCCACCTTCATAGCACTGTCAATGCACCGGGCGGCCAGCTCGTGCAGGCGACCGACGCTTACGCTGCGACCCGCAATGCGCGCATGGTGCTAATTGACGATAACGGCGTGCGTGCGACCATGACTGCGTCATGGCTGATCCAGATGGGCTGGCGCGATGTCTTCGTTGTCAAAGACGCACTCAAATCGGGGCCGTTGTATACGGGCGATTCTGTCACCGAAGTATTCGGCCTCGCCGCAAGCAGACCGGAATTCATTACGGCCCGTGAACTCAGCGAGGAACTGAAGGGCGGCAATGCCGCACTGCTCGATTTCGAATCGAGCCTGCGCTACCGCGACGCCCATATCCCTGGCGCATGGCTATCGATACGCGCCAATCTCAAAAGCAATCTGCAGACGGTGCCGCCGGCAAAACTACTGGTGCTGACCTCGGCGGACGGCGTGGTCGCGCGGCTGGCCGCGGCGGAAGCAGCGCAGCATGCGAAGGTGCCGGTAAAGGTCTTGCAGGGGGGCACCGACGCGTGGCGCGCGGCAGGTTTGCCGCTCGAGGGCGGGCTCGCGCGGCTGGCCGATACGACCGACGACATCTGGTACCGGCCGTACGACCGCACGGCCAACGTCGAGGAAGCGATGAAAGACTATCTGACCTGGGAAGTGAACCTGGTCAAACAGATCGAGCGCGACGATGACGTAAATTTCCGCAGGTTTTCCCGCGCCTAGCCAGCGCAGCTCCACGCACGGTCTGAGCCGGTCAATTGACCGTAGCGCCAGATTCTTTGACCATGCGCGCCCACTTGGCGGCCTCGATCTTCAGCATCTCGCCGAATTGCTCGGGGGTTTCCTGCCACGCAACTTCTTGCCCCGCATTCAGCAACAGCTTTTGCACGTCCGGGCTCTTGAGTATGCGCAGAATTTCAGTATGCAGCTTGTGCACGACGTCGTGCGGCATGCCTTTCGGCCCCGCCACCCCAAACCATGCCGTCACGTCGTAGCCCTTGATTCCCGCTTCCGCGACCGTCGGCACAGCAGGCAATTCGGGCGAGCGCTTTGCGCCGGTAACGGCCAGCGCACGCAGCTTACCCGCCTTGATCTGCGGCAGCATGCCCGCGATACCGGGAAAACCGACGGTCACCTGTCCGCTCAGCAGATCGGCCGTCGCCGGACCGCTGCCGCGATACGGAATATGCGTCAACTCGATGCCAGCCATCTTGCAAAAGAGGGCGCCGGTCAGGTGCTGCGTACTCCCGTTGCCCGATGACGCATAGTCGATCCGGCCGGGTTGCGCTTTGGCGAGCGCGATCAGTTCTTTCAGCGTCCTTGCTGGCAATGAAGGATGCACAATGATGATGTTCGGCGCGCTCGTGATCTGCGTAACCGGCGCGAAGTCCGTGACGGAATCGTATGGCAGCTTCTTGTAGAGCGCGGCGCTCACGAAGTGCGTGTTGCTGATCGTGAGCAGCGAGTAGCCGTCCGGCGGCGACTTGGCGACGTTGTCCGCCCCTATCGTAGAGCCTGCACCGGGACGATTGTCGACAACGACCTGCTGGCCTAATGCTTCGGACATTTTCTGGGTGAGGATGCGGCCGGGCACGTCCGCAGCACCGCCGGGCGAAAATGGCACTACCAGGCGCACCGGCCGGATCGGATAGTTCTGCGCGCAAGCCGGCTGCACGAGCAAGACCGTGACCGTGACCGCGGCTGCCGCTGCCTGCCATCCAGGAATTAAAAACATGCGCTCCAGAGTCCTGACGATTTTGTAGAGCGCGGAATTATAACGCGCCGTGAACACGGCACGTATTCTGACTAGGAGTTGGTCGCGTCGACCGCGAGTTCCGGTGCCGCCCGGTCGGCGTAGCCCGCGCACATCTGGCGCAACAACGAAAAAGTGCTGCCGCCGCCGCTTTCGCGTTCCACCAGCGTTACGAATTCATCCGCAGTCAGCGGCCGGCTGAACAGGAACCCCTGCATAGCGTCGCAACCGTTTTCTAGCAGAAACGCCATCTGCTTCTCGGTCTCGACACCTTCGGCTATCACATTCATGTCGAGGCTGTGACCGAGCGAAATGACAGCTTTGACGATGGCCGAAGCGTTTTCGTCCAGGCCGAGTTCGCGCACGAACGACTGGTCGATCTTGAGGGTCGCTACCGGGAAGCGCTTCAGATAGCTGAGACTTGAATAGCCAGTACCGAAATCGTCGATGCTCAGGCGAATACCGAGGTCCTTCAACTGACCGAGCATGGCAATAACGCCTTCGGGATCATGCATCACCATGCTTTCGGTCAATTCCAGCTCGAGGTACTCAGCCGCCAGCTTCGCGTCGCTCAATGCCTGTTCCACTGCGCGCACCAGGTCGTAGCGCGTCAGTTGACGCGCCGACAGGTTGATCGCTACTCGCATGGCGGGCAGGCCGCGGTCCTGCAGCGATTTATTGAAGGCGCAGGCCTCGCGCATGACCCATTCGCCGATGCGCACGATCAGGCCGGTTTCCTCGGCGAGGCGGATGAAATTTTCCGGCAGCGATAATCCGCCTTGCTCGTCCTTAACGCGCAACAAAGCCTCCATGCCGGCGATTTTTCCGGACACCCGGTCGACCTTGGGCTGGTAGAGCAGGACGAACTGTTCGCGCTCGACGGCCTCGCGCAACGCCGTCTGCATCTCCAGCCGCTCGGCAATCACCGTATTCATTTCCGGCGAGTAAAACTGAAAATTGTTGCGGCCGAATTCCTTCGCCTTGTACATCGCCGTGTCGGCGTTCCTGAGCAGCGTCTGCACGTCGCGCCCGTCGCGCGGGAAAATGCTCACGCCGACGCTGCATGACACGCTCAATTCGCGCTCCTCGATCAGCGAGGGCCGTGCAATCGCGTGTAAGACGCGCTGCACCACCTGCGACATCGCCTCGCCGCGGCCAACGCCCGACAGCAGCAGCACAAATTCATCGCCGCCGAGGCGCACCACGGTATCCGTTTCGCGCACGCACGCCAGCATGCGATGCGACATCGTCTGCAGCAGCTGATCGCCGCGGTTGTGGCCGTACGTATCGTTGATCAGCTTGAAATGATCGAGATCGACCAGCGCGACGGCAACTATGCTCTTGCTGCGCTGCGCGCTCAGCATCATCTGGCGCAGGCGATCGTTCATCAGCAAACGATTCGGCAGGCCGGTCACCGTATCGTGGTTGGCGAGGTGCTCGAGCTTCTCCTGATTGAGCTTGGTCGCCGTCACATCCTCAACCGTGCCTTCATAAAACAACAAGCTGCCTGATTCATCGAGCACAGCGCGCGCGTTCTCCGAAATCCACATGCGATGACCGTCATTGCGCTTGATCTCCGACACGAAATTCGTCACGACGCCGGATTCGCGCATAATGCGCATGAATTCCTTGCGTCGCGTGCGGTCGGTGTACACTTGGTGCTGAATGTCGCCTATGCTTGCAATAAGCTCGGCCGGCGTGGCGAACCCGTAGATGCGCGCGAGCGCCGGGTTGACATTCAGATAGCGGCCGTCTGCGGTCGTCTGAAAAATTCCTTCTGTCGCGTTTTCGAAAATGCTGCGAAAGCTGCGTTCGGCCTGCTGCAGCGCCTGCGTCGAGAGTTTGCGCTCGGTGACGTTTTCTATGAAGCCTTCGAGCGAGACGACGTTGCCGACTGCATCGTAAATGCCGACGCCGCGCTCCCACACCCACTTGGTCTCGCCATTGCGGCACTGGATCCGGTATTCGATCAGAAACCGCTTGTGCTCTGTGAGCGCAGCTTCGATTTCCTGACGCACGCGCGGACGGTCGTCTGCATGCTCGAGTTCTTCGTAGGAGATGGTCCTGTTGCCCAGCAGGTCCTCAGGACTGTAACCCGTCAACTGATCGCAACCCTCGCTGACGAACTCCATCGTCCATTGCGCGTCGTTGCGGCAGCGGTAAACCATGCCGTCGAGATTGCTCATCAGCGTCGACAGCATGCGTTCTTTTTCGCGCAGCGCCTCCCGCGACTGCTCGATTTCCTGCTCGCGTTTTTCCAGAGCGGCCAGCATCAGTGCCGGCGACTTGGGTTTTTCCTGCTTTTTCACTGGCTCTGCCAAGTTATTGCTGAAATTGTCCATCGCTCGCGGCTACAAGAGGGCCCCGCATCCCGTTGGCCACTGCGATAGCGTATAGCAAAAACTATTCCAGTGGTGTAGTTAAGAATTCACGGAATCCATGGTATTTACGGCACTTTTCCGGAATTCCTGATTCCCGCCGCGAACCGGAGAACGGCGGACGAAGAGCGTTCGCAAGCGCCCTGTATTTGCAATAATCGACAGCCCGGCCTCAGGCCACGGCACGAGATCCGTCGGCCGAAGCGACCTTCTCGAACTGCATTTTGCCTTTCACGCTGTCGATCCGGACCATGTCTTTGGCAGCGAACTGCCCCTCCAGTATCCGTTTGGCCAGCGGATTCTCGATTTCCGACTGGATCGCACGCCGCAGCGGACGCGCGCCATACACCGGGTCAAAACCGCTCGCCGCGATCTGCTGTAGGGCGGCATCGCTGACCTCCAGCTTGATTTCCATCTTGGCCAGGCGCTTCTCGAGCGACCCGATCTGCAACTTCGCGATCGACTTGATGTGTTTCTCGTCAAGGGCGTGGAAAACGACGATTTCGTCGATGCGGTTGACAAACTCCGGACGGAACTGCGCCTTGACTTCACCCATGACGGCGAGCTTGATCAGTTGATAATCGTCACCGGACATCCGCTGAATCATCTGCGACCCCAGGTTCGACGTCATCACGATGACGGTGTTTTTGAAATCCACCGTGCGTCCCTGGCCATCCGTCATGCGGCCGTCGTCGAGCAC
Organism: Betaproteobacteria bacterium; assembly: GCA_025363575.1. Next base: position 30,321 of record JANYDM010000148.1, on the reverse strand, counting down.
CTGAAGCAACACGTTGAAGACGTCGGGATGCGCTTTTTCGACCTCGTCAAGCAGGATCACCGCATACGGTTTGCGCCGCACGGCCTCAGTCAGGTATCCGCCCTCCTCATAGCCGACATAGCCCGGCGGCGCGCCGATCAGGCGCGCGACCGAATGCTTTTCCATAAACTCGCTCATGTCGATGCGAATCATGTGCTCTTCGGAATCGAACAGAAAAGTCGCCAGCGCCTTGCACAATTCCGTCTTGCCGACGCCGGTCGGGCCGAGGAACAGGAAGGACCCGTACGGCTTGTTCGGATCCGCGAGGCCGGCGCGCGAGCGCCGGATGGCGTCCGACACCAGACGCACCGCCTCGTCCTGGCCGATGACGCGCTGGTGCAGCCGATCTTCCATCAGGAGTAACTTCTCGCGCTCGCCCTGCATCATTTTCGACACCGGGATGCCGGTCATCCGCGACACCACCTCGGCGATCTCCTCGGCGCCCACTTGCGTGCGCAGCAGGCGCGGCTTCTGGCCCTTGGCGGGCGCCTTGTCGGCCTGCTTCAACTGCGCTTCGAGCTGCGGAATGCGGCCGTACTGGATTTCGGAGACTTTCTGCCAGTCCCCCTTTCTCTTGGCCGCTTCCATTTCGAGCTTGATCTGCTCGAGTTCTTCCTTGATATGCTGTGAGCCCTGGACCTGCAATTTTTCGCTCTTCCACACGTCTTCAAGGTCCGAGTACTCGCGCTCGAGGCGCTTTATCTCGTCCTCGAGCAGTTGCAGCCGCTTGCGCGACGACTCGTCTTTCTCTTTCTTCACCGCTTCGCGCTCGATTTTGAGCTGGATCAGCCGCCGCTCGAGCCTGTCCATGACCTCGGGCTTGGAATCGATTTCCATCTTGATGCGCGACGCCGCCTCGTCGATGAGGTCGATCGCCTTGTCGGGCAGGAAGCGGTCGGTAATATAGCGCTGAGAAAGCTCCGCTGCGGCGACGATCGCCGGATCGGTAATTTCGACGCCGTGGTGCACCTCGTATTTTTCCTGCAAACCGCGCAGGATCGCGATTGTGCTCTCGACCGACGGCTCGCCGACGATGACTTTCTGAAAACGGCGTTCGAGCGCCGCATCTTTTTCGATGTACTTGCGGTATTCGTCCAGCGTAGTCGCACCAACGCAATGAAGCTCTCCGCGCGCCAGCGCCGGCTTCAGCATGTTGCCGGCATCCATCGCCCCTTCCGCCTTGCCGGCGCCCACCATCGTGTGCAGCTCGTCGATGAAAATGATGTTGCGCCCAGCTTCCTGCGAGATTTCTTTCAGCACTGATTTCAGGCGCTCTTCAAATTCGCCGCGATATTTGGCACCGGCCAGCAGCATCGCCATGTCGAGCGACAGCACGCGCTTGCCCTTGAGGGTCTCGGGCACCTCATCATTAACGATACGTTGCGCCAGACCTTCGACGATCGCGGTTTTGCCGACGCCAGGCTCGCCGATTAATACAGGGTTGTTCTTCGTCCTGCGCTGCAGGATCTGGATTACGCGCCGGATTTCGTCGTCGCGGCCGATTACCGGATCGAGTTTGCCGTTCCGCGCGCGTTCCGTCAGGTCGACCGTATATTTTTTCAGCGCCTCGCGCGAACCTTCGGCCTCTGCGTTGTCGACCTTGTCACTTCCGCGCACCGCCTTGACAGCCTGTTCGAGCGACGCGCGCGCACCGCCATGCTGCTTGAGCAGCCGGCCGGTGTCGCCCTTGTCCTGGGTCAGCGCCAGCAAAAACATTTCCGAGGCGATAAACTGGTCGCCCTGCTTCTGCGCCTCCTTGTCCGTGATGTTCAGCAGGTTGCTGAGCTCGCGCGAGATGTTGACTTCGCCGCCCTGGCCCTCCACCCGCGGCAGGTTACCGAGCGCGGTGGTCAGCGCGGTTTTCAGCGCGGACACATTGACGCCGGCGCGCGCCAGCAGCGAGGCCGCGCTGCCGTCTTCCTGTTGCAGCAGTGAGAGCAGCAGGTGCTGCGGCTCGATATACGGATTGTCGTGGCCAACAGCCAGGCTCTGGGCGTCTGCAAACGCCTGCTGAAATTTGGTGGTGAGCTTATCCAAACGCATGGCAATTCCTGTTCAGAATGGCAATAATCAGCTACTGAGATGGGGGGCGAATGCCGGAATTCAACCACCCCTAGTGACTGACCACACGGGAGTTACGCCTTGCCGCCACCGCTTAAAGCCTTCGTTTTCGACGCCTATGGCACCTTGTTCGACGTGCACTCGGTCATCGCGCGATGCGACAGCCTGTTCCCCGGCCACGGCGCGGTTTTGTCTCAACTATGGCGGGCCAAGCAGCTCGAATACACGTGGCTGCGCAGCCTTATGGGACGCTACGCAGATTTTGCGGCAGTAACCCGGGAAGCGCTCGAATATTCGTGCACGCTGCTCGAGCTGCCACTCGACGCTGCGAAATCGGCGCAATTGATGTCTGCTTACGACCATCTTGCGCTGTATCCGGACGCGCACGCAGCGCTCGCGACGCTGTCCAGCCGCAAACTGGCGATATTGTCGAACGGTTCGCCCGCAATGCTCGGGCCGCTCGTCAAAAACGCGGGGCTGGACAAGATTTTGACTGCCGTCATCAGCGTCGACGCCGTCAAAATGTACAAGCCCGATCCGCGCGTCTATGCGTTGGCGCCGGCGCGACTGCAAATAGCCACGGATGAAATCGGGTTCGTGACGTCCAATTATTGGGACGCCGCGGGCGCGCGCAACTTTGGCTTTCGCGTATTCTGGATCAATCGCACCGGCGCGCCCGCCGACACGCTGGGCGCGGCGCCCGATCATATCCTGACCCAACTCACGGAACTTGCCAGCCAAGCCGGGCTGAAATAGTCGAGGCAGCTACCTGCGGCTAAGTATCCACTCAGTAATCTGGGCAAGGTCGCCATCGCTCAACTGGGAATGCGGCGGCATCGGTACTGCGCCCCAATTCCCGGCACCTCCTGCTTTGATCTTCGCTGCAAGACGCGCCCCCGCTGCGCCGTCCCCCGCGTAGCGCAACGCGACCTCCCGAAACGAAGGCCCTACGATCTTTTGCTCGACTCCATGACAACTGATGCAGGCGTTGTTGACGAGCAAGCGCTGCACGGGATCCTGAGTTGCGGACGCGTCCGCGGCGGACGGCGCGGGAGCGACCGCGTCGCGACTGTAGTACATCGCCAGATAATCGACGACAATCGGAATTTCATCCGGCGCGATGGGCATGCCGCGCTCGATCATGTTGCGTACATTGTCCTGCCATTCGCCGCGCGAAAGGCGCGCGCGCGTGATATGCGTGATGTCATGGCAAAGCGCGCAACGCGCCATCGTGAGATCGGCGCCGTTACCCGGAATCAGCGTGCGTGAAGGCGGCGCTGTATCCTGCGCCGACAGCGGCGAGATTGACATGCCGCCTGACCAAATCAGGGCCGCGGCGCAGACTGCCGCCAGCCGCGCCGTGCCCGGCCGCGTCACGCTTCGACCATGAACCCGACGCGGTGGATGCCGTTCCAGAAATAGCCAAGCGGATTCCACGCCGGTACTATGGGCTGCACATTGCCGCGATCGTCGGTTGCGCGCGCGAGCACGGTCGTGTACCCGGGCGCCTGTGGCTGGAATTCGAAACTGAATATGCGCCATGCATAGCGGTCGCCGCCACTATCGATCGCCGCGCGCTGCCAGCTTGCCCCTTCGTTGAAAGAGACTTCCACCTTGTCGATGGTGCCTTCCCCAACCCATGCGCGGCCTTCGATCAGTACCGCGCGGCCGGCCTTGAAGATCGCGTCGGGGGCAGGATAAGTAATCATGGATTTGACCGGCCACGCTTGCGCGCTTACCGAGTCGGCGGGCATTTTTTCCCCGGGTTTAACGGGATGGCGCGGCACGCGATAGCTGCTGTCCATGTACGTGCCCTTGAAGGGGACATCGAGCAGCGTGATCGTATGCAACCATTTGGTCGATGCCGATCCGACCCAGCCGGGAACGACGAGCCGCAATGGATAGCCGTGAATTTTCGGCAGCGGTCCGTCGTTCATGCCGAACACGATCAACGTATCAGCATCCATCGCCTTCGCCAGCGGGACGGAGCGTATCACTGGTGCCACTGATGCGATGACCCCGAAGTCGCCGCCTTGTCCCGCTACGTGTGCCGCGTTTGACTTGATACCGGCAGCTCTCAAGACGTCGCGCAGCCGCACCCCGGTCCAGCGCGGACAACCCATGCCGCCGGTCGCCAGCCACGGGGTGCCGCTTGCGCCCGGCACGTAAGAAGAGCGCCCTGAGCCCGCGCATTCAAGCATCCCTTGCACACTGACGACTGGAAACGAGCTTCTGAGCTCGTCGGCCGAAAAACTGAGATCTTTGTCCACCAGGCCCTTGACTGTCACCCGGTGGCGCGAAGCGTCGATGTCGGGTGTCAAAAGGTTATTGCGCACGAACATGCGGTCGTTCGGCGTCACCGCGAAATTGTGCTGCTCCGCCGGCACGCTTCCCGTCAACGGGCGATCCGAGTGCGTCTTCAGCGCGGGATTTTTCTCCGCCAGCACCGCTGCGTTCGACACCGTGCCGGCCGGATCGGCCGGCGGCTTCGGCGCGTCTGCTGCCTGTGCCCACGCATCCCGCTGCAGCAACCCGGCGGCAGCTGCAGCGCCGGAGCCTACTGCGCGCGCAATGAAATCCCGCCGCGACAGCTGCGGCGCCACCTTTACTGATTCTTTTTCTTTATACGGCATGATGTGCTCCTCCTCTGAGCGAATAGCTAAATGGTAACGACGCGCCCGGCGCTGTTAAGCGGCAATCGGCGCGGATGATGCTCTGGCGACCGGCCGCGCGCCGGGCACCGGATACGGATGCAGCATGTTCAGCGCCATACTCTGATTGGCCGACAGCACAATGCGCACGTGCTCGCGCTTCAACTCGCGCGCGTGCCGGCAGCCGCAGGAATGCGCGAGCATGTCGATCTCCTTGTTCATGTTTTTTACATAATTGGCGACGCGCTGATACTTTTCCTCCACCACAAGCCCGCGTTGCAGCCGCCGGTTATGCGTCGTGACACCTGTCGGACACGTATTCGTATGGCAGCGCAGCGCCTGTATGCAGCCCAGTGCGAACATGAAGCCGCGCGCCGTATTGATGAAATCGGCGCCCACGCACAGCGCCCAGGCCGCCTTGGCGGAAGTCACCAGCTTGCCGGCGGCAATCACGCGGATGCGGCCCTTGAGATCCGATTGCAGCAGCGAATCGACCACGCGCGGAAGCGCCTCGGCGATGGGCAGGCTGACATGATCCATCAGTGTTTGCGGCGCGGCGCCGCTGCCACCTTCTCCGCCATCGATGGCGACAAAGTCGGGCGCGTACTCCTTGCCTCTGCGCAGCACGGCTTCGCACAGTTCATTCATGAATTCCCAGCCGCCGACCGCGGTTTTTACTCCGACAGGCCGCCCCGTGAGCTCGCGCACATAGGCGATCCTGTCGAGCAAATCGTTCACGTTCGCGATATCGTGGTGACGATTGGGACTGATCGAATCCTCGCCCACCGGTATGCCGCGTATGCGCGCAATTTCTGCGGTGACCTTGCCGCCGGGCAGCACCCCGCCTTTGCCGGGCTTTGCACCTTGCGACAGTTTTATTTCAAATGCTTTCACGACCTCGGCGAGTTCCTTCGCGCGCTGGGGCGAAAATGTGCCGTCAGCGTTGCGTATGCCGTACTTCGCCGTGCCGATTTGCATGATGACATCGCAATTCCCGGACAGGTGATACGGCGACAGTCCCCCTTCCCCCGTATCCATCCAGCAGCCCGCCACACCGGCACCGCGGGAGAGCGCCTGCACCGCGGGCGCTGAAATAGCGCCGAAACTCATGCCGGAAACATTGACGACGGATTTCGCCTCGAACGGGTGACGGCAATAGCCTTCACCGATAATCAGCGATGGCGTGGGCAAGCGGTCTTCCTCGAGCACCGGGTACGGATGGTTGACGAACAGTATGGAGCCCGGCTCGCGCGAATCGATTGTCGAACCGAAGCCGATGATGCCGCCTTCGTTCTTCGCTTCTTTATAGACCCACCCGCGCGTCGCGCGGTTGAACGGCATTTCGTCGCGATCGCCGGCGAAGAAATACTGCCGGAAATACTCGCCCATTTCCTCGAAGAAAAAGCGCAGGCGTCCGATGACCGGATAATTGCGCAGCACCGTGTGCTTTTTCTGCGTGACGTCCTGGATGAACCAGAACATGAGCACGCCGATTATGACAAAGCCGACAACTGTGCCCAGGCCATACGAGATCACGCCCATGATTCCGGTCATATCCGCCCTCCCTATCGGGTAGAATTCAGCGCAGCTTGTATGCGGAATATAGTGCAAAAATGACCGAATTGACATCTGTGCTTGAAAGCGCGATCGAAAACAACGTCGCAGCCGCGCTGGCCGAAGACATCGGCGAAGGCGACCGCACGGCGCAATTGATTCCTGCGGCGGCCGTCGCAAGCGCGCGCGTGATCACGCGCGGTGACACTGTCGTTTGCGGCGCACCGTGGTTCGACGCTTGTTTTCGCAAGCTCGAAGCCGGCGTTAACATCGAATGGGCGGTTGCGGAAGGCATGCTTGCGCGCGCGGGCCAGCCTCTCGTCCGCGTGCACGGCAGCGCGCGCGCCCTTCTCACCGGCGAGCGCACGGCCCTCAATTTCCTGCAGATGCTCTCAGCCGTGGCGTCTGTCACGAGGCGCTACGTCGATGCCGTCGCGGGCACGCACGCCAGCATAGTCGACACGCGTAAAACCCTGCCCGGCCTGCGTCTCGCGCAGAAATATGCAGTTCGCACTGGCGGCGGCAGCAATCACCGCAGCGGCCTCTACGATGGCATCCTCATCAAGGAAAATCATATCGCCGCGGCCGGCGGCATAGCAGCGGCGCTGGCCGAAGCGAAGCGCACCGCGCCGCCCGGTGTGTGGACCCAGATCGAGGTCGAAAATTTCGACCAACTCCAAAGCGCACTCGCGGCCGGCGCGCAAATGATATTGCTCGACAATATGGATAACGCGCAGATGCGCGAAGCCGTCAAGATGACGGCCGGCCGCGCCCAGCTCGAAGCGTCGGGCGGCATTACGCTTGAAAACGTGCGCGCGATAGCCGAGACCGGTGTAGACCGCATATCGATCGGCAGCCTGACCAAAGACATCAGGGCCATCGATCTGTCGATGCGCTTCGTCGGCTAACTGCCGTTGCGCTCGATGAAATCCTTGACCGCGCCCGTATCGGGATCGAGCACGGTAAACCGCTGCGGCAGCTTTTCCAGATTTTCCAGGCCAGAGGGCGCAACGGGCGCCTTGCCGAGAGCTTCGGCAATCGAAGCGGCGAACTTCACCGGCAAAGCGGTTTCGAGACAGATCAGCGGCACGCCGTCTTCGCGCTGCTCGAGCCCCACCTTGACGCCGTCTGCCGTGTGCGTGTCGATGATCTGCCCGCTTTCGCGAAACACGCGGCGTATGGTGGCGATGCGGTCGGCATGCGTGCTGCGCCCTGAAGTGAATCCGAATCCGGCGATCCGCGCAAAATGCGGCGTGGCGGAGAGATCGAACACGCCTTCCCGCTCGACCTGCTGCCAGAGGCGCTTGACCGCGGCGCCGTCCCTGCCGATCAAGTCGAAAATGAACCGCTCGAAATTCGACGCCTTCGAAATGTCCATCGACGGACTGCTGGTCTGGTGCACGCGATCGGCCGGACGCACGCGGTAGACGCCAGTCCGGAAAAATTCGTCCAGCACGTCATTTTCGTTGGTGGCGACTATCAGCTTGCGGATAGGGAGGCCCATACAGCGCGCGATATGACCGGCGCACACATTGCCGAAATTGCCCGACGGCACGGCAAATGAAACCTGCTGGTCGTTCGACGTCGTCGCCGCCAGATAGCCCTTGAAGTAATAGACCACCTGCGCGACCACGCGCGCCCAATTGATTGAATTGACCGTGCCTATGCGGTAGCGCGACTTGAAACCGAGATCGTTACTGACACTTTTGACGATGTCCTGACAGTCATCGAACACGCCGCGAATAGCGATGTTGAAGATGTTCGGGTCTTGCAGCGAGAACATCTGCGCCGTCTGAAACGGGCTCATTTTCTGGTGCGGCGACAGCATGAAGACGCGAATGCCGCGCTTCCCGCGCATCGCATACTCCGCCGCCGAGCCTGTATCGCCGGATGTCGCGCCCAGGATGTTCAGGTCAGTACCGCTCTTGCCCAGTGCATGCTCGAAGAGGTTGCCCAGCAATTGCATCGCGACGTCTTTGAACGCGAGTGTGGGCCCCTGCGACAAGCCGAGAAAATGTACGCCGGGCTGCAACTGGCGCAGGGGCGTGATTTCATCCGAACGGAACACTGCGGCGGTGTAAGTACGTTCGACCATGCGCCGCAAATCAGCCCCGGCGATATCGTCCGCGTAGCGATGCAGTATCTCAAATGCGAGATCGGGGTAGCTCAACTTGCGCCAAGCCGTGAGCTCGGCTGCGGAAACCTGCGGGTAGCGCTCGGGCATGGCGAGGCCGCCGTCGTCCATCAAGCCGCCGAGCAATATGCCGGAGAAACCGGCAGATCCCCCGCCGCCGCGGGTGCTTATATAACGCATGGCGATCCGTAACTGATGCTAATGCGCACCCAGCTGTTCCATGCGTATGCGCGTGACTTTGCCGACGACCACCGGCAGCTTCTCTATCGTCGCGATCGCCGCGTTGACATTTTTCTCGACGGCAAGATGGGTGAGCATGATGATGTCGACCTGCTCTTCGCCCGCAGAAGGCTCTTTCTGCACCATGGCATCGATCGAGATGCCGCCGTCGGCCAGCACGCGCGTGATGTCCGCGAGCACGCCCGGCTTGTCGTGCACGCGCAGGCGCAGATAGTACGAAGTCTCGACCTCGGTGATCGGCAGTATAGGCAGGGTCGACAGCTGGTCCGGCTGGAACGCGAGATGGGGAACGCGATGCTCGGGGTCTGCGGTGTGCATGCGGGTCACATCGACCAGATCGGCGATCACAGCCGACGCCGTCGGATAAGCGCCCGCACCGGCGCCGTAATACATGGTGGCGCCCACGGCGTCGCCGTGCACGAGGATGGCATTCATGACGCCTTCAACGTTGGCGATCAGCCGGCGCGTTGGAATCAGCGTCGGATGCACGCGCAGCTCTATACCTTTGGCCGTGCGTTTAGTGATGCCGAGCAGCTTAATGCGATAACCGAGTTCCTCGGCGTAGCGGATGTCGGCCGCCGTCAGCTTGGTGATGCCTTCGGTATAAGCGTCTTTGAAACGCATCGGAATGCCGAACGAAATCGCGGCAATGATGGCGAGCTTGTGCGCTGCGTCCACGCCTTCGATGTCGAATGTCGGATCGGCTTCGGCATAACCCAGTCTCTGCGCTTCTTTGAGCACGGTATCGAAACTCGAGCCTTTTGCGCGCATCTCGGACAGGATGAAATTGCTGGTGCCGTTGATGATGCCGGCGATCCACTCGATGCGATTGGCCGTGAGGCCTTCGCGCAACGCTTTGATCACGGGTATGCCGCCGGCCACCGCCGCCTCGAACGCGACCATGACGCCGCGCTTGCGCGCCGCCGCAAAAATTGCGTTGCCATGCGTCGCCAGCAGCGCTTTGTTCGCGGTGACGACGTGCTTGCCGTTTTCAATCGCCTCAAGGATGAGCTTTTGCGCGATGGTCGTGCCGCCGATCAGTTCGATCACGATATCGATATCGGGATGCTTGACCACCTCAAATGCATCCGCGGTCACGGTCGCATTGCTGCCAACGAGCTTGCGCGCGCGTTCGACATCCTTGTCGGCGACCATCTTGATAACGATCCCGCGCCCCGCGCGCCGCGTGATTTCTTCCTGATTGCGCGCGAGCACTTCGAACGTGCCGCCGCCTACGGTGCCGATGCCGAGCAAACCGACATTGATGGGTTTCATGCTTTCGCCTGACGCAGCCATGCTATAAAAGTCCATCCTTGCGGAACATTTCCTTGATGCCGCGCACCGCCTGCCGCGTCCGGGCTTCATTCTCAATGAGCGCAAAACGCACGTGGTCGTCGCCGTATTCACCGAAGCCGATGCCGGGGGACGCCGCGACATGTGCCTCCTCGAGCAGTTTTTTCGAGAAATCGAGCGAGCGCATCTGCTTGTACTGTTCCGGAATCTTCGCCCAGATATACATCGTCGCCTTGGGAATCTCGACGTTCCACCCCGCGGCATGCAGGCCCGCGCACATCACATCGCGGCGCTTCTGGTATTTCATGCGCGCGTCGGCCACACATTCCTGCGGCCCTTCGAGCGCGATGATGGACGCGACCTGGATAGGCGTGAACGTTCCATAGTCATGGTAGCTTTTCATGCGCGCCAGCGCGGTCACCAGATCGCGGTTGCCGACCATGCAGCCGACGCGCCAGCCGGCCATGTTGTAGCTTTTCGACAGGGTGAAGAATTCGACAGCAACGTCGCGCGCGCCCGGCACTTCCATGATCGATGGCGCGCGATAGCCGTCGAACACGATGTCGGCATAGGCGAGATCGTGCACTACGTAAATGTCGTGCTCGCGCGCGATGGCGATCAGGCGCTCGAAGAACGGCAGGTCGACGCACTGCGTCGTCGGATTGCCGGGGAAATTGCAGATCAGCATCTTCGGCTTCGGATACGAATCGCGAATCGCGCGATCGAGCTCTTCGAAGAAATCGACGCCGGCCACCATCGGCACGTGACGGATGTCGGCGCCGGCAATTACCGGCCCGTAGATATGAATCGGATAGCTTGGATTCGGCACCAGTACGATGTCGCCGCGGTCGAGCGTGGCGAGCGCGAGATGCGCGATGCCTTCCTTCGAGCCGATGGTAACGATGGCCTCCGAATCCGGATCGAATTCGGCATTGAAGCGCGTCTTGTACCAATTGCAGATCGCTTTGCGCAGCCGCGGTATGCCTTTCGACACCGAGTAGCCGTGCGTGTCGTCGCGCTGCACCGACTCGATCAGCTTGTCGACGATATGCCTGGGCGTCGGGCCGTCGGGGTTGCCCATCGAGAGATCGATCACGTCCTCGCCGCGCTTGCGTGCAGCAGCCTTCAGTTCCCCCGTAATGTTGAATACGTAGGGCGGCAACCGTTTAATGCGCGCGAATTCTTCCATGTGATTCTCAAAAAAGCGGCTAAGGGCGTGAAAAAGCGTATAATTTTATCCGACCTGACCCCTTGCGGCAAATCCGTTTGCAGTGAAATTCCACCTCCAGACACTGGCCGGTCACAATCTTTTTACGGGCCACGGCGCCGGCTTCGTCATGATCAACAGCGTACGGCATGGGGCGAGCGTGATTGTCACGTCCGATCGCATCAGCGAATGGCGGGTGACCGGTTTCAATGAGCTGAGAGAACAGGATTTCGAACCGCTCCTTGCCCTCAAGCCCGCCATCGTTCTGCTCGGCACCGGCGCTTCATTGCGCTTTCCACGACCCGCACTGTCGCAGCGTTTGCAAGCTGCGGGCATCGGACTGGAAGTCATGGACAACGCGGCCGCATGCCGCACCTACAATATTCTGACTGCCGAAGGCCGCGACGTCGCGGCGGCCCTCCTGCTCAGCTGAGTCCCGGGATCAGATCCCGCCCATGGCCTTGACATGGGCAGCCGCGCTGCGGCCCAGAGCATGCAACTCGTAACCACCTTCCAGCGATGAAACCATGCGCCCTTGCGCGAATTTTTCGGCGACTTCTTTTAAAAGATGCGTGACCCAGGCATAGTCCGCCTCCACCAGCCGCAGCATGGCCATATCATCATCGCGGTGAGCATCAAAGCCGGCCGAGACAAAAATTATCTCAGGTTTAAAACGTTCGAGCGCGGGCAGCCAGTGCGCCTCGACGGCTGCTCTAAACTCGGCGCCGCCGCTGTGCGCGGCCAGCGGAATGTTTACCATGCGCGCGGAGCGTCCGTGAACGCCGCTGTACGGATAAAACGGGTGCTGAAACGTTGATACCATCATCACGCGCGCATCGTCGCGGAAAATTTCCTCGGTGCCATTGCCATGGTGCACGTCGAAATCGGCGATCGCCACGCGCCCGAGCCCATAGTGCTCCAGCGCATGCGCCGCGGCGACCGCGATGTTGTTATAGAAGCAGAAACCCATCGCGCGGCCACGTTCGGCATGATGACCGGGCGGACGCACGCTGCAGAATGCCGCCTGCGCGTCACCCTTCATTACCAGATCGGTCGCCAGCACTGCTGCACCTGCCGCGCGTTTCGCCGCGGTCAGCGTGCCGGGGCACATCGCCGTGTCGGGATCCAGATATTTCAGTCCCGCGTGCGGTGATGACTCTTCAAGCGCGTCAAGATAATTCGCGTCATGCACGCGCGCCAGCTGCTCGCGGGTCGCCAGGGGCGCGTCGGCATGCAGCACAAAGTCGTTGAGCGACGACGCGATAAATTGATCGTCGATTGCGCGCAGGCGGTCCGGGCATTCGGGATGTCCGCGGCCCATGTCGTGCAACAGGCAGTCCGGGTGGGAGATTAACGCGATAGTCACGGCGATGCGCTGGACGCGCGGCGGTACTGACGCGGCGATAGTAGGCCGGGCCGGGCGCGTTGTCTATGGATGGCAGGCTGCAAGCGAACGGATTGGCCGCTGTTAAAATCGAGGTCCCCGGCCCTGCCAACTTCGATGCAACCCTACCCCGCCCATCTGATCCGGACGCTCAAGCTCGCCGATGGCACGCCGGTCACGTTGCGCCCCATACGCGCCGACGACGCTGTCATTGAACAGGAGTTTGTGCGCAGCCTCTCGAACGAAGCACGTTATTTCCGCTTCATGGACATGCTGCGCGAACTGTCGCCTCGCATGCTCAGGCAGATGACTGAAATCGATTATCACGACCAGATGGCCGTAATTGCCGTCACGCCCAGCCATCATTACGAAGTGCAGATCGCGGTCGGCCGCTATGTCGTATTGCCGGGCGGAACAGAGTGCGAATTCGCGATTGCCGTCAGCGACGGCTGGCAACGCAAGGGCATTGCCGCCGCGCTGATGCAAATTCTGATCGAGGCGGCGCGCGGCCGCGGACTCGCACGGATGATCGGCGAAGTGCTCTCGGGCAACATGAAAATGCTCCACTTCGCGCGCACGCTGGGTTTCCGCGCCACGACCGATCCCGGCGATCCGCGGCTGATGCGGCTTGAACTTGAGTTGAAAACTGCTTCAGCGGTGGTCTCAAGCGCCGGCGGCACGCTACAATTGCGCCAATCATGAATCAGCAGCTCGATAGCGTCGTCAATCAGGTCGGCAAGATCATACTCGGCAAGGAGCACCAGATCCGCCTTGCCGTCGCGTGCCTGCTCGCGCGCGGCCACCTGCTGATCGAAGATATTCCCGGCGTCGGCAAAACCACGCTCGCGCACGCGCTCGCAACGACGCTGGGGCTGCAATTTCAGCGCATCCAGTTCACGAGCGACCTCCTGCCGGCCGACATTCTGGGCGTATCGATATTTGACCGCGACGCCAGTAATTTCCGCTTTCATCCGGGGCCTATCTTCGCGCAGGTCATACTTGCCGACGAAATCAACCGCGCCACGCCCAAAACGCAGAGCGCGCTGCTCGAAGCGATGGAGGAACACCAGGTCACGGCGGAAGGCGAAACGCGCCCGCTACCGGAGCCTTTTTTCGTGATCGCGACACAGAATCCGTCGCATCAGATCGGCACGTTTCCGCTGCCCGAATCGCAGCTCGATCGCTTTTTAATGCGGATAGAACTCGGCTATCCCGACGCGGCGGCCGAGCGTGCCCTTCTGCAAGGCGTCGACCGCCGGGATCTGCTGCCGCAGCTCGCGCCTTGCCTGTTGCCGGAGCAACTCGCGGCATTGCAACTCGCCGCGCGCGAAGTGCATGCCTCCGCCGCCCTGCTCGACTATTTGCAGGCGCTGGTCAATTTCAGCCGCAAATCACCGGACTACGTCAACGGCCTGTCGCCGCGCGCGTCGCTCGCGCTGCTCAACGCGGCGCGCGCGTGGGCGATGATGCACGGACGCAATCAGGTGCTGCCCGAAGATGTGCAGGCTATCGTGCCGGCCGTGGTCGGCCACCGTCTGTTTGTCGCGCGCGACAACATGCGCATCAACGGCGCGGCGGTCGCCGAGCAATTGATCGAAGCCGTGCCGATTCCGTGAGCCGCGGCGTTTAGCCGCACGCGGCAACAACACGCGCACATGGCGGTCATCGCTTCCCGGCTGTTGTCCATTGCCAGTTTCGCGGCCGCGCCGTACCGCGCGCTGCGTGCGCACATCGACCGCTGGCTGTTTCAGCTCGGCGGGCCCGAAACCAGCACCGTCGAGCTCGTGCAAAGACGCATTTTCATTCTGCCGTCTCGTCATGGGCTGCTTTACACAGGCGCGCTCGCGCTGATGCTCACCGGCTCCATCAACTACGCCCTGAGCCTCGGCTTCATATTGACGTTCTTGCTTGCCGCGCTCGGCGTCAACTCGATATTGCACACGTTCCGCAACCTGGCGCGCCTGCGTATCTCCAGCGGGCGCGTGGCGCCGGTATTTGCCGGGGACACGGCGCGCTTCACGCTTGTCATCGACAACCCTAGCGCCGTCGACCGCTATAGCCTCGGCCTGGCGCGCGGCGGCCGCGATCTGCTTTACACCGATGCGCCGGCCCGGCAGGCCACGACCATCGGCGTACCAGTGCAGGCGCCAAAGCGCGGCGTGCTGCGTCCCGGCCGGCTCACCATATTCACGCAATTCCCGCTCGGCCTTTGCTATGCCTGGGCCTATGTTGAGCTCGGCATGCAATGCATCGTCTATCCGCAGCCCGAAGGCGGACGCGTGCCGCTGCCGCCGCCTGCGACAGATGCCGGCAACGGCGCCGCCCTCGGCATCGGTCAGGAGGATTTCGTCGGCCTGCGCTCGTATCATCCGGGAGATTCGCCGCGCCATATCGCGTGGAAGGCCGTAGCGCGCGGTGAGGCGCTGTTGACCAAGCAGTTCAGCGGACGCGTCGCGCGCGAGCTCTGGCTGGAGTGGAGCGCGACTCCCGCCACCATGAGCGTGGACGCGCGGCTGGCGCGGCTCGCGCGCTGGGTGCTCGATGCCAACGCGGCCGGGCTGAGTTTCGGCCTGCGCCTGCCGCGCATCACGCTGCCGCCCGCGCCCGGCGATGTGCAACGCGAACGCTGCCTCGAGGCGCTCGCATTGTTTGATAGCGCGTCGTGAACACCGCCCTCGAGCGGTTTCACCTGCAGCATGTGGCGTGGCTGCTTGCCGCGCTGATACTGGTGGCCGCGCCGCACGCCGAGCGCCTGCCGCTTTGGATCACGCTGCTGGTTGCAATGCTTTTCGCATGGCGCGGTTACGTTGCACTCTACGCGCTCGCGCTGCCGCGCAAGTGGGTCCTCATGCTGATTGCAGCCGGCGCGGTCGGCGGCATTTACCTCAGCTATGGCCGAATACTGGGCAGGGATTCGGGCATCGCGCTCTTGATGGTGATGCTGGCGCTGAAGCTGATGGAAATGGCGGCTTTGCGCGACGCCATGGTGCTCATCTTTATCGCCTACTTCCTCGTCATCACCAATTTCCTGTATTCGCAGACCATCCCTACCACGGTGCTGATGCTGTTCGCGGTGTGGGTGATTACGGCGACCATGGTCGGTTTTCAGTTCCGTTCGCGCCAGCCCGGCGCGCGCTATCAATTGCGCACGGCCGGGGTCATGCTGCTGCAGGCAGCGCCGCTGATGCTTGTGCTTTTTCTGCTTTTTCCGCGGGTACAGGGACCGCTGTGGGGCATGCCCCAGGACGCTTTTTCCGGCATCACCGGGCTGTCCGACGAAATGTCGCCCGGCAGCGTGAGCAATCTGTTGTCGTCGGACGCAATCGCATTTCGCGTCAACTTCGAATCGGCGAACACGCCCGCAACCCAGCAGCTTTACTGGCGCGGGCCGGTGATGTGGGATTTCGACGGATTCACGTGGACCGCGTCACGCATACCGTACGCGTCCGCGCGCACGTTCGAATCTCTCGATGCGCCCCTCGAATACACCGTCACCGTCGAGCCGCACGGCAAGCGCTGGCTGTTCGCACTCGATCTGCCGGGCAAGACGCCGCCACGCAGCGTAATGACGGGTGATTTTCAGCTACTGTTCCAGAACCAGGTTAGTAGCCGGCTACGCTACGACATGATCTCCTATTTGCGCTATCGCGACGCCGCGGAACTGCCGCGCTACGAGTTGCAGCGGGCACTGCGCCTGCCGGGCGCAGCCAACCCCCGCGCAAGAGAACTCGCACGCGAGATGCGTGCGCGAGCAACCGACGACCGGGCGTATGTCAACTCGGTCCTCGGCATGTTCCGCGCACAGAATTTTTCCTACACCACTAACCCGCCTCTGCTGGGCGCGAACCCCGTCGATGAATTTCTGTTCACGACTCACGCCGGCTACTGCGAACACTACGCATCGGCGTTCGCCGTGCTTATGCGCGCGGCCGGCGTGCCCGCGCGCATCGTCACCGGCTATCAGGGCGGGGAATTGAATACCATAGGCAATTACATGATCGTGCGCCAGGCCGATGCGCACGCGTGGGTCGAGGCCTGGATCATCGGCGAAGGCTGGATCCGCGTCGACCCAACAGCAGCGGTGGCGCCGACCCGAGTGCAGGCCGGGGCCGCAGCCGCGGTACCGCAGGGGGAGGCCCTGCCGCTGGTGCTGAGAGGCGAATACCGCTGGCTGCACCGCGCCCGGCTGTCGTGGGACTCGCTCGCGAACACGTGGAACCAGCTTGTGCTCGGCTACACCATCGAGCAGCAGCGTGACCTGATGCAGCGCATCGGCATCAAGGACGCGACGTGGCAAAGCATGGTTTCGATCATGTTCATCGTTACGGGCACGATTACGCTGACGCTCGCGCTGCTGATGCTGCGCAGGCTGAACGCACTGCGTCCCGACCCGGTTGCCGCGGCCTACGCACGATTCTGCCGCCGTCTCGCGCGGCGCGGTGTAATCCGCCATCCGAGCGAAGGACCTGACGCCTTCAGGAAGCGCGCCGTCGCCGCCTGCCCTGAACTCGCGGACACGGTCAGCACCATCAGCGAGATATATATCCGGCTGCGCTACGGCCGCGATCCGCAAGCAGCGGACATCGCAGAATTAAAACGGGCCGTCGCCGGATTTCACGCCGGCGCTTAAAGTGCGTAGGAGCGTGCGGCGCGCGCCTTCAATTGGGTAGCAGCTTGAGCGGGTCAATCGGCTTGCCGAATCGCCTGATCTCGAAGTGCAGGTTCACCTGGTCCGCGTCGCTCGAACCCATGTCGGCAATTTTCTGCCCTTTGACCACGATCTGCCCTTCCTTCACCAGCAGATGACTGTTGTGGGCGTAGACGCTCAGGTAGACCTTGTTGTGCTTGATGATAACGAGCTTGCCATAACCGCGGATGCCGTCGCCGCTGTACAACACTGTGCCCGGCGCGCTGGCGATGACCGGTTGCCCGAGCTTGCCGCCAATGCCTATGCCTTTGAGGTTGGTGGTCTCGTTGTATGTGCTCAGTAACTTGCCGCTCGTGGGCCAGCCCCAATTGATCTTTTCATCGTCCTCGAGCACAGCCACGGGCTTTTCGTCGGGCCGGGGATCGGATTTTGCAACCGGTGGCACGACCGGCTGAACCTGGGGCTGAAGCTGCGGCTGAGCTTGCTGCTGCGCCGGCGGTGATCCTGAGAGTTGCGCGAGCGCCTGGTCTGAATACGGCAGCTTCACCGCTTTTGGCTGCGATTTAACGGCGTCCTTCCCTGCGGCTGCCGGCGGCGCGGATGCTGCGCCGACCGGCCGGCCTTCGACCCTGGGCATCACCTGCAGCGGCGTGGTCGCGACAGCGGATTCGGGCGCGCGCAGACGCAGTTGCTGGCCGACGCGGATCACGTTCGGATTATCAATATTGTTCCACGCCGCAAGCTCTTTATAGTCTAGGCCCTGGTCAAGCGCGATGAGATAGAGCGTGTCGCCGCGCTTCACAGTGTAGTACTCAGGTCGCGGATCACCTTCTCGCGGCGCGGCCACCTGCGCCGGCCTGATTGCAGCCGGCACCCCTGGCTGAGTACCGCGATCGCTGACCGGCGCCGGATGGTGTGCGGTCATGCAACCGGAACCACCAAGGGCGCTCAACAGCGCGAGCGCGCAAACGCGGTTGAACTGATTGCCCGTCACGTCAATTCAACCCCGACAGCATGGGCACGAATTTGACCGCGTCGAGCTTCGTTTCAGAATAGCCGCGCGCGCCGCGCTCTATCATGCACAGATACTGTTCGCGCGTGCCCATCGGCATGATCATCCTGCCGCCGACTGCAAGTTGCTCTTTTAAGACCTGGGGCACATGGGTAGCCGCGGCGGTCACGAGTATCGCATCGAACGGCGCATCCGCGAGTATGCCGACGTGGCCATCGCCATGCTTGAATCTGACGTTGTTGATGCGCAGCTCGCGCAGGTGCTTGCGCGCTTTGGCAAGCAGCTGCAAAAGACGCTCGACGGAATAAACCTCTTTCGCGAGACGCGCAAGCACGGCTGTCTGGTAGCCACAGCCGGTACCGACCTCAAGCACCTTGCCTAGCGGCGGCCCTGCCAGCAACAGCTCGGTCATGCGCGCGACAATATACGGCTGCGAAATCGTCTGGCCGAAGCCGAGCGGCAGCGCGATGTCTTCGTATGCGCGGCTTGCCAGCGCCTCTTCGACGAAAATATGGCGCGGGATTTCATTCATGACATTGAGCACGGCTTCGTTGACCACGCCCTGCTCCCGCAGGCGCTCGATCATGCGCATCCGCGTGCGCTGGGAAGTCATGCCGATACCGGATATGCGCTCGCTCATGCGAACCAGTCCTTGAGCGCCTGCATCTGCCGGTAATGCGTGAGATCGACCTGCAGCGGCGTGATGGACACCACGGCGCGCGACACCGCATTGAAGTCGGTGCCTTCGCCCGCATCTTGCGCGGCCCCGGCGGCGCCTACCCAGTACACCGTGCCGCCGCGCGGCGTCGTGGACTTCACGACCGGCTCCGCCTTATGCCGCTTGCCCAGGCGCGTGATCTCGATGCCTTGCAAATGCGCAAATTCGACATCCGGGACGTTTACATTGAAGAGCGCCGGCTGGCCCAGCGGCTTTTCCACGAACCGTCGTGTAATGTCCGCGGCCACCCGCGCGGCAGTAACGAAGTGATCGTTGCCGTTCGCTACCAGCGAAATGGCGAGCGAAGGTATCCCCAGCAGAAAACCCTCGGTGGCCGCGGCTACCGTGCCTGAGTAGATGGTGTCGTCGCCCATGTTCGCGCCATGATTGACGCCTGAGATCACGAAATCCGGCATCTCGTCGAGCAGGCCCGTGACCGCGAGGTGCACGCAATCGGTTGGCGTGCCGTTCACATAAAAAAAACCGCTGGCTGCCTTGCGCACGGACAGCGGGCGGTCGAGCGTCAGCGAATTGCTGGCGCCGCTGCGGTCACGCTCGGGTGCTACGACGGTGATTTTGCCGAAAGGCGCCAGCGTGTCGGCTAGTATGGCAAGGCCCGGCGCGAAGTAACCGTCGTCGTTGCTCAGCAGGATATGCATGTGGCCAAGCGGGCAATGGACGAACGAGTCGCCTGGCGCTGTGGCCGCGGCCGTCGGGACTGATGCACCATTGCGTGAGAGATCGGGAGACCGTGGCTGTAATTTTTCTTGGTAAATTATAGCATGCAGGTCGCGCGCCTCATGCTCGCTCGCAATGGCGTGGACACGGAAAGGCGCGGGTCGATTTGGTGTAGCATGAGGCCTTTTTCCGGCTCGCACGCGCCGTGCGGTCGCGCATCAGAGGTCGGCAAGCATGGGTTTTATTGCACCGCGAATGAATCGAATCAAACCGTCGCCGAGCTCGATGGCGACCATGCGCGTGCGCGAGTTGCAGCTCGCCGGCCGCAAGATCATCGGCCTCACGGTCGGCGAACCGGATTTCGAGACCCCGGCCAACATCATAGACGCGTCGATACGCGCGCTCAAAACCGGCCAGACGCGCTATACCAACGTCGACGGCACGCCGGAGCTGAAAGATGCCGTAGCGCTCAAGTTCAAGCGCGAGAACGGCCTGGCTTACGCGCGCAATGAAATCACCTGCGCGAACGGCAGCAAGCAGGTCATCTTCAATGCGCTGATGGCGACCGTAACCGCCGGCGACGAAGTCATCGTGCCCGCACCCTACTACGTCTCGTATCCCGACATGGTGCAGTTGGCCGGCGGCACGCCGGTCGCGGTGGATTGCGCCGAAACGAACGGCTTCAAGCTACAGGCGGCTGACCTCGAGCGCGCGATTACGCCGCGCACGAAGTGGCTCATGCTCAATTCACCGTGCAATCCGACTGGCGCGGTCTATACCGCGGCCGACCTCAAGCCGCTGACGGCAGTACTTATGCGCCATCCGCACGTCTGGATACTGACCGATGAAGTGTACGAGCATATCGTGTACGGCACACAGCGAAGCGCGACACCAGCGCAGGTCGAACCCGCGCTGCGCGATCGCACGCTGACCGTCAACGGCGTCTCCAAGGCTTATGCGATGACGGGATTTCGCATCGGCTATGCCGGCGGTCCGCAGCAACTCATCAATACGATCCTCAAGATGCAATCGCAGAGCACGACCAATCCATCCTCCATCAGCCAGGCGGCGGCAATCGAAGCGTTGACCGGGCCGCAGAATTTCCTCGTTGAGCGCGCGCAGAATTTTCGCGAGCGCCGTGACCTTGTGGTCACCATGCTGAACGCGGCGAATGGCATCACCTGCCGCTCGCCCGAGGGCGCGTTTTACGTCTTCGCCAATGTTGCAGGCGTCATCGACAAGCGCACGCCAGAAGGCACGGTCATTTCGAATGACCTCGATTTCGTGATGTATCTGCTCGAGTCCGCGGATGTCGGCGTGCTGCAGGGAGCGGCGTACGGCATGTCGCCTTATATACGCGTCTCGTACTCGACGTCGGCCGAAAAGTTGAAGGAAGCCTGCTCGCGCATACAGCGCGCCTGCGGTGCCCTGCTGCCGGCGCGCGGCGGCGCCTGATCGCAACGCTAAGTACGCCTGGCTGATATGAGCGGTCCGTTGGCTGGCATCAAGATTATCGACCTGACGACGGTTATCCTCGGGCCGTATGCAACACAGATGCTCGGCGACCTCGGCGCCGACATCATCAAGGTCGAGTCGCGCGAAGGCGACAACATGCGCCACTCGGCGCCCATGAAAAACCCGGGCATGGGCCACATTTTCCTGCATTTGAACCGTAACAAGCGCTCGATCGTTCTCGACCTCAAGCTGCCGGCGGGCCGCGAGGCAATGTTGAAACTATGCGCGACGGCTGACGTGCTTATCTACAATGTGCGGCCGCAAGCGATGGCGCGTTTGCAGCTCGGCTACGACGACGTGCGCGCGGTCAATCCGAAAATAATTTACGTCGGTGCGTATGGCTTCAGCCAGAGCGGACCGTACGCCGCGAAGCCGGCCTACGACGACCTGATCCAGGGCATGGTCGCGTTGCCGTCTGTGGTACAACAGGCAGGCGCGGACCGCCCGCGCTTCGTGCCCTCAACCGTCGCCGACCGCATCACCGGTCTCAACGCGGTCAATGCAGTGACCACCGCTCTCTTTCAACGCGAGCGCAGCGGCCGCGGCCAGGCCGTGGAAGTGCCGATGTTCGAATGCCTCACCGAGTTCGTGCTGAGCGATCATATGGGCGGCAAAACTTTCGAGCCCCCGCTAGGCCCCATGGGCTATCCACGCCTGCTCGCCGAGCATCGCAATCCCTACGCCACCAAAGATGGCTACCTGTGCCTGCTGATCTACAATGACAAGCAGTGGCGTAATTTTTTTCGCATTATCGGCCGGGAATCGATGTTCGAGACCGACCGGCGTTTCTCCACTCAAGCGGTGCGATCGGAACATTTCGCGGAATGCTATGCGTTCGTCGCCGCGCAGATAAAAACCCGCCCCAGCGCCGAATGGCTGGGCTTATTGTCGGCCGCCGACATTCCAGTGATGCCGCTCAATTCGCTGGACGATCTGTTGGCCGACCCGCATCTCAACGCGACAGAGTTTTTTTCGCTCGTCGAGCACCCGAGCGAAGGCACCCTGCGCTCGATGGGCCCGACCAGCCGGTGGTCGGAATCGAAGCCGTCAGCACCGCGCCCGGCGCCGCGTCTCGGCGAGCACAGCATCGAACTGCTGCGCGAGGCCGGCTATGCCGATACCCAGATCAACGCGATGATCGCGACGGGTGTCACCCGAACTGCGGCATAAGGTGAGCATGGATTTCTCATTTTCCGAAGAGCAACTAGCGATCCGCGACGCTATCGAGAAGATCTGCGCGCGCTTCGACGACAATTACTGGCTGAAAAAAGACACGGACGGCGGCTTTCCACACGATTTTCACCAGGCATTCGCGCGCGACGGCTGGCTGGGCATCGCCATGCCCGAGCAGTACGGCGGCGCCGGCCTCGGCATTACCGAAGCCGCACTCATGATGCAGACCGTCGCCGCGTCGGGCGCCGGCATGTCGGGCGCGTCCGCCATTCACATGAATATCTTTGGCTTGAATCCGGTCGTCGTATTCGGCAAAGAAGAGCAGAAAAAACGGTGGCTGCCGCCGCTGATCGCGGGCAGCGACAAAGCCTGCTTCTGTGTGACCGAGCCCGACGCCGGCCTGAACACCACGCGCATGAAAACGAAGGCGGCGAAACAAGGCGACCACTACGTCGTGTCGGGCCAGAAAATCTGGATATCCACTGCTCAAGTCACCAACAAGATGCTGCTGCTTGCGCGCACGACGCCGCTTGGGCAGGTCAGCAAGCCGACTGAGGGATTGAGCCTCTTTTACACCGACTTCAACCGCGAGTTCGTCGAGACCCGCGAGATTCCAAAAATGGGACGCAAAGCGGTCGACTCCAACCAGGTCTTTTTCGACGGCCTGAAAGTGCCTGTGGCCGATCGCATCGGCGACGAGGGCAAAGGCTTCCAGTACATCCTCCATGGCATGAACCCCGAGCGCATCCTGATTGCAGCTGAAGCCGTGGGCCTCGGCCAGGTCGCGCTCAGGCGCGCGGCGGAGTATGCGAAGGAAAGAATCGTGTTCGATCGGCCGATCGGGCAAAACCAGGCGATTCAACATCCGCTCGCGCAGCGCTGGATTGAACTTGAGGCCGCGAACCTGCTCGTCTTCAAAGCGGCGTCGGTGTACGATGCAGAACTGCCTTGCGGCGCTGACGCCAACGCCGCAAAATATTTTGCCGGGGAAGCCGGTTTCAAAGCGTGCGAGACCGCCGTCATGACAATGGGCGGCATGGGCTATGCCAGGGAATTTCACGTCGAACGCTACCTGCGCGAGGCGTTCATTCCGCGCATCACGCCGGTGAGCCCGCAACTGATCCTGTGCTTTATCGCCGAGAAGGTGCTCGGCCTGCCGAAGTCGTACTAAGCTGACTGAATAACCGGCCCGTCGAAAGTACGGTCATGCTGCAGCGATGGCAGCATGCCGCGCACGCGCAGCACTTCCCCGACATCGATGTCCGCAATGGCGATGCCGGGTTCCGTGCCGAGCTCCGCAATTATCCTGCCCCAGGGATCGACGATCAAAGAGTGCCCGTACGTCGAGCGATTGCCCGGATGCTCGCCGCACATCGCCGGCGCAAACACATAGCTGAGATTTTCAATGGCGCGCGCACGCAACAAAGCATGCCAATGCGCAACGCCGGTTTCGCGCTGGAACGATGAAGGTACCGCAAGGAATAGCGCCCCGGCTTTAGCCAGTGTGCGGTAGAGCTGGGGAAAACGCAGATCGTAGCAAATCGTCATCCCCAGCGGGCCCCACGGCGTGGCGGCAACGACGGCACGATTGCCAGGATGATATGCGCTCGATTCGCGTATCACTTTGCCGCCAGGCAACGTGACGTCGAACATGTGGATCTTGTCGTACTGCGCGGCTATTTCACCGCCGGGCGACAACAAGTACGAACGGTTCACCATGCGGTCCGCATCGACTTTCACGGTCAGGGACCCGATCAACAACCACGCGCGGGTGTCGGCCGCGAGCACGCGCAGGCGCGCAAGCGTCGGATGCTGTTCTTCAGGATAGGAGTTCTCGCGCATCGTGCGGCCACTACCGTCGAGCAGCGCCGCATATTCAGGCAGCATGATGAGTGCGGCGCCGGCCGTGGCCGCCGCGCGAACCGCCG
This sequence comes from Betaproteobacteria bacterium, assembly GCA_025363575.1. Next base: position 6,086 of record JANYDM010000148.1, on the reverse strand, counting down.
CATCCGCAGTCTGCAGATTGGCGTCCATGTCGTTGCAAGAATTGAGCTGCACGCATGCAGCCTTGAATGCCGTCATTGGGCGCTACTTCGAATTCGGGTTCGCCACTGGATTTTCCGCAGCGGCCGCAACAGCAGGCCGTCCTGCGGCTATTTCACGACGCCGGGGCGCTTCGCAATTTCTTTCATCACCTGGTCGGTGATATCGGTCTGCGGGCTGTTGAACACCGCCTGCTGAATGATCAAGTCGTATTTGCCGGCCTCGGCTATACCCTTGATGATGGTGTTGACCTCAGCCAGGAACACCGCAAAATTCTCGCGTTTACGCGCCTCGAGTTCCTCCAAAAGGCTGCGCGCCATCTGCTGATACTGCTGCAGCGCAGCGCCCATGCGTTTTTCCTTCGCTTGTCTTTCGGCGATAGGCATGGTCGCGCCGTTCTTCTCCAGATCGGCCTGCATTTCGTTGCCCTGATTCTGCAAATCCTGCAGCTGTTTTTCGCGATTGGCGAATTCTTTCTTCAACTGCTCGATGGATTGCTGCGCCATTGCCGACTCGCTTTCAATGCGCGCGACGTTGACGTAGCCGACTTTCACGGATTGCGAAGCGGCCGCAGCGGTCTGAGCAGCGGCCTGCGCGGACCACAACACGCTCAAGCCGAGCACGAAAAATTGCGCAGTCTTTTTCATCGAATCTCCGGAGTTCTGAGGTGCCAAGCGAACCGCATTGTAGCCTTTCACCTGCATTTTCGCCACCGTGGCCAGCCGTGGCATCGCACGCGCGTCCCTCTTGCCGGCCGTCTATTCCGCCCTGAGACCCGCGTCCGTGATTATCTAGCGCCAGGCGGGAACTTTGCGCGCGAGCTGACTACGCAAGTCATCCGGCGTGCCGGGTAACCGCTTCGCACCGAAAGCGAGCAGGCGTTCGCGCAAGTCCGGCAGGTTGACGATGGTGACGATCCCGCGTTCAGTTTTTTGAAGCATCGGCATGGTTACGCGCCGGTTCTGGAACGGCTGACCAGGCCGCCGGCGCCCATCATCAATGCGTTGATGTAGAAAACCGGCGCGAGCCCGAACCCCGAAACGATAAATCCGAACAGCGCCGGCGCGATCACGCGCACGAAGTTGTTCGCGGTGAGCCGCAACCCCAGCGCCTCGCCCGAGCGACCGTCTGCCGCACGACTGAACATCAGCATGGTTGCAATCGGCTGGCCGCAACCGGTGCCAAGGCCGAATATAAACGATACGAGGCAGAGCAACGCGACGTCGTGAAAAAGCGGGACCAATGCGAAGCCTACCGCGGCGAGATAGAACGAATAAGCAAGCAACCTGCCCTCGCCGAGATGCCTGATCAGGCCGGACAATGCAAAGCGCACGATAAAAGACGCAGCCGCGAAACTCGCTAGCAGCGTGCCGATGGCCGAAGCGGAAAGCCCGATGCCTACGCCGTAAACAGGAATATAGAACGAAAACAGGTCCGTGCCGAGCTGCACAAGGCCGCCGATAACCAGTATGCGGACGATCGCCGCGTCAGCCAGCGTATCGGCGATGCGCGCACGCGGCGCCGCGCGCTGGCTGCCGCCGGGCAGAATCGCACCCCACGCCAGCACCACGAACCCGGTGATCAGCGCAAACCCTGCCGCGGTGACGCAAGCCGCCGGATGGCCGAAATGGTCGATGGAGAAGCCCGCCACCAGCGGCCCGATGAAATTCGACGTTGCACCGATCAGGCTGAAGTTGCTGAACGTCTGCGCGCGTTGTGCAGGCGCGCTCAATATGCCGACCAGGTTTTGCACGATAACGAGAAAAAAAGCGAACGACATGCCGCTTAGCGCGCCGGCGAGGTAAAGCGCTGGCAGCGAGTGCACGAAGTAAGGAATCAGCAAGCCGCTGGTCCCGCAGACGGCGCTGAACAGCAGCGGATAACGCGGGCCGTAGCGATCGCCCCAGGTGCCCGCCGGCCATGACAACAGCAACGGACAGACGTAATAAAGCGCGACCAGGATGCCGACCTCGGTAGGACTTGCGCCGATGTCGAGCGCGTACAACTGCAAGACGACGCGCGCGGCATTCACGCCGATGAAACCGATCAGCGTGATCGCAAAAATCAGGTACAACGCCATCAAATGCGGTCGCACGCAGCGCGGGTCAGCGGCACATGCGGCGCCTCCGCCTCACGGCACATAGACCCATAAATCGAGCTGAACGGTGCAACCGGGCACTGGCAGAAACGGCACCTTGACCGCGGAAAACGGCAAATGCTGTCCCGGCAGGTAATGCTCCCAGGTCTGGTACGCGGGATAGAATTCAGCGAGATCCGTATGGTATTGCTGGATGCGCACGACGTTGGCTAGCGTAGTCCCCGCCGCGCGGCAGATTTTCTGCGCGTTGCGCAACAGTATTTGCATCTGCGATTGCACGCTCGACCCGAAGTATGGCAGCGCGGAATCCATGCGTGCCTCCGGTAGCAGCCCCGCTTCGTCGACCGCAAGCAATCCGGATATAAACAGCAGGTCGCCCGCACGCACGGCCTGGCTGTAGCCGGCGTACGCGGGCACTACGCCAGCGTCAATAACTTTTTTGCGCGTGCGGCCCGCATCGGTGAGCGCAATGGTATTGATCTCGATCCGCGCGTTCTCGACGAAAAATCCGGGGGTCGCGGTTGGAATCAACGTGGTGGCGGGTTTCGCCCGGGGGAAAAACTTGTCCCATACCTCGTTGAACGGCGCGAAATCTTCAGGGTCGCGCATATAGACTTGGCATTTCACGACGTTCTTGAGCGACGAGCCGGCAGCCTTCAGGGCCGGCATTATTTTCTCGCGCACGATGAACTCGGCCTCGAGTTTAATCGGCAGCCCTTTCCAGAGATGCCCGGCCGGCAGGCTCGCCTCTTTGGCAATCCCTTCACCGAACGTAAACGAATCGGCCATGCGCCCGGCAACGAACACGTAATCACCGGCGGCGAGCGCAAGACTGTAACCGGACGTCGCGTGCACTGCATGCCCGGGCGGACGGATGTGGCGCGCACGGAACCCGGCTTGCGGCACTATGCCCAGCATGTGCACTTCGATTTCCTGGCCGGGCAGCAGAAAGCCCTGGATCAGCGTTGACGTACTCGGTGGGATGTGGTCTTTGAGAATCGCGCGCCGCACGTCGTGATAAGACTCGACCGCCCGGCCGGACGTGTAGTTCTGGTCGACGCGGACGATGTTTTGCAAGTCGCCGCCGCCCGTCTTGAATACTTTACCGACGTTGCGGAAAATTTGCTCCGCCTCGCGCCTGAGCTTGGGCGTGCCCCGGCCCGGAGCACCCGCGTGCATTACGGCGGCCGACATGGCGCTGGCGTAATCCGCCGTGCCTTTATGCCCGGTCGCGAATATCCAGCGACCCGCGCGCACGCCCGGCGCGTAACGGATGTTTCCGCGCGGTATCGTCACTGGATTCAGGATTTTTACCGCGGGCCGCGTATCTTTCGCCATTCTCTTTGCCTTCTTGTTCAAGTCTTCTGTTGCGGGCGATTATACGATGCATGCGCAGCAACTGAGGTTCGACTGCCATCCAACTCATGCATAATCAAGGTAGTCCCTTTTGCCTGGAGCGCATCGATGAGATTGTTAGCCGTCCTGACTATGGCACTGGTTGTCGCGCCGGCTTGCGCCGCCGACGATGCGCGGGAATATCCAGCGCGGCCCGTGCGCATGATCAATCCTTTCCCGCCCGGCGGCAGCAGCGACCCGTCGTGCCGGCTGCTCGCGGATGCCCTGACCAAGTCCTTCGGCCAACAGTTCGTGGTCGACAATCGAGGCGGCGGCAACGGCAATATCGGAACGGCGATCGCGGCGCGCGCCAGCGCAGACGGTTATGTGCTGGCATTCGCGTCAGGCACGACGTTGACCATCAATCCTTTTGTCTATTCCAACCTCGGCTTCGATCCTAAAAAAGATATCGAACCGGTCATAAGATTCGGGGGTGTGCCGAATGTTCTTGTCGTGCATCCTTCACTGCCGGCGCGCACGCTGGGCGAATTTACGCAATACGTAAAGGCGCGCCCCGACGAGCTCAACTACGCATCCGCGGGCAACGGCAGCAGCATGCATCTCGCTGCGGAGCTCTATCAAAGAATGACCGGCACGAAGATGCGTCACATCCCATATGTCTCGCCGGGACTCGCTACGCAGGACACGATCGCCAACCGGACGCAGCTCATCTTTCACCTGCTCCCGGCGATCGCGCAGCAGGCCCTTGCCGGCAATGTTCGCGCGCTGGCGGTGCTGTCGCCCGTACGCTCCGCGGTGCTGCCGGATGTGCCGACAACAAAGGAAGCCGGCATGCCGGGCCTGGAAGCCGGTACCTGGTACACCGTTTTGGCGCCGGCCGGCACGCCGAAAGCAATCATTGCGAAACTAAATTCCCGAATCAACGCGACCCTCGCCGAGCCGGTCTTTCGCAAACGCGTCACCGACATGGGCGTGACAGTCATGGGCGGCACGCCCGCGGACGTCACAACGTACATCGCATCGGAATCCGCGAAATGGTCGGAGCTCGTTAAGAGCGCCGGTGTGAAGATCGACTGACCGCGTACCGGCGCTGCGCACGCAACGCGCCGAATACCGGCGACAGATGAACAGTGAAGCTTTGGATTTTTGGTCGGGGCGAGAGGATTTGAACCTCCGACCACCTGCACCCCATGAAGCTACGCACTAATAAGCAACTGTTTATTAACCATTAATTGCACGACGCTCGCTGCTGAAGTGCATAACCGTGCAGGACAATGCATAACCGGTTCCCGCAAAACTCCCGCAAGGGGTTTTGCGGCGATCCGTCGGTAATGTATGGGTCGCATCAATCGATGCCTAAACCCAACTGACCAAGATAGCATTATAACATTGCGCTGCAAGCCGATATCGCGCGACGAAATTTCAGTCCTCGTGCGACGAGATGATCACCGGGCGTAGTGGTATGTCCGCCCGGGCGCTAACTGGGATTCTCCCAGTTCGGGACCGGATCGCGCGCGGCCAATTTTAGAAGGAGCTCGCCCCCATGCTCTTCGCTGAATAGTTGCTGGATAAAATGGTAGGTCCTATTCACTACATCCACCATAAGTCCCTTCATCTCAGCATCATCAAGTCGTGACACCTTGCTCCAAGGAATCTCCCCGAATGACGAACGGACGACAACATCGGTATAGTCTCCGCACTTCGAGCTGGGTACTTTGCCTGCGTGCAGATCTTCCAAAACGGAATTGCGAAAGCACTGTAAAACGAGATACTTCGCAAGGCGCTTCTGCAAAACAGGGTCGGTAATAACAGCTTTGACAGCATCATCCATATCCATCATGTCCGCCTGGCCTTTACGAATTGCCATCCGCAGGTCCTCGCGCTCGCACATTCGTTTCATCACAACGGGCAAAGGTCGCGCGCACTACGCAACGATCTCCAGGCCCCTCTTCTGCACCAGATGGAGAAGTTTGAGCGCTGTCCCGGTTGGCCGCTTTTGACCGATTTCCCACTTCTGCACCGTCGATACGCTGGTATTGAGTAGCGCTGCAAATACGGCTTGGCTGACGTGGGAGGTTTCACGGATTCTCTTAATCTTACTCGGCGATAAGGGTTCGACCGGCGGCAAACACAGCCGATCGAATTCGCGCAGAGTGACCTGATCCATCACGCCCGCGGCATGTAGCCCCTTGGCCGTCGCACGCACGGCCTCAAGAATTGCTGATTTTGTCTTCCGCATCGCAATTTACCTCTATCAATTCACCGGCACCTTGTGCCTTGGCTAACGCCGGCGATGTCAGCATCAATAAATACGCGGCAAGTTTCTTCAAGGCATCTTCCTCATCCTTGTCGATGTTGCTGCGTTCGTTTTTGGGAAAACCAAACACGAAGAACCATCGGTTTCCCTTGTTGGTCGCCACCAGCGTGCGGAACCCGCCGCTTTTACCTTGTCCTGGACGGGCAATTCGTTTTTTCAACAACCCGCCACCCAAATCCGCTTCATAAAGTCCAGCATCCATTTCGCGCACCGCTTCGCAGAGCGCACGCGCGGCCAGATTCTGTTTCCTTGCCCAACGGTCAAACCATCGCGTTTTG
>JANYDM010000138.1 GCA_025363575.1 Betaproteobacteria bacterium | reverse complement strand
TTTGTTTCGCGACCGAACCGTACACCCAGGCGTTCTGCAAATCTCCGGCAATCGGTAGCAATGCTTCGCGCAAAACCGGCTGAACGCCCAGCGTTTTACGCGTGAGCGTGATCAGGTCTTCATAAACCGGGCTGTGCTCGTCGGCCTGAAACCGCCGCAGATTGCCGACGCGATCCGCACGCACGAGGCCGGCGTCATGCAGACGGTTCAGCTCGCGCTGCAGCGACGCGCTGCCAAGGCCGGTCAGGCGGCGCAATTCGTTGAGGTGAAATTTACGTTCGGGCTGGCCGAACAGCCAGCGGTAGACGCGGGTCTGGCTGTCCGTAAAAAGAGCGGTGGCGATTGACATGAGCCATAGTTTAGCACGATCGTGCCATAATTTGGCATGGTCGTTATTTTGCTCCTTAAAGGGCGCCGCTGAAGGCTTGGTGCAGCAGGGACTTTTTCAATGCCGCAAGCGCCGCGAGCTTCTGCTGGTAGAGGCTTTCTAGGCGTTGAGTTTCGATGTCAAAACTCAAGAGCGTAGACACGATTGATCTTTGCACTTCGAGCGAAGGAATCGCACCAACATCGAGTGCTCGAATATCCTTCATGTTCACATGCTGCACAGTCGCGCCACGCGAATGAGCCAGAAGTGTTGCCTGCGTCTTTGGTTCAAGAAGAAGGAACGCTAAGAAGGTAGGTTCTAAGACATCCGCCTTGGGTCGAATTAAGACGGTTCGTTGGCCCAGACAAACTCGCATGTTTTCAGGTATGACCGCGACATTTCCAGCAGGTGCTTCGCGTGCCAGTATCAAGTCGCCAGGCGACGGTTCTGCACGTTGCGTCCAGGTTTTGTAGGTCTTTTCAGACACACGATTAACGCCATTCAAGAGCAGCTTGCCCTTTCCGATGTTCGGGGTACGAATTGAAGGAATCCCCTCTTGCTGAATCGGTGCTGTCTTGTGTTCACAATCAACAATCAAGTCACACAATTCCGCCAGCGGCTTGCGCTTCGCCACCCACCCCTTGCCGCGCTGGGTGAAGACGGATTGCAGGTGGCTTTCAAAAAGCGCACGGGCGTTTTGGAGGTTCTTTTCGGCATGGGTTTGGGCGGTGGCGAGGCCGGCAAACGCTTCGTCCAGCACGTCGACGATCCGCTGCTGTTCGGGAAGCGGAGGGAAGGGAATGAGCACTTCCTTGAGTTTTCCGCCGGATAACTCGCGAAAGATGGCGCCAGTCCCCAACGAGTCGAGCAGCTCAACGATGCTGGTTAGGTAGTAGTACAAAAACTTGTGATCAAGCTTGTTTCCCGGTACGAGCCCCTTACAGCCTTGGTTGGTGGACATTGGTTTGGTGTTGACGACCAAGTGTCCAATGGGAGCGCGGGACGAAAGAATGACTGAGTGCGGCGGCAGCATTCTTGCAGAGCTATCGCGAAGTCCCGCATCGGAAAGCTTGCGTTCAGTGTCGCTCACATAAGGACTAAGCCGCTTGCCCATTTCGGCCGGCGTAATCCAGAGGTGTTTGCCGTTCCAGTATTCAGAGACGCTAGTCTTTGGCGTGCCGCCGTTCACGACTTCGCAAACCTCGCCAACAGTCTTTGTTTCCCACCTCATCATACGAGCAGTGCCTTGATGTTCCCCAGCACCTTCGCGCTCTCGGCGTCGAGCGCAGCGATTTCTTCCATGATCGCCTGCGGGCTGCGGTGCGCGACTACCTCGCCACCGTTGGGGTTCTTCACGGCGAGGTCCACTTCGGCGGAGCTCAGTGACCGGCTCACATCCACGCTCCAGCTTTTGGGCGAGTCGGCGAAAGTCTTTTGCAGCTCCACGAACTCGGCGAGATCGGCGTCGTTGAGCGGGTTGGTTTTGCCCATATTGCGGCCGGGATCGAGCTGGTAGTACCAGACCTTGCGGGCCTGCCCTGAGCCCTGTCGAAGGGTCGGCGCGCCTTTCTCGAAAAACAGCACTACGGTCTTCACGCCCGCGCCGATGAAGGTGCCGCCGGGACAGTCGAGCACGGTGTGGAGGTTGCAGCTTTCCAGCAGCAGCTTGCGCAGGGCGACGGAGGCGTTGTCGGTGTTGGAGAGGAAGGTGTTCTTGATGACAACGCCGCCGCGCCCGCCCGCCTTGAGGATCTTGATAAAGTGCTGCAGGAACAGAAACGCCGTTTCGCCGGTGCGGATGGGAAAGTTCTGTTGCACCTCGGGGCGCTCCTTGCCGCCGAAGGGCGGGTTGGCCAGCACCACGTCGTAGCGGTCCTTGTCCTGAATGTCGGCTAAGTTCTCGGTGAGCGTGTTGGTGTGGATGATGTTCGGCGCCTCGATGCCGTGCAGGATCATGTTCATGATGCCGATTACATAGGCGAGGGATTTCTTTTCCTTGCCATAGAAGCTGCGCTCCTGCAACGCCTTGTCCTGCGCGGTGGTGCGTTTGGGGTGGGCTTCTTTCAGATAATCGAACGCTTCGCACAGAAAGCCCGCCGAGCCGACCGCGCCGTCATAGATGCGCTCGCCCAGTTGCGGCGCGGTGACGCGCACGATGGCGCGGATCAACGGGCGCGGGGTGTAGTACTCGCCGCCGTTGCGCCCGGCATTGCCCATGTTCCTGATCTTGGCTTCGTAGAGGTGCGAGAGTTCGTGCTTCTCGGCCTGCGAGCGGAAGCGCAGCTCGTCGATATGGTCGATGATCTCGCGCAGGTTGTAACCGCTGGTGATCTTGTTCTTGATCTCGCCGAAAATCTCGCCGATCTTGTATTCGATGGTGTTCGGGCCGCTGGCCTTCTGCTTGAAGCCGTGCAGATAAGGAAAAAGCTTCGCGTTGACGAAATCGCGCAGGTCGTCGCCTGAAAGCGCGGTGTTATGGTCGAGCTTGCCGGCCTTGTCTTTCGGTGCGGCCCAGCTTTCCCAGCGATAGTCTTTATCCAGGATATAGCTGTATTTTTTTCCTTCGAGCTTGGCCTCGGTCGCGCGGTCCTGTTCGAGGCCGTCGAGATATTTCAGGAACAGCAGCCACGAAGTCTGCTCGGTGTAGTCGAGCTCCGTGGTGCAGCCAGCCTCTTTCCAGAGGATGTCGTCGATATTTTTGAAAGCTTGCTCGAACATTGATTTTCCCGCCCTCTGTGGCCAAGTGCTTTAGGTAAACGCTGATTTAGTCGAGCCTCGCGCAGGCGGGGATCCAGGAAAGCCTTGAACCCTCTGGATTCCCGCCTGCGCGGGAATGACGAAAACTCATCGCGGCTCTGGCCGTGATTTATAAAGCGCGCAGCAGTCTTTCGTATTCCGCATGCGGCCCGATCCAGTACCAAACGACTGTGTCTCCATTCAATACGCCGACCGCGCGCCAGTCCAAATCGATGCGGACGGAGTAGATCGGACGTATGGCGTGAATTTTCTTGAAGCGCAATGAAGGATGAGCAGGGTTAGCAGACCACAATCGATAGCTGGCCTTCGATTTTTCCTGCATCGGTTTGGGCAGCGCGTCATAGAGCGCGCGGAACCTTGCCGTCGTGCGGGATTGCACGGCTGTCAGAAAGGCTTGGTTAGTCCAGCCTGGTCTTCGGCGAGCGCTTCGTCCGCAAGCTTGGCAAGCAGGTCCTGCGACTTGTCGAACGATTTCGCCCAGCGCTGCTCGGATGCGAGTTCCTCAATAAGGATCGCCGCAATAGCGTCCTGCTCCGGTGGAGGAAGTTTTGCGATTTCGGTCAGTGCTTGCTCAAGAAGTTGGGTCATTGTCGTGATCCAGTATTAGGCGCCATGATACGCCGAGCGGTTGTCGGGGGAAACAGCAGAGGGGCTGGCGCACCTTACGCCTCACCCTCAAGATCAATTCGGCACCCATGGCAGCGGCGCCTGCACCGCGAACTGCGTCTTCACGTCTATCACCGCCGGCAGGTCGGACGCCATCGCGGCATCGAACGCCTTCTTGAAATCCTGCGGCTTGTCGACAGTGACGCCGAAGCAGTCGAACGATTGCGCGACTTTGGCGAAATCGGTTTCGCGGTACTCGTAGCATTCGTCTTTGCGGTTGGGTTCGGCGCGGCCTTCGTAGGCGATGTTGAGGTTGCGCAGGCCTTGCGACAAACAATGGTTGTTGTTGACGATGGTGATGGTCTTGATATTGCGGCGGCGCGCGGTTTCGAGTTCGGGCAGGTGATAGAAGAAGCCGCCGTCGCCGGTGAAGCAGATCACCGGTTTGTCGGGCGCGGCACATTTCGCGCCGAGCGATGCGGGGAATGACCAGCCCAGCGAGCCGGCGGCGCGGAAATATTGCTGGGTCGGGTGGCGCAGGTAGAGCAGGGTGCCGGTCCATAGCGCGGCATAGCCGGTGTCTGCGATCACGATGGCGTCCTTTGGCAGCACCTCGTTGAGTTCCTTGACGAGACGCTCGGGACGCATCGGCATTTGTTCCGACGAACGCGCTTTCTCCGCTTCGACACGCCACTCGTCGACGAACTTCTGCGTATGCGCGAGCCAGTCTTCGTGCGTCGCCGCGTCGGCGTCAGTCGCCAGCGCTTCAAGCCCCGCGCGCACATCGGACAGCACGCCGATCGTGCCCGGGTAGTTGCGGCCGATTTCCAGCGGGTCGATGTCGATCTGGATGATCGCGGTGCCCTGTTTCGGCATCGTCCAGTTGGCGGTGGTGTGGTCGCTGGTATTGCTGCCTGCGTAAATCACGAGGTCGGCTTCGGCGACGACGTGGTTCGCGCAGCCGCGTCCGTAGAGGCCGACTGCGCCGCGAAAGAGTTTGTGGTCTTCCAGCATGGCTTGCTTTGCATCGAGGGTCACGACGACCGGTGCCTGTATACGCTCGGCGAATCGCGCGAGCGCGGCGGACGCGCCGGAGATGATGACGCCGCGGTCGGCGATGATTACCGGGCGCTTGGCGGTCTTGATCGCAACGATTGCGCGCTCGATTGCGGCGGGGTCGGGCGCGGGGCGAAACGCGGGAAAGCGCGTATGCGCGTCGTCGACCGTGAGATCGAAAGTGCCTTCCGTCACTGTCAATGCATCACCGGTAAAACCGGCGACGTCGAGATGCACCGGACGCGGCGTTCCGGTAGTTGCTTCGCGGAATGCGGCGCGGAACAGGATGGGTATCTGCTCCTGCACGTCGATGCGGCCGTGAAATTTGGTGACCGCCGCATAGAGCGGTCCATGATCGACTTCCTGGTAGGCGTTGCGATACTGAAACGACGCGACGTGGCGTCCGGTCATCGCGATCACGGGCGAATGACCAAGGTAGGGGTCTTGCATGCCGGCGGCGAGATTCGCCGCGCCCACCGACTGCGCAAAGCACACGCCCGGGCGGCCCGACACGCGCGCATAACCGTCGGCCATGTAGGCGACGGCTTTTTCGGAGTGGCCCAGTATGCGCGCGATGCCGAAATCCTCCATCTCGGCCAGCGCGCGGCGCAGCACGGCGTCCATGAAAAATACGTGCGTGACCCCGTGCGCCTTGAGCAAATGCGCAACCAACCGCGAGCCTTTCATTTTCTCCGTCATTGACAATCTCCCGGGCTGGCCGCGGATGCGGCCGGTGTTTGAACGCCGCGCGATAGCCGGCGATTGTTGAGCCCCCATCATAGCGTAGAGCGACTGAATGTGATTAGATACGCTGAAAATCAAGGCGGAACAAACCGCTGCCGAGCAAACACCGGAGGACATGATGCCGACGAACTGGATACGCATGGGCTGTCTCGCTGCATGTTCGCTCGCATGGTCTTGCGCGGCTGCGGACAGTTACCCCGAGCGCCCCATCCGCGTGCTGGCCGGCGGCGCGGCCGGCGGGCCGATCGACATCATGGGGCGGGTCGTCGGCCAGAAACTTGCCGACGTGCTTGGCCAGTCCATCGTGATCGACAATCGAGGCGGCGCCGGCGGCACGATAGCAACGCGCATTGCAGCGCAGGCCGTGCCCGACGGCTATACGTTGCTCTGCAATAGCAGCCAGTACGTGGCGGCCGCGAGTCTCTACAAGAATCCCGGCTACGATCCGTTCCGGGATTTCGCGCCCATCATCAATGCCGGCGTCAGTCCCAACATGATCTTCGTGCATCCGTCGGTCGCCGCTAACAACCTGCAGGAGTTGATTGCGCTCGGCAAAAAGCAAAAACTCTCGTATGGTTCCGCCGGCGCCGGCAGCACGCCGCATCTGACCGGCGAGCGTCTATTGAAATTGATGGCAGGCCTCGACGTTACGCACATTCCCTATAGCAGCGCGGCGCCGGCCATGCTTGCTGTCGCCGCGGGACAGATCCCGGTCGGCTTGACGGCAATGCCGCCGACAGTGCCTCTCATCAAATCGGGCAAAATCCGCGGCATCGCGGTGACGAGTCCCGCGCGCATGCAGTCGCTGCCTGACGTGGGTACCGTCGCCGAGCAAGGCTATCCCGGTTACGAGGACTACACGTGGATAGGTTTTTTCGCGCCGACCGGCACACCCGCGGCGCATGTGGCGAAGCTCAACAAGGCGATTGCTGCCATCGTTGCGCAGCCCGACACAAAAGAGCGGCTGGCCGTGCTCGGGTTCGACCCGGTAGCGAACACGGCGGGACAATTTACCGCTTACATCAAAGTCGAAGTCACGAAATGGGCGAAAGTGATCAAGGATTCCGGCGCGCGCGTGGATTGATGCTGCACTACCATGTTCCTTCCTTTGCGAGGGGCGGACTTCACTAACCGGATTTGGAGAAACGATGCCGAAGTTCGACGACTATAGTCGCACGTACAAATTCATCAAGATGGACCGGCGCGGCGGTATATTGCAGATGACATTGCACACCGATGGCGGGCCGTTGCAATGGAACCTCGACGCGCAGGTCGAGTTCGTGCGCGCGTTTACGGACGTCGGCGCCGATCGCGAGAACCGTATCGTGATCCTGACCGGCACCGGCAGCGAATTCACCGGCCCGCGGCTTGACCCGGACGCGCCGTTCTTTCACGGTGCGAAACTCTCGCCCGCGGGCGTGCATGAAGTCTTCGTCAATGCGCGCAGGATGGTCAACGCGGTGCTCAATATCGAAGTGCCGATGATCGCGGCGGTCAACGGGCCGGCGAAACGTCACGCGGACCTCGCCTTGATGTGCGACATCGTGATCGCGGCCGACGACGTCACGTTCGAAGACACTGCGCATTTTCATAACGGCGGCATCGTGCCGGGCGACGGCATCAACGTCGTTTACACCATGCTGATGGGGCTCAATCGCGCGCGCTACCTGATGCTGACGGGGCAGGTGTTGAACGCGCAAGAAGCGAAAGACATCGGGCTGGTGGCGGAGCTCATGCCGCGCGACAAGCTGCTGCCACGCGCGTGGCAGCTTGCCGAACAGCTGGCAAAGAAAAACGACATGCTGCTGCGCTATACGCGCATGGTGCTCACGCACCCGCTGAGAAAGCAACTCGACGAGGGGCTGCAGTATTTCCTGGCGATGGAAGCGCTGTCGACGCTCGACAAGGCGCAATGAGACCTGCCTCGTCCTGGGGACGACTATCAGGATCGCGGCAGCGCATGCGCCGCGATCCCTTGCACGTTAGTAACGCGTAATATTGTTGCCGTCGACTCGCACCCGATCGCCCGTGCGCAGATCGGTGATGTTGTCTTCGGTAATGGTCTGGTACCCGCCGTTGTCCATGCGCACGGTCACGCGAAAGGTTTCATGGTCGTAGCGCTTGCGCTGCTCGACCTGGTTGCCCGCATACGCGCCGCCCGCGGCGCCCGCGATCGTTGCCACCGTATTGCCCGTGCCGCCGCCGATCTGGTGGCCAATCAGGCCGCCGACGATCCCGCCGATGACTGTGCCGGCGATGTTGTTGGGGTCTTTCCTGCTGATGAGTTCGATACGGTCGACAGTGCCGATGTAGGCACCCTGCGACTGACCCTGGTATTGAGATTGGGATTGATAGTTCGGCGATGCATAGCCGCCCTGCGACGGATACTGCGAAGATTGCGATTGGTACATCGGCTGCTCAGCGCAACCCGCAAGCGCTACCGCCGCTGCCATACCGGCCAGCTTAAGCATTGATAAAGTTTTCATGAGGGTCCTCAATGGTTAGGTTGCATGGCATCCTTCGACTGCGGATGCGGTCGTGACGCACCTGAAGTCTAGACAGAAGGCCGGTGGTTATCCGTACGCTACGCCACAAAGCCCCATCGAGGGCGCCGAGCAGGAACTCAACTGCCCGCTTTGATTGTTTTCGGCCAGCGCGCCATTTCCGCGCGGATGAAAGCGTCCGCCGCTTCGGGCGTGCCGCCGACGAGCTCGATGCCGTCGCCGGTCAGCCGCGAGCGGATGGCCGGATCGCCAAGCGCCTTGTTGATTTCCACGTTCAATTTTTGCACGATGTCGCGCGGCGTGCGCGCGGGCACCAAGACCGCATACCACGCGCGCACGTCGAATCCGGGCAGGCCGGCTTCGGCCATGGTCGGCAATTCCGGGGCGAGCGACGAGCGCTTCAGGGTCGTCACCGCCAGCGCGCGCAAGCGGCCGGCCCGCGCCAGCGCGATGCTCGTGTTGATGGTGTCGAACATCATGGTGACCTGGCCGCCGAGCAGATCGACCTGCGCCGGCGCATTGCCTTTGTATGAGACCTGCACGATGTCGACGCCTGCCAGTTGATTGAGCAGCAACCCCGCCATCGAAGGTCCCCCGCCCGTGGCGCCCGCGGCAAACTGCAACTGTCCCGGACGCGCCTTGGCGAGTGCGATCAATTCACGTACGGATTGCGCGGGCACTAACGGATGCACTACGAGCAGCAAAGGAATGTCGCCGACGTGCGCGACGCCGGAGAAGTCTTTCAGCGTGTCGTAGGGCAGTTTCTTGATGAATATCGGATTGGTTGCATGCGCCGAATAGCCCATCATCATCGTGTAACCGTCGGGCGGCGACTTCGCAAGGAGCTCGGTGCCGATCACGCCGCTCGCACCGACGCGGTTATCCACGATCACCGGCACGCCGAGGTTGGCGGCGAGATACTGTCCGACTGTGCGGGCGAGGATGTCGACCGAGCCGCCGGCGGGCGACGGGGCGATCATGCGTATCGGGCGCGATGGAAATTTCCCGGCGGCAGAGGTGAAGAGCGGGTGGCACGCCATTGCAATGACCGTGAAGCGGGCGGCATGCCTGAGCATATCGTTCAATGCGTCGTTCAAAACGAATTTCCGAAAGACAATTTCAAGCGTGTCCGGCGCGCGGTTTCGACACCATAATCTGCAGGCTGTAGGTTTCCCGGTCGACGGCGCCTGCGTAGCCGTGCGCGCCCAGCGTTTCCGGCGCGAGATGGGTATCGCACGCGCTATCGAGCGCCGCGATCGAGATGCCTTCCATCACGATGATCCAGTTCGGAATGATGGTGGGGCGGCCTTTTCTTTCGACGGGCACTATCGTGCTCGCGGATGGGTCGGCAACTATCAGGTGAACACCCGCGATTTCCGGTATGGCGGCGAGCTTCACGAATGCCTCGTCCAGATAGCGATCGAGCTTGTCCACCGCGTCGTCTGCGGGGTCAAAGCGCAACGTCAGTGCGTAGCCGCCGGTGCCAATGCCGAGTGATTTTCTCACCCTTGAAATCCCGCGGACGCTGTTTTTCACGAACGGCGTAGTACGCAGGGTGCGCGGGCTGGGCGCATTCGCCTTGGCGAGATACTCGGCGCCTGTCAGTACGGTAAGGTCGTCGACCTCGTAAAAATTGAAGAAATCGCGTTGCGCATTGACTGCGCGGTAGCGCCGCCCGCGCTGGAACCCGGGTATGGCAACGCGGCCGACCATGTGCTCGCGGCTGTGCCATTCGTAGTACGCGGCACGGTGCTCCGGCGCGACGTCGCTCCAGTTGATCATTACACCTTGTCCCAGCAGCATCAGTTGCGTCTCCTGTTCAGTCCATCCGCGCGCCCGACACAGCGACGACGCGTCCCCAGTTGGCGATTTCGGATTTTATATAAGTCGCGAACTGCTCGGGCGTGTTGGTGACGACCACCGCGCCCTGGGCTGCCAGCTTGCCCTTCATGTCGGCGGTGTTGAGCGCTTTGACCGCATCGGCATGCAAGCGCGCGAGAATTTCTTTGGACGTGCCCGCCGGGGCCAGCAGTCCCCACCATGATGTCATGTCGAAATCGCTATAGCCGGATTCCGCAATCGCAGGTACGTCGGGCAGTGGCGGAAAACGCCGCGCGCTGGTCACTGCAATCTGACGCAGACGGCCGGACTGCACGTACGGTTGCGCGGCGACCGGCGACGTGAAATACAAAGAGGCCTGGCCTGCAATCACGTCGAGCATCGCGGGCGTGGCGCCTTTATACGGGATATGCACGATGTCGATCTTCGCCACTTTCTTGAAATATTCGGCGGCGAGATGGCCCGGACTGCCGTTGCCTGCCGAGGCGTAATTGATGGACCCCGGCTTGGCCTTGCCGAGCGCAACGAGGTCCTTGATAGAGCGCACGGGCAGCGATGGATGCACGACCAGCAGGCTGGGCGACGTGGCGATCAAAGTAATGGGTGCAAAATCTTTCACCGGATCGTAGGGCAGCTTGTTCATCATATGCGGGTTGATCGCCAGGTTGCTTGCCTGGCCGACAAAGAGCGTATAGCCGTCGGGCGCAGCTTTCGCTGCGGCTTCCGCGCCGAGCACACCGGCGGCGCCCGCGCGGTTTTCTATGACCATTTGCTGCCCGAGCATTTCGCCAAGGCGCGCGCCAAGCATGCGCGCGAAAATATCGGTGCCGCCCCCCGGCGGGTACGGTACGATCAAACGGATGGGTTTGACGGGATAAGATTGCGCGGATGCCGTATGAAAGCAAATGAGCGCGCCGGCAATCATCATGCTGCAGACAAATGAATATCTCATTGCATTACGTGAGTATTATTTTGCATAAGTCCAAGTTTATCAGCAGTCGCGACGTGCTATGCCGCGGCGTCGCTACGCTTGTTGTGGTTTCCGGCCTCGCGAGCGCGCAGTCGTTTCCCAGCCGGCCGGTGCGCCTCATTGTTCCCTATCCGCCCGGCGGCGGTTCCGACGTCATCGCGCGCGTGCTCGCGCCGAAAATGAGCGAGGGGCTCGGTCAGCAGGTCGTCATCGATAATCGCGCCGGCGCGGCCACTATCATCGGTCTCGATCTGCTGGCGAAGTCGCCGCCCGATGGCTATACGATAGGCATTACGACGAGCACGCTCGCCGTGAACTCGACGCTCAACAAATCGCTGCCGTTCGATACGCTGCGCGACTTCGCGCCGGTGATGCTGGCGGCCGACGGGCTGTATGTATTGGTCGTGCATCCGTCGGTGCCTGCAAAATCGGTGCGCGAGCTCATCGCGCTCGCGAAGTCCGCGCCGGACAAACTGAATTCGGCGATCGCCGGTTCCGGCACGCCCATGCACATGGGACTCGCGCAATTCAACTCGATGGTCGGCGTGCGCATTCCGGGCGTTATCTATAAAGGCGCGGGACCGGCACTCACGTCGTTGCTGGGTGGCGAAACGCAAATGGCGTTCATCAGCATGCCGACTGTTGCTGCATACATACAGGCGGGTAAATTGCGCGCACTCGCCGTAACGGGTGCGCGGCGTTCGGCCGCCGCACCGGATCTCGCGACCGCAGGGGAATCCGGTTTGCCGGGCTTTGTGTTGAGCGGGTGGTATGGATTTCTGGCGCCGGCGAAAACCGGCGCGGCTCAAATCGATCGTCTCAATGCGGAACTGCGCAAGGCTCTCGCGCATCCTGACGTAAAACTGCGCCTGCTCGAGTTCGGGGCAGATCCCGTGGCCAGTACACCTGCAGAGTTCGGGACGTTTCTGCGCGCCGAAATCACGAAGTGGGGCAAGGTCGTGCGCGAGGCTAATATACAACCGGAATAGCGGTAACTGCATAGCGGGGCGGGCGAAATGGCGGCGGTGTTGTATGCGCGTGGGATAAATGGCTACGGCTGTGTGCGGCACCGCACAGAATAGGCGCAGGCCGGCGGTGACAATCGGTTACACGTCGAAGTGCGCCTGAATCAGACTGGCGCGTTATGTAACTGGCAGAGTCACAACGACACGGCGTTAAACCGAGGAGTCTCATGATGGTCGATAAGACGCAGCCGAACCTTGCGGTGATGCGGAACACTCTATATTGGCATCGATTTGCCGCATTCCTGTTGGGTGCGGCCGCATTTCTGTTCGCTGGCGCCGCCAGTGCAGATCCGCCGGGCCGGGTCGCGCGCCTGGGTTATATCAGCGGCGCAGTCAGCTTTTCGCCGGCAGGCGACGACAACTGGGTGCAGGCCCCGTTGAACCGCCCGCTGATTACCGGCGATCGCTTATGGGTCGACAATGGTGCGCGCGCGGAGCTGCAGATCGGTTCGACCATTTTCCGTCTGGGCGCCGCTACCAGCGTCACGCTGCTCAATCTCGACGATCGTGTCGCCCAGTTGCAGGTTTCCCAGGGTGCGGTCAATGTTCGCGTGCGCCGCCTGCCGGCGCGTGCAGTAGTCGAAGTCGACACGCCAAACCTGGCTTATTCGATCCAGCGCGTGGGCAATTACCGCATCGATGTCGACGCACAGAACGACGCGACCAGCGTGGTGACGCACAACGGGCAGGGCGAGGTCTTCGGTCAGGACGCTTCGTACCTCGTCAAACCCGGACAGGCTTACCGGTTCTACGGCGCCGACTTGCGCGACTACGAGTCGTACAATTCGCCTCGCGGCGACGAGTTCGACCGCTGGTCGGACGAGCGCGACCGGCGCGGCAGCAATTCCGCCTCCGCGCGCTATGTTTCGCCCGACGTGATCGGCTACGAGGATCTGGATGACAACGGTACCTGGCGCAGCGTTCCGGATTACGGGAATGTGTGGGTGCCGCGCAACGTGCGCGCCGGCTGGGCGCCTTATCACGACGGACACTGGTCGTGGGTCGAGCCGTGGGGCTGGACCTGGGTCGACGATGCGCCGTGGGGATTCGCGCCATCGCACTACGGCCGGTGGGCCGACGTTGGCGGAGGCACCTGGGGCTGGGTTCCCGGCCCGCGACGCGCGCAACCCGTTTACGCGCCGGCGCTGGTCGCCTTCATCGGCGGCCTCGCCATAGGCGCGGCGATCTCCAACAACAATAACAACAGCAACGTCGGCTGGTTTCCACTCGGACCGCGCGAAGTTTACCGGCCGTCCTATGAGGTAAGTCGCCGCTATTTCGACAACGTGAATACCAGCAACACGGTGGTGAACAACACCACCATCACGAATGTTTACAACACGCGCAATGTCACCAATGTCACGAACGTTACGTACGTGAACCAACGCGTGGCGGGTGCGGTGGTCGCCATGCCGGCCAGAGATTTTGCGCAATCGCAACAGGTGCAGAAATCGCGCGTGGAAGTGTCGCGCGACGCAATCGCTAAATCGCACGTTACGACAGTCGCGGCTGTAGCGCCGTCGCAGGCCAGCGTGCAGGGCGCCCAGCCGAGCGGCCGCCGCCCGCCGAATGAGGGACGCGCGCGTCCGGTGGTAGCCAAGGAGCGGCCACCCGCGCCGCCAGTACCGTTCGAGGCGAGGCAGAAGCGGCTGCAGGAAAATCCCGGCAAGCCGCTCGATGCCGCCGCACTCGCTCAGGCAAAGCCCGCCGCGCCCCCGCCGTCTGCTCCGGCCGTCACGGTTGTCGCGCCGCCTGCAAAACCCGCCGCACCCCCGCCGCCGCGGCAAGCGCCGCCCGGCGGTCGTCCGCGCGGAGACGCTGAGAAAGGTCCGCGTTCGCCCGACGCAGAAAAAGGCCGTCCTGGCGACGCGACTAGAGGAGCACAGCCCGTGCAATCGCCGGATGCTGGCAAGGGTCGTCCGCCAGAAGTGCAGAAAGGCGCGCCGCCGCCCGAAGCACCCAAGGCAGCGACGCCCCCCGCAGGTGTGCCGCAGCCTCCGGCGAACGTGCCGCGTCCGCCGGAAGATCAGAAGGGACGTCCGTTCGATCGCGAGAAAGGTGCGCGCGCTCCCGACGCTGAAAAGGGCCGGTCGTTCGATACCAAGAAGGGTGAGCCATCCGCAGCACCGCAGGCCCCTGTAAACGTACCGCGTCCTCCTGAGGCGCAAAAGGCTCCGCAACCGCCGGCCAGCGTGCCGCCCGCGGTGAATGTGCCGCGGCCACCGGAGCCGCCGAAGGCCGCGGTACCTGAAGCGCCGAAAGCTTCGCCACCGCCCGCGAACGTGCCGCGTCCGCCTGACGAACAAAAAGGCCGTGCGTTCGATCGCGAAAAGGGCTTGCGCAATCCTGAAGAGCGCGGACGTCCGTCCGATGCGGAAAGAGGCCGGCCGCCCGAAGCACAGAAGGCGCCGCAACCGCCGGTGAGCGCGCCGCGTCCGCCGGAAGCGCCGAAGGCACCGCCTGAAATTCAAAAAGCGCCGCCCGCACCGGTAAACGTGCCGCGTCCGCCTGAGCCGCCCAAAGCACCGTCGCCGCCGCCTGCGCCGACGGTCGCGCCCAAGCCGCCGCCGCAACCTGTTGCGCCGCTGCCTCCGCCCAAACCGGTGGCTCCGCCGCCCCCGCCACCGCCGAAACCGGTCGCCCCGCCGCCGCCGCCGAAACCGCCGGCACCGCCACCGCCGCCTCCGGTTGCGCCGAAACCGCCGGCACCGCCACCACCTGCCGCCGCGCCGAAACCACCTGCGCCGGCGCCGGGCAAAGACGAGAAGAAGAAGGACGAGAAGAAGGAATAGGACGCAAGAAAAAACGGGGGCTGCGGCCCCCGTTTTATTGTTCGACGTTCACGACGCGAGCGAAATGTCTAGCCGCGGCGCTCCGTGAATACCTCCTGCATGATGCGGAAGCTTTCCGCCGCAGCGGGCAATCCGCAGTAGACGCCCGTCTGCAACAATACTTCCGAAATTTCTTCTTTCGTCAGGCCGTTGTTGAGCGCTGCATGGACGTGCAGCTTCAGCTCATGCGGACGGTTGAGCGCTGTCAGCATCGAGAGATTGGCGATGCTGCGCTGCTTGAATGAAAGAGCGGGCCGCGCCCAGATTTTGCTCCAGACATATTCCGAGAGCTGCGTTTTGGGCTGCGACAGCACGTCGACTGCGTGCGAGCTCGCGACGTGTTTTTCGCCGAGCACCTGGCGGCGGATTTCGCGGCCGCGCGCGAGCACGGCGGGTTCGAGCAATGGATTGTCCACGCTCGAACTCATGCGGCCGCCTCGAAGACTTCGCGCATCATGCGGAACGCATCGACTGCCGCCGGTGCGCCGCAGTAGACATTTGCGTGCAGCAGGATTTCCGAAATCTCTTCGCGCGTGACGCCATTGGTGAGCGCGGCGCGGATATGCGTCTTCAGTTCCTGCGGACGGTTCTGCGCGACCAGCATGGCGATGGTGATCATGCTGCGGTCGCGCGGTTTCAAGCCCGGCCGCGCCCACACTGCGCCCCACACGTATTCGTTGACGATTTCCTGCAGCGGTTGCGTGTATTTGTCGACGGTCGATAGAGTCTTCTCGACGTGAGCGGCGCCCAGCACTTGCTTGCGCATGGCGAGTCCCTGGTCGTGCAGTTTGCTGGTCATTGCGGTTTCCTCGTATTAAATGGATTGGATTCGCCGCCGCGGCAATCCGCGCGCAACGCGTGCGACATTGTGCAGGAAAAGCGCCGCAATGACGAAACTGCAGCGCGGCGGCGGGTGGCAGGTAGCAGGTAGAATTGCATGATGCAAAAATCGCGTGCGCGGAGAGGAGCAGCGGTGAAGTGCGGCCGTGCGGTGGCATGGACGCTCATGCTGGGCGGGTGCGTGCATTGCGCGCTGGCCGGCGCGGCGGCTTATCCGGAGCGCCCCGTCCGCCTCATCGTGCCGACCTCGCCGGGCGGCGGCGGCGACAACGTCGCGCGCATCCTCGCGCCCAGGCTTAGCGAACTCATCGGTCAGCAGATCGTGATCGACAACCGCGGCGGCGCGGGTGGCAGCATAGGCGCATTGGCGGCCGCGCGTGCCGTTCCCGACGGTTACACTTTGCTCCTTGCGATAGCGTCCCAGGTAACCGATGCGGCGGTGATGAAGTCCATGACGTACGATCTGCAAAGGGACTTTGCACCAATTACGCTGACGGTCACGCTAACGAACGTGCTGGCGTCGCATCCCGCGCTGCCGGCGAAAACGCTGCACGACGTCATGGCCCTGGCGCGGGCGCGGCCGAACGAACTGCAGGTGGCTTCGGGCAGCTATGGCGGCAGCTCCCATCTGGCGATGGAGTATTTCCTGAGCATGAGCGGGCTGAAGATGATCAACGTTCCGTACAAAGGTGTTGGCCCCGCGCTCGTCGACGTCGTGGCGGGTCATGTCCCGCTGATGATGGGGAGCACGCTGAGCGCATTGCCGCAGATCAGGAGCGGGCGGCTGCGAGCGTACGGCGTGACGAGCCTGCGCCGCACGGGGGGCGCACCCGAAATCCCGACCATTGCCGAGTCCGGTGTGCCGGGCTACGAAGCGTACAACTGGTCGGGGCTGCTCGCGCCGGCCGGCACGCCGCGCGCGATCGTCATGCAGCTTCACGCAGCGGTGCTAAAGACTTTGCAGGATCCGGTCGTGGGCAAGCGTTTCATCGAGAACGGCGCCGATGCGACGCCCAGCGCCACGCCCGAGGAGTTCGGCGCTTTCATGCAGACAGAACTTGCGAAGTGGTCGAAAGTCGTGCGGGATGCGGGCATCAAGCCGCAGTGAAGTCGTTAACGTTACGAAAAAAGGGGAGACAGCATGGCAGGAGCAAAAAAGAGATCAACCGTTCGCGCGATGCAGGAGATGCGATACGCGGTGCTGCCCGATCGGATGCCGCCGCTCAAGCGCGCAAAAATGACGTCGGCGCAGCAAGCGGCGGCCGACGCGATGATCGCCGGCCCGCGCGGCTTTCTCACGGGCTCGTACCAGCCGATATTGCGCAGCCCGGGGCTCATGCGTCCGCTCGACCAGGTCGGCGAGTACGTGCGATTCAAATGCAAACTCAAGCTGCGCATCAATGAAATGGCGGCGGTGATGGCGGCGCGGCACTGGACGCAGCAATACGAATGGGAGGCGCACTGCCGCTGGGGCCGCAAGTTCGGCGTCAAACAATCTATCATCGACGCGATCGCGGAAGGCCGGCGTCCCGACAAAATGGCGAAAGACGAAACCGTGGTTTACGATTTTTTCACCGAGTTGTTCGCCAACAAGAGCGTGAGCGATGCAACTTACGCTAGCGCGGTCGCGCAATTCGGCGAGGCGGGCGTCATCGATCTGCTCGGGGTGGTCGGCTATTACACGATGCTCGCGATGGTCATGAATGTCGCGCGCACGCCCGCTCAGCACGGCGCGGTGCTGCCGCTCACCCCGATGCCGCAGCAGATGCGGATACGCAAGCGAAAGTGAGTACGCGCTTCGCCGCAAATGCCCTGCTGGTCGCGGCGCTTGCACTCGCCGCAGTTGCCCGCGCGGCCGACATTGCTTATCCGCAGCGACCGGTGCGGATGGTTTCCGGATCGGTTGGCAGCACCGCTGATCTGACGGCACGTTTTATCGCGCAAAAGCTCGGTGAGCGCTGGGCCTACCAGGTCGTCGTCGACAATCGGTCCGGCGCCGGCGGCATAGTCGCCGCCGATATGGTCGCGAGATCCGCGCCGGATGGGCACACGCTATACGTGAGCGGCATCAGCACGCAAGTCAGTGCGCCGTTCCTGTTTAAGAACGTGCCGTTCGATCCGGTGCGCGATTTTGCGCCCATCTCGCTACTGACCAATTCAGGCCTGGTGCTGGTGGTGACGCCGTCTGTGCCGGCCAACAATCTGAAAGACTTCGTCGCCTACGTCAAAGCGCGGCCCGACGGCGTGCATTACTCGTCCGCCGCGGTCGGCACCAGCAGCCATCTTACCGGCGAGCTCTTTGCGCAAGCGACGGGCGCCCGGCTCGTGCACGTGCCGTATAAAGGAACGGGGTTTTCCCTGAACGCACTCTTTACCGGCGAAGTGCAGGCCGCGTTTCTCTCGACGGCTACAACGAGCGTGCAGGTGAAAGCAGGCAAACTCAAGGCGCTCGCGCTCTTGAGCGAAAGACGTTTTGTCGCGACGCCCGATATTCCAACGTCGGTCGAGCAGGGATTTCCCGGACTCGAATCGTACGTGTGGTTCGGGCTCTACGCGCCGTCGCGTACGCCGCGCGCGCTGGTGGCGAGGATCAACCGCGAGGTCGGTGAGATTTTGCGCACGCAAGAAGCGCGCGACGCGCTGCTCGCGCAAGGCGCCGAAGCGGTGCCGGATTCGCCGGAGGAATTCGCCGCGTTTCAGCAGCGCGAAATCGCCAAGTGGGGGAAGGTCATACGCGACGCGCACATCGTGGCGCAATAACGCGACCCCGACGTTTATTTTTTCGGCCAGTTGGCTATCTTGCGCGCGCTTCCAGTCACCTCAAGGATATGCATGCCGGTGTTTGCGCGGTCGACGGCATAAATATAACCGCGGTCGTCAACCTCCACGTTGTTGGTCTGGATCACGCGTTTGCTCGAGATCGCGGTCGCAGCGACTTTGCCGGCCTGGCCCGCAGGCGTTTCGAGCACGACCGTGTTCTTCGTCATGGCCGGTATGAAGAAGCCGACTTCCTGCGGATGATAAGGGTCGCGCACGTCGAGCGCGCGCACGCCGGCGTTGAACGCGGCGATGAACATGAGGCGCTTGTAGTAGATCGGCGTGAAACTCTCATTCGACGAGTGCGTGCCCATGCGCCCGCCGCGCGTGCAGAAGTTGCCGCTCGATTCGGGTATCGTGTAGGTGGAGACGCCCATCGGTTTCGTATCGTGGGTGATGTCGACAATCCACACCATCTGACGGAATTCGAGGCATTCCTTCTGGATGGCTTCGTCGGTGATGACGATGAAGTCGCGCGGGCTGCCGTATTTGGCTTTCTTGAATTCCGGCATCTCGACGCCCAGCAGCGGAAACACGGAGTGCGCGCCGTTGTACGGCATCATGTCGAGTCGCGCCACCTGCGGATACAGCAGGTTGTCGTGCGTCGGCTCCTTCGGCCCGTTGAGCAGTTTCTCGCGATCGACGATCTGCAGTACGCCGTCGGTGTTCGTGCCATAGCCGAAGTACACGCGATTGCCTTTGGGACCGGTGGAAATCGGGCCGTGCAGGGTGACGGGGACTTGACCGGCAGTGCCGGGCTCCTGGCCGACCAGGCCGAACGAGCGGATGAAGACCGGCTTGGCGGGGTCGGACAGATCGTAAATCTGCGTCATGCGGTTGGTGCGCCACTGCGGCTCTCCCGAAACGAGATAGGCGATGCCGGTGTCGCATTCCCACCAATTCTTGTGCGTGCCCTTCAGGCCGCGCACGACCGTGGTCAGGAGCTGCGGATGCGCGGGGTCCGTGGTGTCCCAGATCTCATGCGCCTGATTGCCGTAGACGCGCAGCATGTAGAACTTGCCCTTGACGCCTTTCGGCAGATCGTCGCCGCTGCAGATGCGTACCATCTGCGCGCCGCCCTGCTCGGCCTTGCCGGGCTCGCCCGGTATGTGCGTTAAATACTTCGGGTTCTTCACGTCGGTCACATCGACGATGGAGGTGCCGTTGTCCTCCATCTTGCCGTTTAGTGGATTGATCTTGTTGTCGCCGAGATGACCGACATAGGCGATCCAGCGTTCGCCCTGCTTTTGTATGACCGGCTGGTACGCTCCGCGGGCCTGCAGCTCGCTGTAGCCGACGAGCTGCATGTTGCGGCTCTCGGCGCGCGATTCCGCAGCGGGAGCGGCAACGGCCGCGGATGTTGCGACAATGGCGATGCTTAGCGCGGCGGCAGCGCGCCGGACGGCAATCCGAAACATGAAATTCTCCCGATGGCGGTTGGACGGGCGCGTGCCTGCAGTGCGGCACGCATTATTCTCTTACGCGAGCAACCCGCGCAGTTTATCGCACATTGGGTCCGCGGCGGCGACGGGCCGTCGGGAAACTTGTCCGCGGCGTATGCGTGCAACATAATACGGGCAACTTTTGCTTTTTTTGATCGGGCGGGCATGGACACAGGACTCAAGGGCAAGACAGTATTGATCACGGGCGCGAGCCGCAACATGGGACGGCTCGCCGCCGTTGCCTTCGCGCACGAGCGCGCGAACCTCGCGATCTGCACGAGCGCGAAAATGGCTGAGCTTAACGAAGTCGCCGCGGAATGCCGGTCACTCGGCGCGCAGGTCGTTGCCGAAAAATGCGATGTGGCGGACGCTGCGTCGGTCAATGCGTTCGTCGCCAGA
The DNA here is from genome assembly GCA_025363575.1 of Betaproteobacteria bacterium. The sequence continues at coordinate 9,812 of JANYDM010000138.1, read as the reverse complement.
GTCAAAGCCGAGTTGGGAACAGTACACGTCGCGCTCAACAACGCGGTCTACCGCGTCGACACCGCGCCGTTCCTGGAGGTCGGCGATGAAGACTGGGACAAGAGCTTCCGCGTCAACCTCGGCGGCCCGCGCAACATCTGCCGCGCGGTGCTGCCGCTGATGATCAAGCAGCGCTGGGGCCGCATCATCAATTTCTCGGGCATCGATCCCTTGCTGGGCGGCAGCGTGACCAAGGGTATGGCAAAGCTCGGTATCGTGGGCTTCACGCGCGGGCTCGCGCGCGAATTCGCGGCGCACGAGATCACCGCCAACTGCATAGGACCCGGCACCATAGACGTCGAACGCGACCCCAATCTGAAGCCCAAGGCGCTGCGCCCCACCCAGCCGATACGGCGCATGGGCAAGTCGGAGGAGGTCGTGTCGATGATGCTCTATCTCGCGAGCGAAAACGCGGGGTTCATCACCGGTCAGTGCTACCTGGTGAATGGCGGGATGTACTTCCAGTAGTCATCTGCCGGTCATTGCGCGGCCGATTTCCTCAGGGTTTTCGAGTGCGCAACGATGACATACCGCTGTTGACAGCGGGGTAACGCAGGCAGAAGCTTGGGCCGGGTCGTGAGGGGCAGAAAAAGCGCGGCCCGTCCAGTGCGAGTAACAAGTCGTTCAAGGAGGGCAACATGACAAAATTTATGCGCATTTTCGCGCTTGCGTCGGCATGTCTGTGGGTCGGCGGAATGTCCGCCTATGCCGCGGAAGCGCCACCCGAGTGGGCGTACCCGGTAAATCCGCCGGACTTCAAGCAGCCGCCCGACGACGGCGTGCCGCGGCGCGTGCCGGGAAGCACGGCCACCTACACGGTAACGCAGTTGCGCGATCGCTTTATCTCGCCGGTATGGCATCCGGCAGAGCACCCGCCGCAGCCTGAAGTCGTCGCGCAAGGCAGAAAGCCCGACGTGTTCGCGTGCGGTTTCTGCCACCGCGCGGACGGGCCGGGCGGACCCGAAAATGCAAGTCTCGCCGGACAGCCCGCAGCGTACATCGTGCAGCAGATGGCGGATTTCAAAAGCGGCGCGCGCAAGACTTCGGTGGCGAAACGCAATGTCGACCTGATGATTTCATTGTCGAAGCCGATAACGGATGAAGAAGTCGCGGCCGCCGCCGCCTATTTTTCTGCGTTGAAGCCGCGCGCCGTGATCAAGGTCGTGGAAACGGATACCGTGCCGAAAACATTCATCATGGCGAACCACCTGGCGGACACCAGGACGGGTGAAAAGGAGCCGATCGGCAGACGCATCGTGGAGGTGCCGGAAGTGCTCGAACAGTTCATGTATCGCGATACGCACGCTCAATTCATTGCGTACGTGCCGCCCGGAAGCGTCGCAAAAGGCGAGGCGCTGGTGAAAACCGGCGGTGACAAGACCATTCAGTGCACGATCTGTCACGGCCCTAACTTGAAAGGCATAGGCAATGCGCCCGGCATAGTGGGGCGCTCGCCTAGTTACATGGTGCGCCAACTCTACGATTTGAAATCAGGCGCGCGCGCGGGTACCTATAGCTCGATGATGGCGCCGGTCGTCGCCAATCTGGGCGTGGACGAGATGGCGCAGATCGCCGCGTACCTGGCGACGCAGGCGCCTTAGATTCGCCGCCGCGCTTACGGCGCCGACGGCGGCGGCACGCGGCGCTTCGTCGCCTGCTCGAACGCGTAGGCAAGCGCGATCAGACGCGGTTCGCTGCACGCAATGCCGGCAAAGCTCACGCCAAAAGGTTGCGGCCGCGGATTGAAGCCGGGTGGAAACGGCAGCGTCGGCGGGTTCGCGACCATACCGAAAGGCACGAGCACGGTGGGGTAGCCGGGTTTAGCCGAGATCGCCGCGCCGTTGCCGGCGGGAAACAGGATGGCGTCAAGCTGCCCCGATTTCATGATCGCATCGATGCCGTTGGTGCCATAGATTGCAATGTCTTTTGCACGGTCCGTCTCATAGCGCGCGCGGTCTGCGTCCAGATCCATCTCGTCGGACACATCGAGCAGCGACTGCCCGTATTTGATCGCCCCTGCGTTCTTGTGCGCGAGGTTCCAGTTGCGCAGCTCTGTCAGGTTTTTCACCGGCGCGGCAGACCCCAGGCTCGCTAGCCACAGGTTGAAATCGCGCTTGAAGCCATACTTGGCGACGACCGAGCAGCCGGCGTCCTTGCCCTTCGCATTGTGATAACCGCGGCACGTGTCCCAGCGCAGGAAGTTCCTGCTTTCGTCCTTCTCGACGATGCTCGGAATATTCGCGGGGTCGACTATCACGGCGCCGAGGTGTTTCAGGATGGCGATTGCCCCGGCCATCACCGCGCTCTGGTCAGGCGGCAAGCCGCCCCGCGGCGCCGTTTCGCCGGGCGGCGTGATGGCGTCGTAGAAGAACGCACGTGGAATCCCGATGCGCGCGCCTTGCAAGGCGTCGCGCGTGAGAAAGCGCGTGTAGTCGCGGTGCGGCGGCGGTGCGCACGTTTTCGTCGCTGCGTCGTGCGGGTCGGGCGCCGCGCTTTCGAGGACGCCCAGCAAAATCGCGGCATCCGCAACGGTGCGTCCCATCGGCCCCGCGGTGTCCTGGTCGGCGACGAGCGGGATAATGCCATAGCGGCTGATGCGGCCCACCGTAGGCTTGATGGTGACGAGCATCGTCAGGTTGGCGGGACTCAGCAGCGAGCCCGAGGTTTCGGTGCCGACGTTGGCCGCCCACAGATTGGCCGCGGTGCCGATGCCCGAGCTCGAGCCGCCGGGCAGCATTACCGGGCGCCCGTCGAAGTTCGTATCGCGCGGATCGCGCCGCGGGTCATACGGATTCATGCCGTAGCCCTTGAGCGCGTTGTAGCCCGACGGCATCAACGTGGGCGCGGTGGTCACCCAGTTGGCGAGCTCGGTCATGCTGGTCTTGGCGATAATGATCGCGCCGGCGTCGCGCAGGTTCTTCACGAGTGTAGCTTCGTAAGGAGGCACCAGTCCGTCGAACGCGAGTGCGCCGCCGGTAGTCGGCATGTCGGTGGTATGGATGTTGTCCTTCAGCGCGATCGGGATGCCGTGCAGCGGTCCGCGCACGTTGCCGCGCAGGCGTTCGCGGTCCAGCGCATCGGCGAGTTCGAGTGCGCGCGGGTTGACCGTCATCGCGGCATTGAGCTTGTCTTCGTAAGTCGCGATGCGCGTCAAATACTGCAGGAGCAGCTCGCGCGACGTGACGCGGCCCGCCACCAGCGCTTTTTGCATGTCGGCGATGCTTGCTTCGACGACAGTGAAACGCGGCGGTTGCGCGGCGCCCGCGCCAAGCGCGACCGCAAGCAGGCACGCCGGCAAGAGGTGCTTCATACGCGCTTTCACGCGCGCCTGCTCAAGCCTTGATGCCGAGCAGCTTTGCCGCATTGCCGCCAAGGATCGCGGCTTTCTGCTTGTCCGACAGCGTCTTCGTTGCCATGATGTGGTCGACCGGATGCTCTTCCCACGGGATCGGATGGTCGGTGCCGATCACGACCTGGCTCGCGCCGACTTGCGCGACAAGGTGGCGCAGCGCCTCCGGCGTGAAGACCAGCGCATCGAAAAAAATCTGGTTCAGATACTCGGTCGGCTTCTTCTTGAGCACGATGTTCGGATTGCAGTTGGTCGGCGATACGAAACAGCCGTGGTCCGAGCGCGGGGCATACGACCCGAGGTAGCCGCCGCCGTGCGCGGCGCACACCTTGAGGCGCGGATATTTGTCGAAGGTACCTTCAAATATCAGGTGCTGCAGTGCAATCGTGGTGTCGAGCGGGTTGCCGATCACGTTCGACAGCCAGCCGTTGCCTTTGAAGCGATTGTTAAGCTCGGGCGTGCTCTGCGGATGAATGAAAAGCGTGACGCCGAGCTCTTCGGCTTTCGCCCATACCGGATTAAATTTTTCGGCGGCGAAATCTTCGCCCGCCACGCTGCCGCCGATGGCCGCGCCTTTCAAGCCGTACTTACGCACCGCATCGTCGAGCTGTTGCACGGCAAGATCCGGAAACTGCAGCGACAGCGACGCGAACGCGGCAAGGCGGTCGGGCTGTTTCGCGCAGAGCGCGGCCAACCCTTCGTTCTGCGCCTGAATGATTTTTGCCGCGACTTCGCGTTCCTTGCGATACCACCAAGGGTTGATGCTGAGTATCTCCATATCGACGCCTTGCGCATCCATGCCCGCACAGCGCTCGTCGAGATTGATGAGAAACTGCTGGGCGCCCTTGGTCGCCGGAAAAATGCTTTTCGCCTCGTCGGGCGGCAGCAGGGCGAGCGCTTCGGGAATCAGGCAGTGCGCGTGCACGTCTATCGTCTTGACGCGCTTGCCTTTGACCATCACGGGCAGGCGTTTCTTGCCAGGTGTCTGCGCGCGCGCCGGTGCCGCGTCGAGCAGGCTGCAGCTTGTGAATATGACGCCCGCCGCGGCGGCCGTGTCTTTCAGAAAATTCCTGCGTGATGTCATAGTCCTCTCCTGTGGTGACGCGGGCTCTTGACGGCCGTCGGGTATACCTCGCGTGCGGAAAACATTATTGCATATTGTGACGACTTGACGCCGCCGCGCGCGTAGGCGAAGCTTCAACGGACAATAACTACAATCAAGGAGGAGACGCCATGATCGGACGCCGTACATTCATCAAAGCAGCATCCATGACGGCAGTCGCCGCCGCATCCGGCGTTGCCATGCGACAGGGATATGCTCAGGCGGTGCCGAACTCAACCGGCACCGCACCGCCTAAACTGAAGGCGCCGCCTAATGCGTGCGATTGTCACCACCATATCTACGACCCGGGGCGTTTTCCGATGGTCGATACGCCGGGTCGTCCGCCGCCCTCGAATGGCTCGATGGTGGAATACCGGCAGCTGCAAAAGCGCATCGGCACCACGCGCCACGTTGTCGTGCAGCCGCGCAACTACGGCGTCGAAAACGAAGTCACGCTCGATGCGTTGAAGCAGGCCGCCGGCAACGCGCGCGGCGTCGCCGTCGTGCGGCCGACCATCACCGATGCCGAATTGAAACGATACAACGATGCGGGCGTGCGCGGCATTCGCTTTTCCATCGGCGATCCGAAAAGCCGCGTCGTGCAGCCGGACATGATAGAGCCGCTGGCGAAACGCATCGCGCCGCTCGGCTGGCACATCCAGTTCAATATGGAAGGCGATCAGGTGGTCGAGCTCGCCGAAGTGCTGCGCCGTTTGCCGACATCCATGGTGTTCGACCATCTTGGCAATCCCCCGTTGCCGGCCGGCATCGAACATCCGTCGCACGCGATCATCCTCGAACTCATCAACAAGGGCCGCACGTGGGTCAAGCTGTCGGGCGCCTATTCGAACACCAAGATCGGCCCCCCCGATTATCCCGATGCGACGAGGATCGCGCAGGCGTTTGTGAAGGCGGCACCCGAGCGCCTGGTCTGGGGCAGCGATTGGCCCCACCCGACCATGCCCGACAACAACAAGCCCGACGACGCGCTACTGTTCGACTTGATGACGGTGTGGGCGCCGGACGAAAAAGTGCGCAACCGCATCCTGGTCACCAATCCTGAAGTGCTGTACGGATTTCCGAAGACGGCTTGAAACGTGAAAGACGCAATGAAAAAGACACTAGCAACGGGCATGACGATAGTAGCGGCGGCACTGGCCGCGGGCGCTGCTTCGGCGCAGAATTATCCAGCGCGGCCGATCCGCATCATCGTCGGCTTCGCGCCGGGTGGCCCAACGGACGTCATCGCGCGCATCGTGGCGCAGAAATTGTCTGAGTCGCTCGCCCAGCAGGTGGTCGTCGACAACCGGTCGGGGGCCGGCGGCAACATCGGCATCGGCCTGGTGGCGAATGCGACGCCGGATGGCTACACAATACTCGTCGTCAGCTCGGCGTTCGTGGTGAACCCCGGCCTCTACGGAAAAATTCCGTACGATCCCGCGAAGAGCTTCAGCCCGGTCTCTAACATGGCGGCGTCGCCTAACGTCTATATCGCGCATCCATCGGTACCGGTGAAATCGATGCAGGAGCTGATCAAGCTGGTGCAGGGCGCGCCTAAAAAATACAGCTTCGCGACTCCCGGCATCGGTACCACGCCCGACCTCTCGGCGGCCATTCTCAAACTGAATATGAAATTGGACGTGGCGACTGTTCCCTACAGCGGCGCGGGACCGGCGGTCGCCGCGGTGATCGCCAATCAGGTGCCGCTTGGTTGCATGGCCATGCCGCCCGCAACACCGCATATCCTGGGCGGGCGTTTGCGTGCGCTGGCCGTCACGACGGCCAGGCGTTCGACGGTGCTCCCCGATGTGCCGACGATGGCGGAATCGGGACTGCCGGGGCAGGAATCTGAAACTTTGCAGGGCATGCTGGTGCCCGCCGGGACGCCGGCCGCAGTGGTGCGCCGCCTGCATGCCGAGGTCGTCAAGATCCTCGCGCAGCCGGACACACGCGACCGCATAGCGGCGCTCGGCTTCGACATCATCGCCAGCTCTCCGCAGGAATTCGCCGCGCAAATCAAAACCGAAGTCGCCAAATGGACCAGGGTCGTGAAGGAAGCGGGCATCAAGGTCGAGTAACGACCACCCGCGGTGCAGCTGATCGCGCGGTCAGCCCGGCAGGGGCCGCGTCCGCACGTAACGGCGTAACACCATCCGCAACCGGTCGCTCATATGAGGCGCCAGTTTTTGCGTCCACGGCGTGGAGGAGATTTTTTTCCACGCGTCCGATGCGCAGATCCCGGGCGATGTCAGGTGATAAGTCGCGACGTACTTGTGGCCCGCGCCCGGCGAAGTAAAGCGCCGCGCGCACAATACGCCGGGCAGCGCCGCGAGCTGCGGCAAATGCTCCTTGTCGTACCATTCATTGAACTCGGCATCGACCGATGGCGCGACGTTCATCGCCGAGACGAGCAAGCCTTGTGCATCGTCCGGCGCAATGCGGTCGCCGGGATTGATCTGGTTGCAGTTGAAGCGGCACAGGCGCTTGCATTTTTCGATCAGCATGCGTTTCGCCCATGGCGAGAAATGCGCCGGCGACACTGCGATGTACTCAGGCTTCTGCAATACGGCGAGGCTTTCGATGTCGTAGATCGCGAGCGAGAGTTTCGGATTGTCGGCGCCTACCCAGCGCACGGCGTTGATGAAACCTTCGATGCGCAGGCGCTCGGGTACGTGCTCCGTGTCGTACCAGTCGTCGAACTCTTCCTGCGCGGCACCTGAATAGTCGAAGCCGCCGCCCAATAATGAGAGGCCCAAGTCAACTGCCCGGCTGGTCGTGGATCTCGGGGAAGTAGAGCTCCTTCCACGAGCCGGCGCGCGTTTTGATGAGGCCGATGTCGAACATGAAGTCCGCGTACTTCTGCACGTTGAGCGGCGTCGTCGTGAACTTGATGTTCGGGTCTTCGAGCTGCTTCTGGATCTCGGCGAGCGTGCTCTTTTTGTCCGCCGATATCGTCAAATAGATCTGCGCGGCGCGGCGCCTGTCCTTGTTGATGAGCGCGATTGCCTCGGTGAACGCGGCAAGCGTCGCCTTGTAAGTGCGCGGGTTGGCATTGCGGAACTTGCTCGACGCGAAGACGTTGGAGAACGTGGCCGGCCCGCCGAGGATTTCGTCCGAGCTTAGCACGCGATGCACGCCCGCCTGCTCGACTTCCAGATACTGTACGGGCGGTGTCGTGAAATGCAGCGTGATTTCCTTTTTCGACAGCAGCGCGGCCATGCCGTCGAAGTGCGACATCGCAACGGTCTGCGGATCGAGCTTGCCGAAGCTGTCCTTGCCCAGCGCCTGCGCCGTCGCCATTTGCAGCAGGATCGCCTGGTTCGACGTCTTGACGCCCGGCAGCGCGATGCGGTCTTCCGCGGCGATATCGCGCACCGTGTTGATGTTCGGTTTATTGGTATTGAGCCACATCGGCGATGTGATCATCGCGGCGACGCCTCTGACTTCGTTGTCGGTGCCCCTGGTGCGGGCCCACGCGAGGATGATGGACGTAGGGCCGTTGGTGCCGATGTCGATGCGGCCGGCGAGGATTGCGTCGTTCATCACCGCCGGCCCGACAGCAGTGGAGTAGACGCCTTTGACTTCGCCGAGGCCGGCGGCGCGGGCATGCTTCTCGATCAGGCCTTCGTGCTCCATCACCATGATGGGCAGGAAGCCCAGGCCGATCTGCTTGACGAGGCGCACTTCGGAAACTTCCGCCGACGCGGATGCGGCTGCCAGGCAAACGACAACCGTGAAAATTGTTCGTGTCAGTGCATGTTTAATCACAAGTCCTCGATCGTCAGAGGGAAGAGAGGTGCAAGCGCATCGACGTCCATCACATGATAGACATTGAAGCGATAGGCGGTTGCCGCGGCGACTTCGGGCGGCGTGAAAGGGAACGCGAGATTGCCGGCGGTCGACAGCCGGCCGGGAAAGCCGTGGTGCAGCAGGTATTGCTTGGTGACCGTGGCGACCGCACGCGCTTCTTCGGCGGTGTCGGCGATGACTTCGCACATGAAGAAAATCTCGCGCGGCAGCGGGTCGGGCGGCGTCGCCCACGGGAAGACGGCGTCGATGCCGTAGACGCGCCAGATGATCTGGTATGGCTTGGCCGGATTCGGCGGCGTCAGCTCGCGCACGGTCTTCTCGACGCCGGCCGTGATCGACTTGGCGTTTGCGATCACGCGCGGGTCCGCGGAGCCGGCCAGCAATATTGCGCGCTCGCCGACGCGCATTGCGCCCTCGATTTTCACCGTGAACTGGGTGGCCGGTTCCCAGCGCGAGCCAGACACGCGCGTGCGGTGCTCGTCGACGACTTCGTAGCGCGCATCTTGAGTGTGCAGCGTGCCTTCGGGTTCGCGTACTGCGTAAGGGTCGGCTTGTTCATAAAGGCTGTGCGCCGCAACCGACATCGGGGATGCGTGGCGCGCCGGATTCATGCTGTCCACCGTAAAGCTGTCGCCTTCGATGGTGCCGATGATGGTGTCGCGCCCGCCGGGCGTGCAGCACAGCGAGCAGCATTCGATGATCTTCGACATGTGCAGGGTGGGGCCGAGCGGATAGCCGAGCAGTGCAGGTACTGCGGCAAACACTGCTGAGTCACACGCACGCCCCGCGATGATGACGTCGGCGCCCGCGTTGAGCGCACGCTGAAAGGCTTCTATGCCCATCTGGCCGACGAGGTGAGTTGCATTGTCGACATCGGCTTCAGTCAGCTCGCCGATTTCGCCGAGCGGCACCACGCGCTTCGCGCGTATCGCCTGTTTGACGACGTCGCGCGGGATGTCGCCGGTAATCGAAGCCAGGCGGAATTGCAGGCCGTCGCGTCGGGCGATCTCGCGCACCATATCCAGCGTCGCGGCAAGATGGGGCGCCGCGCCCGCGCTGCCGGCGGTGCCGATCAGGAGAGGAATCCCGAGTTTGCGCGCGCCGTTGATGCATTTCGCGAGGTCAACACGCACCATGGTGTCGGATTGCGCCATCTTGCCCGCGCCGAGATAGTAAGGGCCGGGATCGATCGAGCCCATGTCCGCGCCGATCAGATGCGGTTTGCGCTCGAGCCCCGCGTTGAACGCCGGATCGGGAATGCCGTAGCCGAGCTGTCCCGACGCGGCCATCACGCGCAGCGGTTTCAATTTGCCGTCGCTGCCGACGACTTCCTGGCGCAGGCGTTCGATAGCGGTGGTCATAGCTCGACTTCCAGCATGGGACCGTGCTGCTGCGCGCCGTAGACATCGCTGTCGCCGGGATTGCCGGAAACAATGCGGCGCGGCATCACGATCTTGATGGCGAGAGCGGGTGGATAGGGCAGGACCTCGACCTTGGCGGCCGGCTGCGAAT
>JANYDM010000123.1 GCA_025363575.1 Betaproteobacteria bacterium | reverse complement strand
AATTCGGCGTCAGCCCCGCCGCTTTCCCTATCACCAGCCATTTCTCAATCTCATGCTTGAGGTGCGCTTCGAGTTCCTTCGGCGTGGTGCCTAGCGGCTCTTGTCCATCCGGGAGCAAACGATTGCGCATGTCGGCGCTTTTCGCGATGGTGGAAATCTCGGTGTAGAGCAGGTTGGCGATTTTCGGCGGCATCTTGAGAGGCGCGAACATGCCGTACCAGTTCAGTGCTTCGTAACCGGGCACGCCGGATTCGGCAACGGTGGGCACATCGGGCAAAGTCGGCCAGCGCCTGGCGCTCGTCACCGCGATCGCGCGCAGGCGGCCGCCCTTGATCAAAGACGCCGAACCCGAGATGCCTGCAAACGCGAGATCTGTTTCACCGGCCGACGCCGCGACCAGCGACGCGGGCGAACCCTTGTACGGCACGTGCAGGATGTTGAGCCTGGCCATGTATTTAAAAAGCTCGCCCGCCATATGCGTCGCATTAGCGAGGCCCGACGACGCGAAGCTCAGCTTGCCCGGCTGGGCGCGCGCGACGGCGATGATCTCGCCAAGATTCTTGAACTGACTATTGGTCGGCACGACGACGATATTGGGGCCGGCGGTCAATTGCGAAATCGGTGCGAGATCGCGCCGCGCGTCGAACGGCAGATTCTTCACCAGCGCGGGATTAGTGCCGACTGCTGTCGGCGCGATTAAGAGTGTGTAGCCGTCAGGCACCGCGTGGATTGCAATCTCGGTGCCGATGATGCCGCCACCGCCGCCGCGGTTGTCGACGACGAACTGGACGCCGAAGCGGTCGGTCAGCTTTTGCGCGAACGTGCGCGAGACGAGATCCGCATTGCCGCCGGCGGGCTGCGCGACGATGACGCGCACCGGATGGTCGGGATAGTCCGCGGAAGCGGAAAGCGCGAACGCCGCGCCGGCGAGCGCGCACAGCGCATGAAGCAGATCGCGGGGTGCGATCACGCGGTTGCTTTGCGGATGTCGTTCAACAGCGGCCGCGCAAAATTCTCGAGCATGTTGTCGGCACCCTGCATGAGGCAGATGCGCACGCCATGCGCGTGCATGTCGCTCACGCGCTTCAACATCTGCTCGTGCGTGGTGAACGCATAGCCCATGTTGGCGGCGATGACGATCTTGCGCGCGCGCGCCTTGGCGACAATGGAATCGAGCACTTTCCACACTTCGGGATGGTCGTACTGGAACGGATAGCCCAGCGCCTGGGAAAGATCGGTCATCGCCAGCATCACGATGCGTATGCCTTTAATGTCGAGAATGGCGTCGATCTCCTTGATCGCGGAGCCCGCTTCCACGTGCGGCACGAAAATCGCGGTGTTGGCTGACTTCTTGTTCATCGCGACGAAGGTCTCGTTCGAATTTGGGTATTCGCCGGTGCCCGAGCGGTGCCAGTCTTGCGCAACCTCGACGCAGGCTTCGACCTGTTTCGCCGATGCGATTGAGGCGCCGACGATCTGGATGCCGAGGCTGAACGCGCGCGCGACGTCGACAGTGACCTGCAGGCTTTCGGTGCCGCCGAGCCATGGATTCGCCGGCACGCGCAGCCAGGTGACGAGGCCCGCGGCCAGCGCGGATTTGTGGATGTGGTCGAGCTCGCGCCAGTCCAGCGCCGAGAACATCATGTCGGGACGCACGAAATCGAAGCCCGCGCGCGCAAGCGTCGACACCCACCCCGGCCCGCCTTTGAGCCACACGCCGAGCGCCATCTCGCCTTTGTCCAGCTTCTCAAAAAATCCGCTCATGTAAATCTCTCCTGAAAATTTTCCTCGGTATCTTATTCAGTCTGCAGCGGCAGCTTCGCCGCCACGCCCGCCCATTTGGCGATGTCGGCTTTCATTATCGCCGCGAATTCGGCGGGCGAGTTGCCGATTGCATCCGCGCCTTGTGCGGCCAGCGTGCGCCGCACCTCAGGCAGTTTCAGTATGGCGACGATGTCCTTATGCAGCCGCGCGACAATGTCCGCTGGCGTGCGCGCGGGCAAGAGTGCGCCGTACCACGCATCGGCCTGATAGCCGCGCAAACCGGATTCGGCGACGGTCGGCAGTTGCGGATAGAGCGCGGTGCGCTGCGCCGACGTGACCGCCAGCGCGCGCAGCTTGCCCGAGCGCACGAAAGGTCCCGAGTTGATCGTGTTGCTGAACATGATCTGGACGTGGCCGCCGGCGACGTCGACCAGAGCCGAAGAGCCGCTGCGATAGGGCACATGCACCATTTTTATTTGCGCCATGGCCGCGAACAGTTCGCCCGCGAGGTGAGTGCCCGAGCCCGCGCCGGCGGACGCGAATTCGAGCTGGCCCGGATTGGCGCGCGCGAGCGCGATCAGTGCAGCGACCGAGCGCGCGCGCAGCACGGGATGCACGACCAGCACGAAAGGCGCGGAAGCGACGAGCGTTACCGCCGCGAAATCGTTGACCGGATCATAGCGCAGGTCATTATGGATGCCCGCATTGATGACATGGCTGTTGGTCGCCATCAATAGCGTGTAGCCGTCGGCCGGCGCGCGCGCGGTGAGCTCGGACGCGAGCATGGTGCCGGCGCCCGGCTTGTTATCCATGACTACAGGCTGGCCGAGAGCCGCACCCAGCGGCTGGGCGATCACGCGCGCGATGGTATCGACGCCGCCGCTAGGGCCCGCCGGGATGATCATGCGCAGCGGCCGCGCCGGATATTGCTCCGCGGCCAAAGCAGGCAGCACCGCCATGAGCGCCAGCGCAGGTGACGCTGTGCGCAGACCAAACATCGTGAAGAACATCTTTGGCTGCGTTTACGCTTTCAGGAACGCGCTGAGTTCGCTATAGACCTGGTCCGGCACCTGCTCGGCGGGATAGTGTCCGCACGGCAGCGGGCACAGCTTGAAGATGTTCGCCGCGTACTGTGGCCACGCGACGCGCGCGTCGAACATTTTCTCGGTATGGCTTTTCTCGCCCCAGATGATGAGCGCGGGGCATTGCACTTTGCGGCCCGCCTCGAAATCCGCCTTGTCCATGTCGAAATCCAGCGTCGCGCCGGCGCGATAGTCTTCGCACACGCCGTGCAGATTTTCTGCCGTGCAGCAGCGACGATATTCAGCGAGCGTCTCTTCGGTGAAGCCGCCTTTGCCGATGCCCATTTTCGTGAGCTTCTGGTCGATGTAATAGCGCTCGTTGCCGGCCAGCAATTTCTCCGGGATATCGTACGGCTGTGCCATGAAGAACCAGTGATAGGAATTCAGCGCCCACTCGCGTGTGATGTGCGTGAGCACGTAATGCGTGGGGATGACGTCGAAGCTCGCGAACTTCGTGATGCGGTCCGGATGATCGAGCGCCATGCGAAAAGCCGTGCGCCCGCCGCGGTCGTGGCCGCCGAGGAAGAATTTGTCGAAGCCGAAATGGCTCATGACGTCCATATGGTCCTGGCCCATGCGTCGATAGGTGTAGTTGCTGTGCTCGGGCAGGCCGCGCGGCTTGCCGCTGTCGCCGTAGCCGCGTAGGTCGGCGGCGACTACGGTGTAGTCTTTCGCGAGCCGCGGCGCGACAAGATGCCAGTGCACATGCGTAAGCGGGTTGCCGTGCAGGAGCAGGAGCGGCGGGCCGTTGCCGCCGATGACGCCGTGGATCTTGACCTGCGGGTCGCTGGTCTGGATGTCGAACTTCTTAAAGCCTTCGAACAATTTTGACTCCTTTGGGGAACTGGATGGGCGCGGGGAACGCCGAAGCTACTGCGCGCGTGATACTGCCGTCAAGCGGGGCCCGTAGGGATGCACCTACATTACGCCGACGACATAAAGGTAACCTAATTGTAAGCGGAGTAATTGCCGGTAATTGCGATGGTCGCTGCCGCTGTTCAGCGTAGTCTGATATTCACAGGTGATGGCATTTGCCTCACCGATCTTACCGAGGAGATTCAAATGTTCAAAAAACTGTTCGCACTTGCACTCTTGTCCGCGCTGGGGTTCTCGATGACTTCCGCGCAAGCGGCTTTCGATCATCGCGATGGCAACCGCGGCTTCAACAGCGCCAGCCGCCACGGCGATTTCAAGCAAGTCCGCCATGTGCGTCATCACAGGCACCATCGTTTTAATCGCGGGAACCGCTAGTCAGCACGCGCGGTTACGGGATGGGGCGGGTAATGCGCAGGCATTGCCCGCCTTTTCTTTTCCGGGCGGCAGACCGGGGGCTGTATTTATTGTGGGCTTTTCATTCCCGCAAGTGCGGGAATTCAGGCACAAGAAAAAGAAGTGACCAGCTCCCGCGTACGCCGAAATGACAGAACTACTCCGCCCTTGCCCCAGAAATTTGAATAACCTTCGCCCATTTGGCGATGTCCTGCCGGATGAAGGCGCCGAATTCCTCCGGCGTCGTCGGCACGAGCTCGACGCCTTGCACGAGGAATTTCTCGCGCAGGTCGGGCTGACGCAGGATCTTCACGATTTCACCATTGAGGCGGGCGATGATTTCCTTCGAGGTGCCGGTCGGCACGACGACACCGTTCCACGATTTGACTTCGAAGCCTTTGAGCCCCGACTCGGCGACGGTGGGCAGCTCAGGCGCGAGCGGCGAGCGCGCCGGCAGCGTGACGGCGAGGCCGCGCAACTTGCCGCCTTTGACCTGGGGCAGAACCGTGAGCATGTTGTCGAAAGTCAGCTGGATCTGGCCGCCCAACAGATCGGTCATCGCGGGCGCGGAGCCTTTGTACGGAACATGCACCATCTTCACGCCGGCCATCGAGTTGAAAAGCTCGCCGGAAAGATGCGGCGTGCCGCCGACACCGCTCGATGAATACGACAGCTCGCCCGGGTGCGCCTTCGCGAGCGCGATCAGCTCTTTGACCGACGTCACGGGCAAAGACGGATGCACGGCGAGAATGAGCCCGGTTACGTAATTCTGCGTGACGGGCGCGAAGTCGCGCAGGAAATCGAAAGGCAGTCTGGCAAACAGCGACTGATTGATCGCATTGGCGACGGTGCCGATGAACAGCGTGTAGCCGTCAGGCGGCGACTTTGCTGCGATCTCGGTGCCGATGTTGCCGCCAGCGCCGCCGCGGTTGTCGACGACGACGGGCTGGCCCCATGCCTCGTTCAGCTTCTGCGCGATGGCGCGCGCAATCGCATCAGTCGGCCCGCCGGCGGCGAACGGCACGATCATGCGAATCTGCCGGTTCGGATAATTGCTTTGCGCGCCGGCGCTGGAAATCTGCGAGACGCAGAAGGCCGCGAGCAAGACGGCAGAAGTACGCCGGCTCATCGCGCGTCGCCGGCCGCACGCCGCGGCGCGGAGTAGCGTCGCTCGACTTCTGCAATCACGTCGTCGATTTTCTCGACGTCAGCGAATTTCATGTCGAGATCGAACAGGTTCGCGCGGTGCGCGGCCTGTGCGCGGTCGCCGCATGCTTCTTCGACGACGATCACACGGAAGTTGTGCGAGAACGCATCCGTCGCCGCCGCGCGCACGCAACCCGATGTGGAAACCCCGCACATCACGATGGTGTCGATGCCGTCATAGCGCAGAAAGGATTCGAGCGGCGTCTCGAAAAACGCCGACGGCTTGTTCTTGAGGATCACGACGTCTTCCTTGCGCGGCGCATATTCCGGCGGCCATTCGTCGGCGCGCGGATCACTCGTGTATTGGAATTCGTGCGCGTTGCCGAGCTTGTGATTCCAGATGCCGCGCCGCGTCGGATGGCTGCGGTCATCGCGCCGGCTGTAGTAGATCGGCAGGCCGAGCGCGCGAAACGTGCCGGTGATGCGCACGAGAGCGGCTTTCAGCGCCGGGTCTTCGCGCCCGCACATCGCATATTGCGGGTCGACGAACATCCACGTCGTGTCGATATTGAGCAGCGCCGCGCGGGCGCCCATACCGATGGGGTTGCCGAACGCGCCTTTTGCGTACGTGGCAAGGTCGGTGTCGGGCACGTAGCCGCGCCAGCGTTCGATTTTCTTGTTCATGTTGCTGTCCCGGGAGAAAAAAATGATAGCTGAAAAGCTTCCGCTACCCCGGCTGCACAGTCAAGCACGCGGCGGATCCAGGGCTGCTCGCTGGGTTTTTCATGGC
Source organism: Betaproteobacteria bacterium (assembly GCA_025363575.1). The sequence continues at coordinate 79,684 of JANYDM010000123.1, read as the reverse complement.
GGAGGCCTATCCGCGATGGAGTCGCGGCGGGCATTCCAGTAAAGTCCCGGTGCAAATTGCACAATCTTCGGCCTGCACCTGCCCATCTGATGAACAGCATGAAACCCGCGCAAGTCGCGTCCGGCGCAAAGCGAAGAATATTGGCGTGCGCTGCGTTGTTCGCCGGCGCCTGCTGCGTGACGCACGCGGCTTACTCCCAGCAATATCCGACCCGTGTGGTGCGCATTGTCACCGCGGACGCGGGCGGCGGCGGCGACTTCGTCGCGCGGGTGGTAGCGCAGGGGCTCACGGAAAGTCTCGGCGAGCCGGTCATCGTGGAGAACCGCGCCGGCGTGCAATCGATCGAAGCAGTCGCCCGCGCGCAGCCCGACGGCTACACTTTGCTTCTGCATGGCAGCAGCATCTGGCTGACGCCGTTCCTGCGCGACAGCGCGGCATGGGATCCCCTGAAGGATTTCGCTCCGATCACGATACCGGGGAGTTCGCCGAACATACTCGTGGTTTATCCGGCGCTGCCGGTCAAGTCGGTGCGGGAACTCATCGCGTACGCGAAGGCGAAGCCGGGTGAGCTCAACTATGGGGCGCTGGTCGGCGGCTCCGCGCATCTCGCCGCTGAGCTGTTCAAGTCGATGGCGGATATCCGGATCGTGCACATTCCCTATAAGGGCAACGGTCCCGCGCTGACCGCCTTGATGGGAGGAGAAGTGCAAATGATGTTCCCCAACGCGGCGTCAGTGACCGCGCACGTGAAAGCCGGCCGTTTGCTCGCGCTTGCCGTCACGAGTTCGAAGCCGTCGATCCTCGCGCCGGGGCTGCCCACCGTTGCCGCAGCCGGCCTAGCCGGTTACGAATCGATCTCGATGCACGGCATGCTGGCGCCCGCGCGCACGCCGGCCGCCATCATCACCCGCCTGAACCGTGACATCGCGCGTTATCTTGCGACGCCGGATGCGGCGAAGCGATTGCTTGACGCCGGGGTCGAAGCGGTAGGCAGCTCTCCTGAAGAGCTGGCCCGGGCGATGAAGGCCGAAATGACGCGCCTGGGCAAAGTCATTCGCGACGCGGGCATCCGCGCCGAGTGACGAGCGCGATCACCGACGTTAAAAGACGCGCCGCGCGTATCGATCAAAGATCGTTTGGTTGATGCGCACCGCAAAGCCCGGCCCTTCGACGGGCACGCGGCCATTCGTGTCGGGCATGTGATACGGCTGCAGCGACGGGTTCGCCCAGTCGATCGTTTCGAGCGGCAGGCTGCGCGGAAGCGTCGCGAGCAGATGGCTCGAATAATACGGAAAGCGATGCCCGCCGATCGTCGCGCCGAGCGATTGCAGCAAGCGCGCCGCTTCGAGGAAACGCACCGGCCCGCCGATACACTGCACGTCGATGACGATAGAGCGCACCTTGCCTTCGTCGAACAGCTTGATGAGCCCGGCCGTCGTCGCGCATGTTTCGCCGGCGGTGATCGTGCTGTTCGCTGTTGCTCTGACCTGACCGATCACGTCGTATTTCACCGGGTCTTCCGTCCACAGGTACTGGCCCTGCGCGGCCTCGATGAACGCATTCGCGTCGTCGACATTCCACCCCGCGCCGGCGGCCTCGATCGCGATGGTGGCCGGCTGCATATAGACAGTGCGGACGGCCGCGATGCGTTCGAGGTTGTCTTTCAGGTCGTGCACGACACGCATCTTCACGTAGCGGAAATTCTGATCGCGGTAGCGCCGCGCCTCGACTGCCAGCTCGGCGACCGACTGCTCCTGCCACAAAGCGCTCGCATAGCATTCGAGTTCCGTGCGACCCGCGGGCCGTCCCCATAAGTCGGCGACCGCGCATCCCTGCTGCCGCGCAGCGAGGTCCCACGCGGCCAGGCTTAATGCGTTCGCCGCCGAGCGGCTGGCGGTCGCGTCGCCCGTACGGTTGTGTTCCTCATAGCGCTCGATGTCGAGCAAATCCGGCAGCTCATGCCGCATCGCGCTCACGAATTTTTGCGCAGCCTGCGTCGCCAGCTCGAGATTGTTCTGCTCGCGGAAAATCGAATAGCCGACGCCGCGGTGACCCTTCGCGTCCATGAACGCGACCAGGACGTGCGCGGTTCTTTTCCGCGGGCCTGCCGACGCGTCGAGCACTTCGGCGAGCGGTACGACGAGGTTCCAGAGTTCGATGCGCACCGGATTGGCCATGCCTGTTCCTGAGGTTCGTCGTTCAGTTTTTAATAATGCGGCGGCTTCTCTTCGCCCGGGCCTGGCGAATCAGCCGGCATATCGGTGCGCACTTGCTCGCGCAAAGCCGCCAGCCCGTTTTTCAGCTGGTCGATCTCGGCCTGCTGGCGATAGACAGTCTTGTTCAATTCTTCGAGCAGATCCTCAGCGAGGCTCAGCTTGGATTCGATTTCTTCGAGGCGGGATTCCACGGCGGCTCCTGGGGCGACAGAACGCGAATTTTAATTCAGCGGGGACGGGGTTGATGCGTCTTCGTCGCCATGCATGGCGAGACGATCGGCCTTCCACAACGCCGGGAACCAGTAAATCCACAGACCAACCACCAGCAGCGTGCCCACGCCGCCGACGATGACCGAGGCCACCGCGCCGAGCCATGCCGCTACGACACCCGATTCGAACTGGCCAAGCTGGTTCGACGTGCCCGTAAAAATCGAATGCACGGCGCCGATGCGGCCGCGCATGCCCTCGGGTGTCTGCAGTTGCACCAGCGACTGACGTATCACCATGCTCACCATGTCGGAGCCGCCGAGCACGACGAGCGCCGCGAACGACAGCGCGAACGAGTGCGAGACGCCGAAGACGATGGTCGCCACGCCGAAGATCGCAATCGAAGCAAACAAGGTGCGCCCGACATGGCGGTCGAGTCTGATGCGGATCAGCAGCAGCGAAACCAGCACCGCGCCCGCGGCCGGCGCTGCGCGCAGGAGGCCGAGTCCACCCGGGCCGACGGCGAGGATGTCGCGCGCATAGATCGGCAGCAGCGCGGTGGCGCCGCCGAGCAGCACCGCGAACAGATCGAGCGACATCGCGCCGAGTATCACCGGCCGGCGGCGGATAAAGGCGATGCCGCCGAACAGCGACTCGATCGTCATCGGTTCACGCGTCGGCACCGCGCCGTGCGCAAGCCGGATGCGCGTGAGCAGGATGCCGGCGGCGAGAAAGCACAGCGCGCCCGCGCCGTACGCTGCGACGGGGCCGAGCAGGTAGATCAGGCCGCCCAGCGCGGGGCCGGCAATCACGGCCGCTTTCTTTGCGCCGGCGGTCCAGGCGATGCATGGCGGCAATTCGGTGCGGGTCACCAGCGTCGGCATCAGCGCGCGCAGTGCGGGCTGCTGAAACGCGTGCGCCACGCCGAACGCAAACGTGCACGCGTAGAGCATCTCGATCGCGACCGCGCCGGCGAAGCTCGCGGCCGCGATGGCCGCGACCGCAGCAAACTTGATGAGCTGGCACAGCGAGGTGATGCGCCTGCGGTCGAAATTGTCGGCGACATGGCCCGCGGGCAGGGCCAGCAGAAACTGCGGCAGAAACTGCGCGAGGCCGATCAGGCCGAGGCTCAGCGCGCTGCCGGTGAGCTCGTAAATCTGCCAGCCGACCGCGACGAAGAATATTTCCTGGCCGAGCGAGAGCAGGGTTTCGGCTATCCAGTAGCCGGTGAACGCGGCATTGCCGGGCAGCGCAATGCGCATTGGCGAAGAACCTTTTTTATTTGCTGAGCGGGCGCGGCGCGCGCGCATGAATGCGTCGAATGATAACAGGCGGCACCCTCGCACAGATGGGCGCATCGCGCGCGCGCCGCCATCACGGTATCATTCGCGGCTAATGAACGTTTGCGCTGCGGCAACGGTACTGCCTGATCGACGCCGCAGTGCCGCGATCTAATACAGGCGCAATAGGAAATATGCAAATCCGCATCGCATGTCCGCTGCATGCCGTTTGCGTCGTCCTTCTCACGGCCGGCGCGTGTGCCGCCGATTATCCGGTAAAGCCCGTGCGCCTGGTCGTGCCGCAGCCGCCCGGCGGCGGCGCAGATATCGTCGCGCGCATGATCGCGCAAAAGCTGGGCGCGGGCCTCAAGCAGGAAGTCGTCGTCGACAATCGCGGCGGCGCGGGCGGCATAGTGGGCACCGAGCTCGTCGCGCATACGCCGCCGGACGGCTATACGCTGCTGCTCGGCTACACGGGCAGCCTGACGATCAATCCCAACGTCTATAAGAAGCTGCCGTACCGTCCGCTCGAAGACTTCGACACCATTAGCCTCGCCGTCGCGAGCCCGTTCCTGATGGTTGTAAATCCGTCGCTGCACGTGACGACGGTCGGCGAACTTCTGGCGGCCGCGAAAAAACGGCAGGCGCCGCTCAACTACGGTTCGCCCGGCAACGGCTCGTTGCATCAGCTGGCGATGGAGTGGTTCAAGTCCGCGACGGGCGCGAATCTCACGCACGTTCCGTATAAAGGCTCGCAGTCGATTACCGCGGTGATCGCGGGCGAGGTCGCGCTCACCTTTGCGAGCGTCGTCAGCACGCTGCCGCACGTCAAGTCGGGGCGCGTGACGGCCATCGCCATCACCAGCAAGGAACGCTTGCGCCTGCTGCCCGATTTGCCCACGGTCGCGGAGTCGGGAGTCGCCGGTTTCGAGGCGACTAACTGGTTCGGTGTGCTGGCGCCGCACGGCACGCCGCGCGTCGTCATTGGCACGCTCAACTCGCTGATCGTCTCCGGCATGAAATCCGCGGAATCGAAAGAGCGTTTCGCGAATGACGGCGCGATCCCCATCGGCAGCACGCCGGAAGAATTCACCGCGCTGATCAAGGCCGAGCTCGCGCGCTGGGGCGAAATCGTCAAGCTGTCCGGCGCGAAGGTCGATTGACCGGCCGCCGGGCAGCGGCGCGCGCGTTTTACAGGTCGATATTTACCGCGTAATAGCCGACCGAGCCGGTCTTCGACGTGTCTTTCCATTGATGCGGGGTGCCGGCGGGGATAGTGATCACGTCGCCTTTTGTCAGGCGATGCACCTGGCCGCCGTCGATGCCGCTGCCGCGAATCTGTCCCGGCGAAATTTCTTTCGGTTCTATCATCTTGCCGCCGGTCACGAAATCGGCTTCGCCGTCAACGATGATAAAGACATGGTTCGTTTTCGCGTGTATTTCCGCGCCGCGCTGCACGCCGCGATTGGCGATGACGATGAGGCTTTCGTCTTCGATCAGGCGGCCGCCTTTGACGAACGCGGCAGTGACTTTCTCGTGATTGATGTAGTGCACGCGTTTGGGAAAGCCCTCGGCCATCACTGAAGCGGTAGCGGCGAGCAGGGCGAGCGCGGTGAATGCGAGCAGACATTTCATCAGATATTCCCCCATTGAATTGCGGCCGGATGCCGGGCCGCAGCGGATTTTTTTCGAAGCTGGTGCGGCAGCCTAAAGCTTTCGGCGAATAACGGCAAATCTCCGCTGCGGGCGCACGACTCGAACTGCAATTATTCGATAGACTGACGCGATGTCCATCAATTTCGCCCTGCTGCTGGGGCTGCTCAACATGACCAGCATGCGCGCGGGCCGCGTGGTGCTGACGCTCGATGCGTTGAACTTGGGCGCGGCGCCGGCCACCGTCGGCCTGCTGGCGGCGACTTTTTCGCTGTTTCCGGCGATGCTCGCGTGGCAGGCCGGCAAGCTCGCCGACCGCTTCGGCTCGCGCTGGCTGCTGATGCTGGGCGCGCTCGGCGGCGGTCTCGGCATTCTCATACCGTATTTCTTCGACGGGCTCACCGCGATTTTCATTGCAGCGGCGGCGAACGGGCTGTCGCTGTCGATTTACAATGTGTCACTGCAGAACGTTGTCGGCCTGCTGAGCACGCCGGCAAACCGCACGCAGAGCTTCAGCAACTACAGCCTGACCAACTCCGTCGGCAGCCTGTCCGGCCCGCTGATCGCCGGCTTTTCAATCGAACACCTGGGCCACGCCGCGTCGTGCATTCCGCCCGCGCTGCTCGCGCTGATGCCGCTCATTATGCTTGCCGTCTGGGGTGGCGCATTGCCCGCCGGCACCGGGCGCGTCAAAGACGTCGACGGCGGCCTGCGCGACATGCTGGCGGCTAAAGGCGTGGGCAAGACGCTCGCGACCAGCAGCCTGCTGCAAAGCGGCCAGGATCTGTTCCAGTTCTATCTGCCGGTTTACGCGACCGGCGTTGGCTTGTCGGCCTCGGCCATCGGCATTGTGCTGGCAATGAATTCAGCCGCGGCCTTCGTTGTGCGCGTGCTGCTGACGCGGCTCATCGCGCGGCTGGGCGAGGACAAAGTGCTGGCCGGTGCGTTTTTTCTGGGCGCCGTGAGTTTCATGGTGATGCCGCTTTTCAGCAGCGGCACGGCGCTCGCGCTGGTCGCATTCGCGTTCGGCCTCGGCATGGGCTGCGGCCAGCCGATAGTGACGATGCAGATGTTCAGCAATTCGGCATCGGGCCGTTCGGGCGAGGCCCTCGGGTTGCGCATGACGGTAAACCACCTCACGCGCGTCGTCGGTCCGGTCGCTTTCGGCGTTGTCGGCTCCGCCTGGGGGCTGCCGGCGGTCTTTTGGATCAACGGCTTGATGCTCGGGGGCGGGGGCGTTTTGAGTCATACGCACGATTCCACTGGCACGATGCCCCGGAAATAGCGTCTAATATGCACGCACAAATGGAGGAGGAATCATGTTCAAGCATATTCTGATGCCGACCGACGGTTCCGATCATTCCGAGAAAGCGATCGAGCGCGGGATCGAGCTCGCCAAGCTATGCGGCTCCAGGATCACCGGCATACACGTCGTGCCCGATTACCGCTTGACGATGGCGGAAGACAGCTCCTTCGATCCCGCGCTGCCCGGGAAGATGGACGAAGAGGCGCGCGCCCGCGCCGAGAGTTTTCTCGCGTTCGTGAAGAAAACCGCGGCGGCGCAGGGCGTGCCCTGCGATACGGAGATTGCGACGAACTCCCAGCCGTTCGACGCCATCATCAACACCGCCAACGAACGCCATTGCGACCTCATCATCATGACGTCGCGCCACCGCAAGGGCCTCGTGTCACTGCTGCTCGGCAGCGAGGCCAGCCGCGTGCTGCACCGCGCGTCGATTCCGGTGCTGGTGTTCCGCGCAGTGATGAGCTCCGATCACCCGGACCAGACCAAGCCGGCGTAGCCCGGCGTCAAAGCGTAGCGGCGCGAGCGACCGCGCGTGCGCTTAATCGACGATCAATGCTTTGCCGTACAGGAAAGTCACGTTGACCCGCCGGTTGGTGTAGCCGGGCTTGAAATGCAGTTCGTCGGTCGCGTGGAACAAGGCCGAATCGAACAGCACGCAGCGATTTTCGCGATAGGGTACGCGCCGCGGTTTTGCGCCGCGTTCCGTGACGAAAGCTTCGATCTTGCCCGTGCTCTTGTTGTAATCCTGCGGCGTCCAATGCGCGGGGGCGCCCCGGTCGTAAATCAGCAGGCCGCCGGTTTCATGGTCGGCGCATGCGTCATCGGGTGTGATCCAGAAATTCACGTTGACGCGCGCAAAATCGGCATGCAGCTCGATGCCGCGCCGGTTCTGATCGTATTTGAAAGCCCACGCGAGCGTGAGCGCGTGGCCGCCGATCACACGTGGCATCGCCTGCCTCAGTTCGTCTGCGATCGCAAGCAGGACCGGCGGATTGAAACCTTCCGACAGCGTGGCGCCGACGTAGCCGCTCTTGTAATGCGTTTTCCAGATGGTCGCTTCTGCGCAGAACTCGCGCAGGTTCGCCAGCGCGTCAGGCGCGAGAAAATTGTCGATGACCACCAGCGAAGGCGAGTTTTTGAAGTACGAGTCCTCGATGCCCGCATAGTCATTGTCATGCAGTGCACGGCCGGCGAATGCGGGTTGCGGCAGATAGTGGAAATCGCTCAACGCGTGCTTTAACGCTTCTTCATCGCCCGGCACCGGAAAGAACATGCGTTCGGCCCCGTCCGGCTCATCGTAATAGCGTTTCAGCACCGGCAGCGCACGCTGTGCGCCGGCGCTCAACTTGCCACGCTGCTGGAGCAGCATGAGCTGCTCGTAGTCGTGATGGATCCGCGAGCCGGGCACCGGCCACGCGAGCAGTCCGGACGCAATCTGCTGTTCGATATTTAACGCCAGGCATTGCTTGAACCGGTCCTGCGCCCGGTTCAGGTCGCGGTGCTTCATTCGATCCAGGCCCAGCAAGTAGACGCAATCGACATCGCCGCGAATTGGCGCCGCGTATTCGTCCATCAAGCCGTCCACTTCCGCGGCCATCTCCGAGTTCAGGTAGATTTCCAGCAAATTGCGGATGACCACGGCGGATTTTCGTGAAGATTTCAGGGCATTGCGGTAAGCGATGATGGCGTCCTGCCGGTTGCCGAGCCCCGCGTAAGCCATGCCGAGCTGGGCATAGATCTCCGGCGTGGCCTGGCCGGCGCCGAGTTTGCCAAATGACCCCAGCGCCGCATAGTAGTCGCCGAACTTGTTCTGGCAAGTCATAAGCTGCCGGATCACCGCCGGCGCTCGCGGATTGATCCGGTCGGCGCGCAGCGCGGCGCCCAGCGCTTCGTGCGTGTTCGCCAGCTCGAAACTCGCGATGCTCGACATCTGCAGCGCGCGGAAATTATCGGGGTTCGACGCGAGTATCAGCGACGCGAGCGCGCAGGCGCGCTGCCAGTCGTGGACCGCGATTGCGATTTCCCCGGTGATGGTCAGCAGCAGGATCTCGTCCGCCGGCAGATCCGGCAGCCGGGTTTGAATATATTCGGTCGCCTCTTCAATCAGTCCGCTCATCTGCAAGAGCAGCAGATAGACTGCGATCGCATCGGCGCCCACCCCGGGCTCGCGGATCGCGTCTCTCGCCAGCGCGAGACACTCCGACGGACTACTGCCCTCGAGTGTGCCGGCCAGGGCGCCGCTGGCAAGCATGGCCCAGCGGTCTTTCCATGCGTGTCGCTGCCGGTATTGCAGCGCCTCCGCGGATTTGCCCGCGGTAAAGAGACAGATGACAGCCTCGAAGGCATCGTCATCCGAATGCGCCGCGCTGGACTCGATGAGCGCGAGCGCTTCGCCGTGCCGGCCGGTCGAGCGCAGACGTTTGGCTTGCACGAAATTAGGCGTGAGCATGACGGGTTCCGTTATCGGATGCGGCCCATCATAACGGAATAGCGCGAATTGAATTCAGTCCGGCCGAATGCGCGCGGTCTTGATGACGGCACCCCATCTCGCCATGTCGGCGCGCATAAAGGCGTCGAGTTCGGCCGGCGTGCTGGCGACGACTTCTACGCCATCGCCGGTGAGCTTGTCGCGCGAAGCCGTCGCGAGCAGGCCGCGCTGTATCTCGGACTGCAAGCGGTCCACGATCGCGGGCGACGTGCCGGCGGGCGCGAGCAGTCCATGCCAGGTAAGCACTTCGATGCCTTTCCATCCCGCTTCCGCCAGGGTCGGCACGTCGGGCGCGAGGCTCGAGCGCTGCGGGCTCGCGACCGCGAGCATGCGCGTGCGGCCTGCATCGCGAAAAGGCAATGCCGTGCGCAGCACATCGAACATCACGTCGACGTGGCCACCCAGGAGGTCGATACGCGCCGGTGCTGCCCCCTTGTAAGGGATATGCACGAGATCGATTTGTGCGCTGATCTTGAAGAGTTCCATTCCCAGGTGCCAAGGGCTTCCGCTGCCCGAAGACGCGTAGCTCAGCTTGCCGGGATTTTTTTTCGCCAGCGTCACCAGTTCATTGACAGAGCGCGCCGGGATCGAGGGATGCACGACCAGCGCGTTATATTGGCGCGCGATCAGCGTGACCGGCGCGAAATCCTTAATCGCGTCGTAATTGAGCTTGTAGAGGTTCGGGTTGACCGTATGCGTGCCGTAGCACAGATACAGGGTATAACCATCGGGCGGAGATTTCGCCACGTACTCGGCCGCTATATTTCCGCCAACGCCGGGCCGCGGCTCGACGACGACGATGGCGTTCCAAGCCTGGGTGAGGCGTTGGCCGACGAGTCGCGCCATCAAGTCGCTACCGCCGCCGGCCGCCGTGCCTATTACGATCCGAACAGGCTTGGCGGGATAGTCAGTCTGCGCATGGACGGCGGCCGCATAGATCAAACACAGACTTAAGATAAATGCGACGAAAACGCGCATGGCTTGCTCCGGAGTGAAAACTCCGTGCAAGCTTCCGCCCGCGGTGCGATGGGGTCAAGCTGCATGCCAGCGAGTACGTAGCACCGCTTGACGGTGTGCCGCATCTGCGCTGTGGGCGTGATGGCGAGCCGCCGGTCCGCAGGTGCGGTCCCGCCGCCCGGCACACTCAGTCGCTGATTAGCCTAGTAGTTTTTGTGCTCGCGCGCTTCGTCCTTGATTTTATCGCCGCCGCGCTCGATGTCCTTGCCTGCGCCTTCGACGGTATTGCAGCCCGCGAGGGTCAAGAACGTGCCGGCGAAAAATATCGCTGCCAGTGCTGACGCGAGAGTTTTGCGAATCATGATATGTCCTTTGTCGAAAAAATCGTTAACGGTTGCTACTAAGCAATTGCGATTATCCGCACGCGCCGCGTTAACTCCGTGCGGTGGGGCACTAACCTGCGTCAGCGCCGGGGCGAAACGCGCGTAGGTACGCGCCTACACCTATGCGCGGTTCAACACGAGGACGCAGCGCCCTCCTACGTTTTCAAGGCCTTCGTCCGATAGACACGCGCATTCCACACGCATATCTTCTAATTGAAGCCGCGCAGCCGCCGGCGGGAAATTGCGAAGGAGCGGACGATGTCTATTCCAAAACTCATGAGTTCTTTCCTGGGGCTCAGTATGTTGTGCGCCGGAGGCGCTGGCGCCGTGCCGAATTCCGATAGCGAGATCCAGGCGGCCCTGGTTGGTAGCTGGGTTAACCCGGTCGACAGCGGGGCGGATGCGATGCTACCGGCACGGCAGATTTTCAACGGCGACGGCACCACGCACGTTTACATCTATGCAAGCCCGGATTGCCTCGAACCGGCAGCCGCCATCGAGGGCCGGTGGGTGGTCGTCAATGGTGTGCTGATAACGCAGGTCACCAGCACTTCCGACCCGCGTCTTATCGCCGTCGGACAAATCGATGTGGTTAACATCGTGGACGTCGATCTCAACCGCGTTGTGCTCGATGCCGACGACAAATTGTTTGTCCGCGAGAAGTCGGACACGTGCTATCCGCTGGATGCGCACCGGACCTAAATTCTGACACCCAATAAAAAAAGCCGCCGCTCCGGCATGGAGCGGCGGCTTTTTTTTGCTGCGTACGTGAAGCTACCTGGCCTGCATCGTGATGTCGGTCTTAACCGAAGTCACCCCCTTGGTATTGCGCGCCAGCGTCACCGCCTGGTCGGCTTCGGCCTTGCTTTTGGCATTGCCGCTCAGGGTGACGACACCCTTGTCATCGGTGTCGACCTTGATGCTCATCGCGCTGACGGTCTTGTCTTTCGCGAACTCGGCTTTGATCCTGGTCGTGATCATCGCGTCGCTCATGCTTTCCTTCGCGCCCGTCGACTTATCGCCGACTACGCCGGAGACATGGTTGGTGCCGCTGCCGGCGGCGGCGACGGCGATCTCGTTTTTAACTGACGTGACTCCTTTGGTGTCGTGCGCAAGCCTGGCGGCTTGATCGGACTCGGCTTTGCTTTTCGCATTGCCGCTCAGGGTTACGACGCCTTTGTTGTCAGTCTCGACCTTGATGTGCATCGCACTCACGGTCTTGTCTTTCGCGAATTCACCCTTGATTTTGGCGGTGATTACCGCATCGCCGACGTTTTCTTTGACGCTTTGCGTCATCGATTTGTCGCCGCTGGCGGTCTTGTCGTTGGTGCCGGTTCTGTCTGCCGCGTCGCCGACGACGATATTGTTCTTGACCGATATCACCCCGTTGGTATCGCGCGCGATCTTCACGGCCTGGTCGGCCTCGGCTTTGCTCTTCGCGTGGCCCGCGAGCGTGACGATGCCCTTGTCTTCCGTGTCGACCTTGATGCTCGTTGCACTGACTACCCTGTCCTTGGCGAAGTCCGCCTTGATCTTGGCGGTGATGGTCGAATCCGAAACTGACTCCTTCGCGCTCTGCATCATGGATTTGTCGGCGGCATAGCCCGCCACTGGCGCAAGCAGAGCGCCTACGATCATGGTTGTTGCAAATCGGCTGTTCATGGTTGCCTCTCTGAAGTTGAAGGTACTTTTGCGCAGTACGACAGCTGCGCTTTAGTGCCGCGTACGGTCGTCGAAAAGATCGCCATTACGCGTTTCCCAGTCCTTGACCTGGCGCTCGGCATCGTCCTTGCCGACGCCGTAGGATTCCTGGATCTGGCCGATCAATTGATCGCGCTTGCCGGCGATCTGATCAAGATAGTCATCAGTCAACTTGCCCCATTGCTCTTTCACTTTACCTTTGGCTTGTTTCCAATTGCCTTCGATGCGATCCCAGTTCATACGTCACTCCTCGCGAATTTGATATATATTGTTTGGAATTGCGACACGCAGCGCCGGCGCGTTAGGCGGCCGCGGACATGCAAGTGGTCGCGGCCAACGCGGCGTAACGCGGCGCTCATTATGCAGAGCGGCCAACCGACGTCTGTACGCAAACGTACGAACCGCGTATAACCGCGCGTATACGCTGCTTTGCCAGCTGCGCGCGATCGCGCACGGACGAGGCGTTACAACGGCGCAGTCTTTCTTTCGATTTTTAAATTCAAGGAGAAACGCAAATGCATACCTTTCCCGGAGTCTGGCGCGCAATTGTCCTGAGTGCGATGTTGTTCGCGGCGGGTTGCGCGGGAATGGAGGGCGGCGGCGGCACAGTCATGCTGACCGGCGCGCAGGAAGTTCCGCCGGTAACCACCAATGCAGCGGGAAGCGGGACGATCATGGTGAACCCGGACAAAACCGTAAGCGGCAGCATCACGACCACCGGCATCGACGCGACGGCGGCCCATATTCATAGCGGGGCCCCCGGACAGAACGGGCCTGTCATTGTTCCGCTGACGCAGAGCGGCAATACCTTCTCTGTACCCGCTGGCGCGAAACTCTCCGACGCTCAGTTCGATCTCTATAAGGCCGGCAATCTGTATGTAAACGTTCACAGCGCCGCTAACAAGGGCGGTGAAATACGCGCCCAAATGAAGCCCTGAGTTTTGCGCAGGGCGCGGGCTGTCGCCACGTGGCGACAAGCCCGCCAGCGAAACCTGCGTGCACTGTACGCTGTCGAACAGTCATCCCGCACAATCCGCCGCATTATTAGCGTGTGTCACGGGAACCGCCCGCGTTCGATGGAGCACGCAATGAATCGGAGTCTCGCACTGGTGTTGCTGGTAATGGTGACGGCGTGTGCTTCGCGGCCACCTCAGCATGCGGACGCCGCCGCGCGCGCCGCGTTGCCCGTGTGCGAGTTCCCATGCAATGCATCCATGGCGCCCGGTTGCTGCTGAAGACACCTCTTACAAGGAGACAGCGATGAATCGAATATCTGCCTCAAGCGGAATCGTTCTGGCGCTAGTTGCGCCTTTCGTTGCGGCGCAAAGCACCGACAGCCTGCCCGATGCGAATCCAGCGTGCATGGAACGCAACGGGCCGGATTGCGTGCTCGGCACCCGGGTCGTGCCGGCGCGCAGGGCGCCTGGCGTGATTATTCCGCCGACGAGTGCGGTAGTACCGGCGCCCATCACGGGCATCACCTCGACGGTGGCGCCGGCGGGCACGCCGCTGCCGAAATCGGGGGTCGTCGTTATTATGCCGGCGCCCGCCGACACAACGCCCACAGCGGCGGCGCCGGTCGTATTGCCCGGTCCGGTCGCTCCGCAGCCAGGAGTGGGTCCGACGACTGCGTCGCCAACTACGATTGCCCCCGGGAGCTCGTCGCTGATCTCGCCGGGTCCCGGCTCAACTGTGATCTCACCGCGAGCGGTCAGATAGCTGGCGCGCATTCTCGCGGGGCCATTTAACGAACGCGATATTCCCAGCGCAGCACTTAACCGGCGCGATAGTCCCGCGCAGTAATTTAACCAGCGCGATAGTCCCGCGCAGTAGAAGCGCAGCGCCGGTTGGCGCCTTCAGCTCTTGGGCGCGGGGTGGATGTTGTCCACCCAATGCACTTCCTCGGGTTTTTCGACGACCGGGATATCGAGGTTAACGACGACCGGTTCCTGGCCGCTGCGCACGAGCACGCAAGACAGCGGTTCGTCGTCGTTGGCATTGATTTCCTGGTGCGGCACATACGGCGGCACGTAGATAAAGTCGCCCGGCCCCGCTTCCGCGACGAATTCGAGCCGGTCGCCCCAGCGCATGCGCGCTTTGCCGCTGACGACGTAGATAACGCTTTCGACCGGGCCGTGATGGTGCGCGCCGGTCTTGGCCTTCGGATGAATCACGACGGTGCCTGCCCACAGCTTTTCCGCGCCCATGCGTGCATTCGTGATCGCGGCGGCTCGATTCATGCCCGGCGTCTGCGCGGTGTTGATGTCCAGTTCGTTGGCATGCACGACACGCACGCCGTGCAAACGCCATTTAGCTGCGGAAGAATCGGCCATACGTTACCTCGCTTTCGAAAAATTCGGATTATCCACCAGCGGATACCGCCTGCGCACGGCCCTCGAGCGCCGCTTCGAGCGTCAGCCAGGGCAGGGCGGCGCATTTGTCGCGCCCGGGCATGGTCTTTACGGATGCAAGTATCGCACGTTGCGCCCCGCTGGTTTCGGGGGCGGCGGCGACATTGCCGTGCAGCGCGGCAACAAACGCAGCTGCAAGCGACCTCGCGGCGCCGACCTCCATCGTTTTGACAGTCTCGGTCATGACGGACGCGGACGCCATTGAAATGCCGCAACAGGCGCAATGGAATGCGGCATCCGCAATGCGGCCCTGCGCTATTTTCAAGTAGATATTGAGTTCGTCGCCGCACAAGGGATTGAGACCCTCCGCCTTATGCGTCGCACCGGCGAGCTCGCCGTAATTGCGCGCGTTCTTGATGTGATCCATCACGAACGCATCGTAGGGATTGGACTGGCTCATGCGATTTGCAGGCCCGTTGCGCGAAACGTGGCCTTATGGGATTTGAATTCCGCGGATTGGTTCCGGTTTCTTGCCGGTGCAGCCTACTTCAATACTTTGCTCGCTTCCGCCGCGTCAATCAGCGCGTCGGCGTCTTTCTGCAGCAGGAATTTCTGCGCCATCGCGGCGGCCGCGGCTTTTTTCACCGCTGCCACATAGCCGGCGTGGTCGGCGTAGCGCTCTTCAAGCGACAGCCGCGGATCGTTCGCGGCTATGCGCTCGGCTTTGGTTTTGGCGAACGGGATCATGCCGCCGGCATACATGCACAGCTTGTCTTTGTGAAACGGCATGGCGCCTCCGGCGGTAATGTTCCATCCCATGTAAGTGCCGAGCGGCGCTTCGCGCAGCACCACGGGCACGCCGCCGATCTCGTTGCCATCGGCGTCGACTTTCGGCACCAGCATGCGGATAACCTGCTTGATGCGCGGCGTTGCGCTGCCCGGCACGCCGGTGCCGTCGTTCGGATCGAACGCGGGGCCCCAATCGTAATCGAGCACCGGATTGATGAAACCGGTTTCCGGCGCAGTCGCGCGCAGGCCCGGGATGGTTGGAAAGCCCATCGCCGCTTTATTCGCGTCGACGAGCTGGCCCCCGCGCAGCGTCGGGTAGCGGCTCGGCGGCGGCGGCGTATTGCGCATGACCCAGTCGCGAAAGTGCACGGTGATTGCGTTGACGACTTCGCCATGCGGCATCGGGTTCGCAGCAAGCACGCCGACGCCGGAGTTATTCCCGGGACATTCGACCGGCTTGGTTGGCAGGCCCACGCCGGGCAGACTCGTATCGAAGCCGCCCACGCCGCCACCGTGCGCCGTGCTGCCGACGTAATAGCGGCGTACGTTGTCGGGCAGCGAAATATCTTTTTGCGGATTGGTGCCGACCCATTCAGGACCGAGCTTCAGGCCCCAGATTTCCGCGGCGCCAAAATGCTCGATGATTTTCGGGCACGTCTTCGTCGCGCTGCAACGGTCGAGGATGCTGCGCGAAGGCAGCCCGCGTTTTTCGTCGGGGTACTTGACCCACCATTGCGGTCCTTCGCTGCCGGGCTGGTAGAGCTCCATCACGCCGTCGGGCTGCGCCCAGCGGATGTTGAGCGCAATGCGGCGGCCCGCGATGATGGGCCACATGCCGTCGTGCACCTGGCGTTTCGCCTCATCCTGGTTGAAGCCGAGATGCAGCCAGCCGCGCAGGTAGTTGCCCGATTGCGAGCGCCCGCGCGTGATGCTGTACTTGATGCCGCCCGCAAGCGGGTTTGCGGTGCCTACGTCGTCCCTGGCGGCGTATTTGAAGAACGAGGCGACATCGCGCCACGCGGCGAATCCGATGCCGAGTATGTAGGGGTCGCGCGCGGTATATACGACCTGGTAGAGCTTCGCGGCGTTGAAGCCGCCCTTGAGGCAGATCTGCACCGGCAGTTTCGTCAGCGCTTCCGGTGCATCGAACGTGCCGCCGCCGCAGAATTTCCAGTCGGCGGCAGCGATCGGCGTCTCGCCGGTGACAACGCCTTCCATCGATTCGTGATCGCGCGAGACGAGCTTCGCTTTCGATGTATCCATGCTTGCCGGCAGGTACGGCACGGGATTGGTCTGCACGATGAGTGGTTGCGCGCCTTGGCCCGCGCGATTGATGATGCGGCCGAGCACTGGCCCGGTGACCGGGGTGCCGTCGGGATTCTTCGCGACGGGAACCTGCAACCAATGGTTGCCGTCCGCATTCATCGTCGGCCGTACCGCCGTGCCGAGTTGCGCGCTCATGCTCGCGTTATCGCCTTGCCACGCGCTCGCGAGACCGACGTCGCCAAGCTCGCGCTCCATTGCAGCGAGGGCGACCGGGCGTCCGCGGTTTGGCACGTCGTGCCACAGCATGCCGCTCGCCTTCGACATGTCGACGGGCTTGGTGATGACGAAGCTCGCGACGTAGCGCACTTTGCCGTCAGCGTCCTTGCCAAGCGCCACGTCCTGAATGATCTTATTGAGCGGGTCGCGCGCGTCGAGCTCGCCGAAGGCGCGGCCGGCAATCTGCTCGTACTGCCCCGCGGCACCGAAAGCAGCGCATGCAGCGCCATTGCAGAAAGCGGGCGAGATCTTTTCGTCGATGACGATTTTCGTCACGCGCGCGTGCAGGGGCGCGCTGCCGAGCAAAAGTGCGAGCGCTAGCGCGCCCAATGATTGGCGATAGGACGGAAACGGCACGATGCGGCTCCTTCTGCGGACTACGATTTTGCGGCCTGCTCCAGCCGCATGTTTGCGAGTTCCAGCCGCTCGACCAGCGTGCGCACGATGGCGCGCGTGAAGTGCAGCTGACAGCCGGGGCTCGTGAGCTCGAGCTGCGAGCTTTCAAATTCGGCGACCACCACTTCGGTCAGCGATTCGACGGTCGCCTGGCGCTGCGTGCCGTCGCGGATATAGCCCATTTCGCCGAAGCACTCGCCCGCGCCGATCAGGTTCAGCGGCTGGCCGTGCCGGCTCGCCTTCGCCTGCCCCTTGGCGAGGAAAAAGAGACTGTTGCCGGGCTCGCTCTCCTTGATGACCTGGCTTTTTGGCGGCAGCCGCGTCCAGCGCCCCGCGCGCGCGAGCTCCCAGATCTGCCCGTCGTCGAGCTTTTTCAGCATGTCGACTTTGCGCAGCGAGTCGAACTTCTCGATATCGCTGATCGTCTGTTGATAGACGCTCAAGCGGCCGACTTTCACAAGCTCGAGCGCGAATTCGGCCCAGGTCGCGAAGCGCGCCTTCGGGTCGCGGGCAAGCGCGGTGAGGACGATATCGTCGAGCTCCTTGGGCACGCCCACCTGGATTTTGCCGGGCGCCACCGGCAGATCGCCTTTCGTCACGCGTTCGAGCATCGCATGCACGGTAGGCGCGGCGAACGGCCGCTTGGCGGTGAGCAGCTCGTAGAGCACGATCCCGAGCGAAAACATGTCGCTCTGCTCATTGAGCGTCTCGCCCGCGATCTGTTCGGGCGACATGTACGCAGGCGAGCCGACGTGCAGGATGCTGGTCACGTCGCTCCGGCGCAGCAGCGCCGCGCCAAAATCCGATATCTTAACGTCGTTGTCCTTGACGATCATGATATTGGCCGGCTTGATGTCGCGGTGCACGACGCCCTGCCGGAATGCATAGTCGAGCGCGCCGCAGCATTTGAAGGCGACCTGAATCGCGTCGCCGACCGAAAAGAGAGCGTTGGCCTTGATGCGTTGCGAGAGGTCGCCGCCCGGCACGTATTCAATCGCGATATGGCCGCTGTCTTCGCCGACGACCGCATCGAGAATCGCGGCGATATGCGGATGGTTAAGCTTGCCGGCGAGGGAAGCCTCATTGAGGAACTGCGAGCGCATGAGCTTGCCCTGCTGCAGGTCTTTCAACGCCGCCGGGTCGATCACTTTCAGCGCGACGTCCGTGTTGGTGAACGAGTCCGTGGCGAGGTAAACGGTGGCCGACGCGCCCTTGCCGAGCTCTTTCTTGATTTCATACTTGCCGATGCGGGTCTGCATTGCCGTTCCCTTGCAACTTGTAATGCCGCGCGCGGCATGCGCACAGCCGCGCTGCGCGCGCATTTTAGTTCACGCGGAGGAGCCCCGCGTGCGTAGCAGGAAATCTATTTGCGCGCGCCCGGCGGCTCGTGCCGGATGACTTTGCCGCCCTTCATCACGAATTTTACGCGCTGCAGTTCGGTGATGTCCGTCGTCGGATCGCCGGCGACCGCGACGAGGTCGGCAAATTTGCCTTTCTCGATGGAGCCGATGCTGCCTGCCCAGCCCATGGCTTCGGCGTTGATCAGCGTGCCGGACTGGATGGCGCGCGCGGGGCTCATGCCGGCGCGTTTGACCAGCCATTCGAATTCGATGGCCTGCGTGCCGTGTGCGAAAGTCCCGCCGTCGGCGCCGCTGCCCACCATGATTTTCATGCCCCTGGTTGCGGCACCGAGCGTGACCGCTTTCTCGAAGATGGGAATGATGCGGTACTTGCCGCCGGTGTTTTTGCTGTCGTCGTCGTCCATGTACGGCTCGGTATAGCGCACGATGGTCGGATCGTAGTAGAGACCTTTTTGCACGATCATGTTGGCCTGTTCCTGGTCGAGGCCGAACGCGTGCTCTATCGTGTCGCAACCGGCGAGGATGGCGTTTTTCTGGCCTTCGCCGCCGTAGACATGGCAGCCGGTCTTTTTGCCGAGGCGATGCGCTTCGTCGATCAGCGCCTGCAGGACGGGCATCGGATACGTCAGTACGTATCTGTCTTCGCCCGATGGCGAGAACGAATATGCGCCCGTCGGATACAGCTTGATCCAATCCACCCCGTGCTCGACCTGCTCGCGCACGGCGGCGCGCGCTTCGTCCACCGAGCGCACGACCTGCCGGTCGAGCGGGCTCTCCGGCGCGGTTGCCGGCTTGGCACCCCAGCCGATGCCGCGACCCGCCACCTGAAAGCGCGGACCATCGAGGCGGCCTTCATTGATCGCATTGCGGATGTCGACGTCGGCGTAGCCGTTGCCGTGGGAAGTCATGTCGCGCGCCGCGGTAAAGCCGGCGCGCAGGTCCGACTGCATGTTATGCACGGCAATGAGCGTTGCCGCTTCGCGCGACATGCCGGGCTTGGGGTTGTTGAACATATGCGTGTGCGCGTCGATCAGACCGGGCAGCACGGTTGCCTTGCGCAGATCGATCACCCGCGCACCCGCCGGAATCCTGGTTTTGCCCTCCGGTCCGACTTCGGTGATGCGCTCCCCATCAAGCAGCACTATCTGTTTCGCCAACAGCTTGCCGCTCTTGCTGTCGAACAAGTGTCCGGCGCGGATCGCGATGGTTTGCGGCGCCGGCGGACATACGGTAACGCCGCTATCGGAACCGACGCACGGCGTCGGTCCTGCGCCACGCCAGGGCGCCGGCGGCAGGGCGAGTTCTGCGCAATGCACGGATGCCGAGAAAAATATTCCAACTGTGGCCGCGAGCACGGCGCGTTCGTTCCATGGGCGCATGGTGTTCCCCTCCCTGATAGCTAATTTCCGACGACCGTATCACACGCCGGATAACGCGGCAAACGCCGGTTATTTTCTTTTGGCCAGATGGCGCGCTTTTTCGGTGAGGCGATGGCGTTCGTGCAGCACGCTCGCCGCATCGGTCTTCGCGGGCGGCGGCCAGCCGCTGAGAACTTGTTTGACTGCCGCATGCGCGAGCGCGACTTGCGGCTCGTCGTGCACGTAGTGCCAGTAGCGGGCCGCGAAGGCGCCGGGCGGGCCCTGCGTGTTGGCCAGCAGCTGTTCTATGGCGCCGCGTACCGCCGGGGCAAAATCGGCACGGTCCGCCGGCGTCGCATCGTGGACGAAATCGATGTCGACCATGAGCTCGGACAGGCCGCGCAGCCATGCGAACTCATCGTGCGTCGTGAGCAGCTGCAGAAACTCCCCGGAGGTGAGCCCTATGCCGTGCTCACGCTCATAATCGCGACGCGCGCGTTCAAGCAGGCTGCGATGCAAATCGCGCAGCGCTTTCGCCAGTTTTTGCCATTCACCCGCGTCCGTGACCATGCGTCTCCTGGCTCATGCGTTCACGCGCGCACGGTTCCGCTCAATAGCCCGCGGCCGCGCCGTCGCTGCGCGGATCGAAGCCCGCTTCGAGCGCACCGCCGGGATGGCGCGCGATACCGCCGGCGTGACCGACGGTTTCATCCAGCGCCTGCAGCATCTCGATGTCGTGACCGCGCTTCTTGAGGGCAGCGACGAGCGCCGGATCAAAGCGCGCCTCGAGCTTCAGCGTGTCGGATGCACGCCCCCAGGTGCGCCCGAGCAGCCAGCGCGGCGCCGAGATCGCCTGCTGCATAGTCTGGCCGAATACGGCGTAGCGCGTAAATACGGCGGCCTGGGTCTGCGGCTGGCCGTCGCCGCCCATGGTGCCGTAGACGATGGTGCGGCCATCCTTCAAGAGAGCGAGGGCCGGGTTCAACGTATGAAAGGGCTTGCGCCGCGGCTGCAATGCATTGAGCGCGCGCGCGTCGAGCGAGAAACTGCAGCCGCGGTTCTGCCAGTTGATGCCGCTGCCCGGCAGCACGACGCCGCTGCCGAATTCGTGATAGATGCTCTGAATGAAACTGACCGCGCGTCCTGCGCCGTCGATCGCGCCCATCCATACCGTATCGCCGCGCGCCGGCTGCGCGGGCCATGGCAATGCGGTGTCACGCTTGACCGCGGCCGCCAGCTTGGCCAGCGCCTGCGGCTCCAGCAATTGCGCCGGCTCCACCGTCATGAACGCGGGATCGGTGATGGTTCGATTGCGTACGAGAAATGCCTGCTTTGTCGCCTCGACGACGAGGTGCAAGTAGTCGACGCTGTCAGGCGCGACCTTGCCGAGCTCCAGCCGGTCGAGTATGCCCAGTATCATCAGCGAAGCCGTGCCCTGGGTCGGCGGCGCCATGTTGTAAAGCGTGCCAAGACTGTGCTTGAGCGTGACGGGCGCACGCAGTTCCGCGGCGTGGCTTTCAAGGTCCGCCAGCGTCAGCGGACTGCCGAGCGCGGCCAGATCGGCGGCGATCGAGCGCGCGAGTTCGCCCGCATAAAAATCGGCGAGTCCGCACCTTGAGAGTTGCCGCATGGTTGTACCGAGCACGGTCTGCTTCATCAGCGAGCCCGCGGCAGGCGGATCGCCGTCTGCCAGAAAACGCCCGCTGAACCCCGGCACGTGCGCGAGCTCGGCGAATTTCGCTGCGGTGTTGGCGTGTTGGCTTTGCGTCACGACGATGCCGTGCTCCGCATAGTGCACCGCATCGTCGAGCAGACGCGCGAGCGGCACGCGCCCGTCCCAGTGCTTTTTGCTGTAATCGAGCGCCAACCCCCAGCCGGAGATCGTGCCGGCGACGGTGTTGGCGGCGAGCGGCCCCCGCATCGGGATGGAGTCGACCTGGTGCGCGCGGTAGAAATCGAACGTCGCGCGCGCCGCGGTGCGGCCGCACGCATCGATGGTCGTCACGTTCTTACCCGGCTCGTGGATTAGCCAGAAGCTGTCGCCGCCGATACCGTTCATATGCGGATAGACGACCGATATCGTCGCTGCCGCAGCGACCATCGCTTCAAGCGCGTTGCCGCCGTCGCGCAGTACGGCGAG
Source organism: Betaproteobacteria bacterium (assembly GCA_025363575.1). The sequence goes on along the minus strand of JANYDM010000123.1, from coordinate 57,556 downwards.
CCCCGATTGCGCGGCCAGCGCGTGCGGCGCCACGACCATGCCGCGGGTCGCCCACGTTGAATTGACGCTCATGAAAAATTCGGACGCGGGAACCGGGCGGCGCTACTTTTCAGGCAGCTTGCGCAGTTCCGGCAGGACTTGTTTCGCAAAAAATTCGGCGCCTATCCGGGCGATGCGGTCGGGGCCGACGCTGGCCATGATGGCGGCCTCGGAGCCGGCGTTTTTCCACTCCGCATACTCGTCCCGCGGCGGCTGCACGCCGAGTGCCTCGCTCAGGAGATTGACGTAGTTGATTACCTTGATGCCGTCAGTCGTCGCGAGGCCGCACAGATTGCGCTGGCACGCGTGGAACACCGTCACCAGCGTGTCGCTGCCATGCGCCGCGCACAGTTCGACCGATTTCCGCACGACGTCCTTGAGCGCGGCCGGCACTGCTGCCAGTGCAGAGCACATGTGGCCAGGTGCCGCATAGTCCGTGACAACCAGTTCGAGGCCGGGTATCAGCCGCAGCAGATCGGCGACCAGCGGATAGGCGTCGACTTCGTGAAACCCGGTATGCGCGTGCAGCACGACGCGGCGTTCGATTGCATGCGTGAGCAGCGGCGCCAGCAGATGGCGGCGCGCGTGCAGCATCTCGGTGATGTGCGATACCTCGAAATTCGCGGTGTTGACGCCGCTCATGAACGTGCCCATGTGACGGTGGCACGACGGGCACCAGGTCACGACCTTATCGCGGCCCGCGGCGTTGAATTTTTCTATTGTGCGCGCCGCCATGCCGGCTGCGGCGTCGAGATTGCCGTCTTTAGACGTGCCGCAGCAGTAGGCGGGGCCGCCAGTCGCGTCCGATTCAATGCCGACGGCGCGCAGCACTTCCATCGCGCTGTGGATGATGTCGCCGTGGCGAATGGCGTTGCAGCCGTACCAGAAAACGACGCGCTCGCGCTTTGTTTCCATCAGCGCTGCTGCTCCGCGATTTCCGCCGCGGAAAACTGCAAGGCCGCAAATGCGTTGATGCGGCGGAAAAAATTCGGATCGCGCTTGCCGTCCGCCATCAGCGCGGGGCCGCCCGTCGAGCCGAGCGCAGTGATGCGCGACAGGCGCATCATCAGCATCGGGTTGATGTTCTCGGGACACGCCGGGATGCACACTGCCGACTGGGTGCAGAGCCGTGTCCATTCGACGGCTTCCGGCGTGCCGCCCGTGCCGCGCAGCAAGCCATGCACGCCGGCCACGATTTCGGTGCCCGACTTGCCCGTAAGTTTTTCCGAGTACGCAGTCATCGGGCAGGCGTCGAAGCATTTGCCGCACGTCGTGCAATCGACGAGCGTGCGCTCGATGTTGCTTTCGATATAGGCCAGCAAGCGGTCGGTTGCGGATTTCATGCGCTGACGATCTGTCCGGATACAGGCGAGCGGGAAATGTTAGCACAGGCCGCCGGCCGGTCCCGCGGACGGTAAAATGCGCGGATGAAAAACCTGCTCGATCGCGACGCGCTGGATGCGTTCTGCCGCCACACGCATATTGAAGTTGCGGGCGCGGCAACCGGGCCGCTCGCGGGTCTCATGTGCGGCATCAAGGATCTTTACGATGTGGCCGGCTGCAAGACGGGGTTCGGCAGCCCGGACTGGCTCGGGACGCACGACGCAGCCAGGATGACTGCGCCCGCAGTGCAGAGCCTGCTCGATGCCGGCGCGTCTGTCGCCGGCAAAACCCACACCGATGAACTTGCCTACAGCCTGAACGGCGAAAATCCGCATTACGGCACGCCGGTCAATGTGAACGCGCCCGGACGTATACCCGGCGGCTCTTCCAGCGGTTCCGCGGCGGCGGTCGCGGGCGGGCTCGTCGATTTCGCCCTGGGGTCGGACACCGGCGGCTCGGTGCGCGCGCCGGCGGCTTTCTGCGGCATCTACGGTCTGCGGCCGTCGCACGCGCGCATATCGCTCGACGGCGCGTGCGCGTTGGCGGCGAGCTTCGATGTTGCCGGGTGCTTTGCGCGCGATGCCGGGATGCTTGAGCGCGTGAGCCGCGTCTTGTTGCGGGATGATGCACCAGCGGCCAAACCCGGCGCTTTGTTATATGCCGAAGATGCGTTTGCGCTGGTCGACAGAGACGTCGCGAGTCAATTCGCACCCGCGCTTGCGCGCGTAACCGCTGCGCTGGGCAAACTGCGGCACGTCACCGTGGCCGCAGGCGGACTGCCGCAATGGTTCCAGGTGTTCCGCACGCTGCAGGGCGCCGAAGCGTGGGCACAGCACGGGGAGTGGATCACCAGAACCCGGCCGCGACTCGGACCCGGCGTGCGCGAGCGCTTCGCATGGGCCGCGACGATCACCGGGGATGTCGTTGCGCCGCTCAAGACCGAGCGCGAAAATATCGCGCGGCATATGGCGGAGCTGTTGCGCGATAACGCCGTGCTCGTCCTGCCGACGGTGCATACCATCGCGCCGCTGCGCGGCACGCCGGTCGCATCGCTCGATGATTTCCGCACGCGCGCGATGAGCCTACTGTGCATCGCCGGGCTCGCGCGGTTGCCGCAACTCAGCATGCCGCTGGCAACGTTCGACGGTTGCCCGCTGGGATTGTCGCTGATCGCCGCGCGCGGGAACGACACGCTGCTGCTCGAGCTCGCGCGCCGGATTGCGGCGTGATCATCTATATTCACGGCTTCAATAGTTCGCCGGCTTCGTTCAAGGCGAAAGTCCTGCACGACGGGCTGGCCGCGCGCGGCAAGCCGGGGTTTCTTGCGCCTGCGCTGCCGCATTCGCCAGCCGCCGCCGTCAGGCTGCTCGAGTCTCTTGCGGTCAAGCATCCGCGCGCCGCGCTCGTCGGCAGTTCGCTCGGCGGCTATTACGCGACCTGGCTCGCCGAACGTTTCGCATTGCGCGCAGTGCTCGTCAATCCGGCGGTGCGGCCGTACGACCTGCTGGCCAGCCACGTCGGGCGCCAGAAAAATTTCCACAACGGCGAGGAATACGATTTCACTCTGGAGCACGTGGAGGAGTTGCGCACGCTTGAAGTTGCGGCGATCGATCCCCGGTGTTACCTGCTGATCGTCGAGACCGGCGACGAAGTGCTCGACTATCGCGACGCCCTGACGCGTTATCGCGGCGCGCGGCAGATTGTGATCGAAGGCGGCGACCACGGCTGCAGCGATTTCGCCGACTACATCGATCCGGTCCTCGAATTCTGCGCCGAAAGCGGCGGAAACGGCGACTGAGCTGCCGGCTGCCCGTATAATTGCAGTTCTCCGTCACGTCCCACGATTTCCGCATGATCGCGCCGCACGACCTTGTCCTGTTCTCTCTCGCCGCACTGCTGCTCGCGCTGACGCCGGGACCCAACATGGCCTACCTGATGTCGCGCACGTTGTGCCAGGGACGGCGCGCCGGTGTCGTTTCGCTGGCGGGAACGACGCTCGGGTTTACTGCGCACATGCTGGCCAGCGCATGCGGGTTGAGCGCGCTGCTGTTCGCGGTGCCGCTCGCATTCGATATCGTCAAATATGCCGGCGCGGCCTACCTGCTGTGGATGGCGTGGAATGCGCTCAAGCCCGGCATTGCGCTGGGCGTCGATCCTGCGGCAATCACGCCGGCATCGGACGGCGGCCTGTTTCGCATGGCGCTGATTACGAGCCTGCTCAACCCCAAGGTCGCGATGTTCTACGTCGCGCTGCTGCCGCAGTTCATCGACAGCGCACAGGGCTCGGTGCTGACGCAGATAATCACGCTGGGTTTCGTGCAAATCGCCATTTGCGCCATCGTCGATCTCTTGTTGTCCGTGATGGCGGCAAGCGCAATCGCGGGCTGGCTCGCCGCGCGCCCGCTGTGGCTCAAATTGCAGGGCTGGGTCATGGGCATGGTGCTGGCCGGGCTCGCCGTGCGGCTCGCGCTCGAGTCGCGCAAGTAATTCCGCGCCGCGCCGCGGTCCGCTAAATCCCATGAACGTTTTTTACGAAGAAGAAGGCACTTTCAAGGTCGGCGCCGTGCTCGCCGATAACGACACTTCGCTGCAGGTCGAAGCGCCGCACGGCAAGCGCAGCAAGATCAAGTCGTCCGCGGTGCTGCTGCGTTTCGAGCAGCCGGCGCTGGGCGCGTTTAGCGAAGCTGCGCAAAAAGTCGCCGAGGCAGTAGACGTCGATTTCCTGTGGCAGTGCTGCGGCCCCGACGAGTTTTCGTTCGACATCCTCGGGCGCGAATATTTCGGCCATGTGCCGGCCGCGCTCGAGGCGGCAGGCTTGCTATACAAGCTGCATAGCGCGCCGATGTATTTTTACAAAAAAGGCAAAGGCCGCTATAAAGCAGCGCCCGCGGACGCGTTGAAAGCTGCGCTTGCGAGCGTCGAGAAAAAGCGGCTGCAGGCAGGACAAAAGCAACGCTGGGCCGACGACCTCGCCGCCGGTCGCCTGCCACCGGAGTTTCAGCCGTTGATCGCGAAACTCCTGTACGGGCCTGACAAGAACACGCTCGAATGGAAAGCGCTCGAAGCCGCATGCGAGCAGACAAAGCTTTCGCCGGCGCGCGTGCTGGCGAACTGCGGCGGGCTGGCGTCGCCGCACGATTATCATCTGAATCGTTTTCTGTTCGAGCACTTCCCGCGCGGCGCCGGCTTTGATGCGGCATCGCCTGTCGTTGCTCCCGTCGATCTGCCGCGCGCAGGGGTAAGGGCGTTCAGCATCGACGACGAGACGACGACCGAGATCGACGATGCATTTTCGGTGACGCAGCTGGCCAACGGCCACATGGAAGTCGGCATCCATATCGCCGCCCCCGCGCTGGGCATCGCGGCGGGCTCGGCGGTCGAGGCGATCGCGCGCGAAAGGCTGTCGACCGTCTACTTTCCCGGGCAGAAAATCACCATGCTGCCGGACTCCGCCGTGGTTGCATTCACGCTCGCCGCCGGTGCCGAGCGCTGCGCGCTCTCGCTCTATGCCGAAGTCGGCGCAGACGGAGCGGTCGTCGGCACGCGCAGCCGCTGCGAGCTGGTGCCCATCGCGGCCAACCTGCGCATAGGCGCGCTGGAACAGGTCTTCAATGCCGAAACGCTGGCCGCCGGCGCAATCGCGCACGAGTTCGGCGCCGAATTGAAATACTTGTGGCATTTCGCGCTGCACTTGCAGGCTGCGCGCGGCAAGGCGGATGTCGAGGGTGAAATTCAGCGCGCCGAATATAATTTTTATGTCGATGCCGGCCACGTTCGCATCGTCGAGCGCCGGCGCGGCTCGCCGATCGACAAAGTGGTGTCCGAGTTGATGATTTATGCCAACAGCGAATGGGGCGGCCGGCTGGCGCAGGCGGGCTATGCTGGGCTGTATCGCGCGCAGAGCAACGGCGTCGCGCGCATGACGACCGTCGCATCGCGGCATGACGGTCTGGGTGTCGCGCAATACGCATGGTCGAGCTCGCCGCTGCGCCGTTACGTCGACCTCATAAACCAGCGTCAATTGCTCGCGCTGTTCGCGGGCGAGCCGGCGCCTTACCCGGCGGGCGACGAAGGGTTGCTCGCCGCGTTGCGCGAGTTCGAGCTCGCGTACGAGGCCTATGCCGAATTCCAGCGCAACATGGAGCGCTACTGGTGCCTGCGCTGGATAGAGCAGGAAAATGCCGTTGTACTGGAGGGCACGGTGATCCGGGACAACCTCGTGCGCTGCAATCGGTTACCCCTCGTTTTGCGCGTGCCCTCGCTGCAGGACGGCCGGCCCGGCGACGCCGTCAGGCTGGCGATATCCCGGGTGGATCCCTGGGAACTCACTCTGCATGCCGAGTTCGAATCTTCGGTAAGTGCCTGCTAACGCATCCGCGCTGGGCCCTGCTTCTATAATTGACCTTAAATAGATATTGCAAATACCTGTCAAATAAGGTATTTATGTACACCATTGCAAATCTTGCGTAGAATAGGGCGCCATGAGCTCATTCGGCTCGACCAGAGCGTTGCCGCTGGGGAGAAGCTTGAACCCACTGGATCATTTGTCGTTCGCAGACAGGTTGTCTGCGCTCAAGCTTGCGCTACCGGCGATGGATGACCAGTCGCGCCTTCAATACGCGGTCGCAGCGTCCATAGTCCTGCATGCGTTCGTAATATTCGGCATCACGTTTCGCATGCCGGATCTTTCCAGAATCGACAACAGCACGCCCGCGCTTGAAGTGGTGTTGGTCAATTCGCGGTCGACCACGCGTCCGCTGCATGCCGATACAGTCGCGCAACACAATCTCGACGGCGGCGGCAATACCGATCTCGACCGCCGCGCCAAGAGCCCGTTGCCGGTCACGCGCGACGACAAGCAGACAACAGAACTTACGATGGAATCCAAGCGCGTCGAGCAACTGGAAGTCGAGGCGAAGAAATTGCTGACGCAAATCCAGTCCAAGGCCAGGGTCGACGCGGCGGCGACGCAACCCGATCCGCAGGCCGAGCCCAAGGTCGCGCCCAATGTCGCGGACATCATGAACAAGAGCCTCGAGATCGCGCGTCTGGAAGCGCAGATCTCGAAGGATTGGGACGCGTACCAGAAGCGGCCGCGCCGGCGTTTTGTCGGCGCGCGCGCGCAGGAATTCCGCTTCGCGCGCTACATCGAGGACTGGCGCCAGAAAATCGAGCGCATCGGCACGGTCAACTACCCGGAAGCAGCGAAGGACCAGAAGATTTACGGCAGCTTGCAACTCACGGTGTCGATCAAGCCCGACGGCACAGTCGACAACATAGAAATCAACCGCTCGTCGGGGCAGAAGGTTCTGGACGACGCCGCGCGCCGCATCGTTCAGCTAGCGGCGCCTTACGCGGCGTTCCCCGCCGATATCTCCAAAGATACTGACATCCTTAGCATCACCCGCACCTGGACTTTTACGCGCGCCGACCAGTTATTCACGGAGTGACTTAGAGGCCCTAACACAAGGAAACGCGTGATGCGCTGTCACGATTTTGGCTCAGAACGCGAAGCAAGACACGCAACTTAGTCATTCTAGGTAAGTGGCTTGCGACAAAGTTATGAGCCAAAACTCGTGCCAGCCCGGAGGTTGCAGCCAGAATCGGCGATGGCCGCATTGCTCGTCTTGGCAATAGAATGACTATTGCCTTCACCGGGCGCCTTGCCCTCACCCCATCTGGCAGCAACGCACACGTGTTTCCTTGTGTTAGGGACTCTTACAATGGCGGGCCATGACTGACCGCTACGCGGTAGTGGGCAACCCCGTCGCCCACAGCTTGTCGCCGGAGATACACGCCGCATTTGCGCGCGCGACCGGGCAGGACATCGAATACACGAGATTGCTGGCGCCGCCGGGCGCATTCGACGCCACGGTAACGAAGTTTCGCGCCGACGGCGGCAAAGGCGTCAACGTCACCGTGCCTTTCAAGTTCGACGCATTCCGATACTGCGAGCCTGTTGGCTCCGCGACCGCGGCCGGCGCGGTCAACACGCTGGATTTTCGCGGCGAAAATATTCTCGGCTACAACACGGATGGCATCGGCCTCGTCATCGACCTCGACCGCAACTTGGGATTCGCGCCGGGCGGCAAGCGCGTGCTCGTCATGGGCGCGGGCGGCGCGACGTCCGGCATCCTGCATCCGGTGCTTAATGCGCGTCCGCAACTGCTGGTCGTCGCCAACCGCACGCTCGACAAAGCGGCGGACCTCGTAGCGCGCGTGCGGCAATCCGGAAAATTCGCTGTAATCGAAATGTCGGCCAAGCCCTATGACGGACTAAAGGATTTACAGTTCGATCTCGTCATCAATGCGACGTCGGCGGGATTGCGCGACGAAATGCCGCCTTTGCCGGCGGGCGTATTTGCCGCGGGCGGTCTCGCGTACGACATGGTCTACGGCCGCAACACGCCATTCATGAAGTTTGCGCACAGCGACGGGGCGCGTGTTGCGGACGGTCTCGGCATGCTGGTCGAGCAGGCTGCGGAGGCATTCCTGATCTGGCGCGGCGTGCGGCCCGACACCGGCCCGGTGATCGCGAAACTCAGAAGTCAGCATCCGGGATTCGGGATTCGGTAACAGCTATGCCTGCGCTGCTGAACTTTCAGAATCCTGAGTCCCGCCTCCTCAATCCTGCGTCGCCATGCTGAAATTACTCTGGCGCTGCATCTGGTATCCGCTGCTGTTGGCCGTCGCCGCGCTGGCGCTGGTGCAATTCTGGTTTCTGATTCACATCTGGTATTGGGTGGACCACGATCCGGGAACCACCGCGTTCATGCATGCACGCCTTGAACGCCTGCGCGACCAGAACCCCGGCGCGGCATTGCAACAGCGATGGGTGCCTTACAACCGCATCGCGACCAGCCTGAAGCGCTCGATTATCGCGGCCGAGGACGCCAAGTTTCTCGATCACGATGGTTTCGACTGGGAAGGCATCCAGAAGGCTTACGAAAAAAACCGCCGGCACGGCAAGATCGTATCGGGCGGGTCCACCATCAGCCAGCAACTCGCTAAAAACCTGTTTTTATCGGGCGAGCGCACGTGGTGGCGCAAGGCACAGGAGGCGGCGATCACCGTCATGATAGAAACCGTCATGACCAAGCGCCGTATCCTCGAGATTTATCTCAACGTGATCGAATGGGGCAATGGTGTGTTTGGCGCTGAATCCGCGGCGCACTATCATTTCGACACGACCGCGGCCCAACTGTCCGCCGGCCAAGCGGCGCAACTGGCGGCGATGGTGCCGAGCCCGCGCCGCTACTTGCACGGCAACGAGACGCCTTATTTACAAAAGCGCAAGGAGATCATTCTTTCGCGCATGAACGGCGTCGCGGTGCCGTAGCGCTCAGTCGACGATGAACAGTTTGACGCCCGTCGCCGTATAGGAGCGATGTGCTTCGGCATTGTCGGCTACCTGGTAGCTCATGCCGGGGGTCAGCCGAAATTTGCGCCCATCGGCAAGCTCCGATTCGAATTCGCCTTCGAGCACCAGCACGACGTGGCCTTTGCTGCACCAGTGATCAGCAAGATAGCCGGGGGAGTATTCGACCATGCGCACGCGCACGCCGCCGAATTCGCGCGTGCGCCAGGTCGCTTTGCCGGTGGTGCCCGCGTAGTCGACGCGCTCGATCGACGACCAGTCGGTCACGCAGAACGGAATATCGCTGATGTTCATGACAGAAACTTATGTGAGCGTAATTCACGATTCTACCGCGACGGCTGGCGCGACTTGACCCCGCGTGGCCGCGGGCATAATCTGCACTGCTTGTCCGCTTGAACTCGACGTCGCGGCAGGGCAGAGTCTATCTGGTGCGGAAAACCGTCTTGAAGCTATCCATCGCATTACCTGGTTGCGTCCGGTCATTATTGATGCTCGTGCTGATCTGCGTGCCCGGTGCCGCATTGTTCGCAGGCGCCTGCGCGGCCGCCGAGCCGCTGCGGCCATATCGCGTCGTCAACGGACAGATTGCTGCGGCGCTTTGGCCAGGCGCCGCGGACCCGGCGCGCGGCAAAGCGGCGGTGTTGAGCCGCGACGGCGGCAATTGCTTCCTGTGCCATACGGTGCCAGATGCCGGTGACACTCCGCTCGGTAGCATCGGACCGCCGCTGGCCGGCGTGGGCAGGCGGCTCAGCGCGGGGCAATTGCGCCTGCGTCTCGTCGATTCGACCCTGATCAATCGCGCAACGGTGATGCCGGCTTACTATCGCGTCAAAGGGCTGCGTCAGGTCGCGTCGGCCTATCAGGGAAAACCGCTGCTTAGCGAACAGCAGATCGAGGATGTCATTGCCTATTTGCTTACGTTGCGCAGTTGAGTGCCTGGCGTCGCGCACCTGATCCATGCTGAAGAACTCATACCGCCGCAGTTTTATCGCGCGGATCGCCGCGCTTCTCGCCTGGCCGTTCGCAACGTCGCGCGCCGCAGACGCACCGGCCGAGCCGGTGGAGGTTATGGTGTTGAAATTGACGGGCGGCGCGGCTGTACAGCCGGGGCGCGTCAGGCTCGATCTGCCGGTGCTTGCCGACAACGGCAACTCCGTCAGCCTGAAAGTCACCGTCGACAGTCCGATGACGGCAGCAGATCACGTGAAGAGCATCCATGTGTACGCCGCGCGCAATCCGCGACCTAACGTTGCGAATTTTTATCTCGGCCCGCGCGCCGGCCGCGCGCAAATCAGCACGCGCGTGAGATTGGGCGGCAGCCAGCGCGTACTCGCCGTGGCCGCGCTGTCGGACGGCACGTTCTGGTCCGCAACTGCCGACGTGGTCGTGACACTGTCCGCCTGTTATGACGCGACCTGAGCCATGACCGCTCGCGTTCAGATACCGGCCAGCGCGAAGCGCGGCGAGATCATCGAGATCCGCATCGCCATTCAGCATCCGATGGAAACGGGTTTTCGTCTCGACGACGGCGGCCGTGCGATTGCGAAGAACGTCGTCAACAAACTTACCTGCCGCTACAACGGGGTGGAAATTTTTCGCGCTGAAATGGGGTCCGGCATCGCCGCCAATCCGTTCCTCGATTTCTTTACCATCGCGGAAGCGAGCGGCGAGCTCGTCTTTGACTGGATCGATGATCAGGGTCAGGCCGGTTCGGAGCGCGCCAAGCTCACGGTGAGCGGGTGAGCACGCGGCGAGCGCAGACGCTGCTCTTTTGCCTGCTCGCGTTGTCGGGTTTCGCCGGCCACGCGCAGAACGCCGCGACCAGGCCACAGCCGCTCAAGTCCGGGCTCGAGTTCACAGGCGCTGAAGTGCGCGAATTGCAGCATGACGATTTCGCGAACCCCGGCATGTTGTGGGTAACGCGCGGAGAAACATTGTGGCGCGAAGCCGCGGGTCGCGAAGGCAAGTCGTGTGCGGGTTGTCACGGCGACGTCAAAGCCAGCATGCAAGGCGCGGCCACGCGCTATCCGCGCATCGATGCGGGCAACTCGCGGCTGATCAATCTCGAAGGCCGCATTCAGCAATGCCGCGAGCGCCGCCAGCAGGCGGAACCGTTCAAATACGAGTCGCCCGAGCTGCTCGCGCTCACAGCCTACGTCGCGCTGCAGTCGCGCGGCATGCCGATGAATGCCGTCATCGACTGGCAGAACCGTCACAATTTCGAAGCCGGACGCGCGATGTACTACCGGCGCATGGGGCAAATGAATTTGTCATGCGCGGAATGTCATCAGGAAAACTGGGGCCGCAAGCTCGGTCCCGAGACGATCAGCCAGGGTCACGGCGTTGCTTATCCCATTTACCGGCTCGAATGGCAGACGATGGGCTCGTTGCACCGGCGCTTCAGAAGCTGCCTGTCTGGAGTGCGCGCCGAATTGCTGCCGCAGGGATCGCCTGAGTTTCTCGATCTCGAGCTGTATCTGGCGTCGCGCGCGAGCGGTCTGCCAATCGAGACGCCGGGCGTGCGGCGCTAGCGTTGCCGGCAGGCCCGGCGCGCGTTGCTCGCGCCCTAACGCAAGGCCGCGTTAATTTTCTCGAGCGCCACCGAGCCGGGGCATAACTCGCGCTCCGACAGGCGGTTCAAGGGCGTCGCAACAGTGTTCAGATGCTCGTGCAAATCGGACGACTCGGGATCGACATACAGCAGGCCCGTGACCACCTCGCCTTTGGCGTGGCGCTGCTGGATGTAATCCATCGCCTTCAGGCGGTCGGTCGGATCGTAGTCGGGGTGCAGCTTGCGCAGTCGCAGTATGCTGCCGTCGTGCTGCGCCACCGTGGTGACCGAACCCGGCGCATAGTCGGCCGTGATCTCTTCGCGGCTTGTAATGAAGTCGAGGCGGTTCACGGCTTCGTTGTGCTCGCGTACATAGTCGTAGCTCTTGGTCGAGCCCGCATGATTGTTGAACGCGACGCATGGCGACACGACGTCGATAAACGCGGAGCCTTTGTGCTCGATTGCCGCTTTGATCAACGGCACCAGCTGCTGCTTGTCGCCGGAGAAGCTCCGCGCGACGAAAGTTGCGCCCAATTGCAACGCGAGCCCGACCATGTCGATCGGCTCGTCACTGTTGGCGATGCCGCGCTTCGACTTAGAGCCTTTGTCGGCGGTGGCGGAGAATTGGCCCTTGGTGAGGCCGTAGACGCCGTTGTTCTCGACGATGTAGACCATGTTGACGCCGCGGCGCATGCAATGCGCGAACTGGCCGAGCCCGATCGACGCAGAGTCGCCGTCGCCCGATACGCCGAGATACAGCAGCTCGCGATTGGCGAGATTCGCGCCGGTGGCGACCGACGGCATGCGGCCGTGCACGCTGTTGAAGCCGTGCGAGTTGCCGAGAAAATAATCCGGGGTTTTGGAGGAGCAGCCGATGCCCGACAGCTTGGCGACCTTGTGCGGCTCGATGTTCGTTTCCCAGCAAGCCTGGATGATGGCTGCCGAAATCGAGTCGTGGCCGCAGCCGGCGCACAGGGTCGAGATCCTGCCCTCATAGTCGCGGCGTGTGTGGCCGACGGTGTTTTTCGGCAGCTCGGGATGATGCAGCTTTGGTTTGGCGAGATAGGTCATGACACCACTTTCTTCAACGGGACCACGGTACGAGCGGCGGCATGCTGCGAAATCTGATCGACGATGAAGCGCGCGGTAATCGGCGTGCCGTCGTAATGCAGCACCGACAGCAGGCGCGCGGGATTGATCTTGGCTTCATTGACGAGCAGCGTCTTGAGTTGCGCATCGCGGTTTTGCTCGATCACGAAAACCCACGGATGCGTGGCGACGAAATCGTTGATTTCATCCTGGAACGGGAAAGCGCGCACGCGCAACGCATTGACGTGGATGCCGCGCTCGGCAAGCACGTCGAGCGCCTCCTGCATTGCGGGGCTCGTCGAGCCGTAAAAAATGGCACCGAAGCGCGCCGGCTTGTCGGCCGGGTAGAGTAGCGGCGCCGGCACCAGTTTTTTCGCGGTGTCGAACTTGCGCAGCAGGCGCTGCACGTTGTCGATGTAATCGGGGCCGGTCTCGCTGTAGCCCGCATAGCGGTTCTTGGTCGTGCCGCGCGTGAAGTAGCCGCCGCGCGTGGCGTTCGTGCCGGGATAGGTACGGTAGGTGATGCCGTCGCCGTCGACGTCGAGATAGCGGCCGAAGTCGCGGCCGGTGTCGAGCATGGCGGAAGTCATGATTTTGCCGCGATCGTATGCCTGCTTGTCGTCCCACTGGAAGGGCTCGCACAGTCGCGTGTTCATGCCGATGTCGAGATCGGTCATCACGAAGATCGGCGTCTGCAGGCGTTCAGCGAGGTCGAGCGCCCTGGCGGTGAACTCGAAGCACTCGGTCGGGTCTTCCGGGAACAGCAGCACGTGTTTGGTATCACCGTGCGACGCGTAGGCGCACGCGATCACGTCGGATTGCTGCGTGCGGGTCGGCATGCCGGTCGACGGCCCGCCGCGCTGCACGTCGACGATGACGGCGGGGATTTCAGCGAAGTAGGCGAGGCCGATGAATTCCGTCATCAGCGAAATGCCAGGTCCGGACGTCGCGGTAAATGAGCGCGCGCCATTCCAGCTGGCACCGATCACGATGCCGATGGAGGCGAGCTCGTCTTCGGCCTGCACGATTGCAAATTTGTTCTTGCTGTCGGACGGATCGACGCGGAGCTTCTGGCAATACTTGATGAAAGCCTCGGCGAGCGACGACGACGGCGTGATCGGATACCACGCACAGACGGTGGCACCGCCGTATACCGCCCCCAGCGCGGCCGCGCTGTTGCCGTCGATGAAAATCTTGTTGCCGACATTGTCGGCGCGCTTCACTTTGAGGCCGATCGGCCCGCCGAGATGCTGTTGCGCGTAATCGCGGCCCAGCCGCAGGGCCTTCACGTTCGATTGCAGCAGAGCTTCCTTGCCCTTGTATTGCTCGGAGAACAAACGCTCGATTTCATTCGGATCGATGTCGAGCAGTGCCGACAGCGCGCCGACGTAAATGATGTTCTTGAAGAGCTGGCGCTGGCGCGGATCGGTGTACGTGGAATTGCAGATCTCGGTGAGCGGCATGCCGATGACGTTGATGTCGGCGCGGAACCTGGATTGCGGCAGCGGCTTGGTGTTGTCGTAAAAAAGATAACCGCCTTCCTCGATCTCCTTGACGTCGGCGTCCCAGGTCTGCGGGTTCATCGCCACCATCAGGTCGACGCCGCCGCGCCGCCCCTGGTAGCCGTTTTCAGTGACGCGCACCTCATACCAGGTCGGCAGGCCCTGGATGTTCGAGGGGAAGATGTTGCGCGGCGCGACCGGCACGCCCATGCGCAGAATGGAGCGTGCGAAAAGCTCGTTGGCCGACGCTGAGCCCGACCCGTTGACGTTGGCGAATTTAATGACGAAATCGTTGGTTGCTGTGATGGCTTTCATTCCGTCCTCAGGCGGCTTTGCGTTGCGGTGTATTTCTGCAGCCGGGGCCGGCATGCGTCATATCGAGCAAAAATTTCTGCATGTCCCACGCGCCGGTCGGACAGCGCTCGGCACACAGGCCGCAGTGCAGGCAGACGTCCTCATCCTTGGCCATGATGCGGCCCGTCTTGAGCCTCGTTGACACGTAAATGTCCTGCGTTAGGTTGTCGGCAGGCGCGTTAAGGCGCGCGCGCAACTCCTTCTCTTCGCCGTCCTGAGTGAAGGTGATGCAATCCATCGGGCAGATGTCGACGCAGGCGTCGCATTCGATGCACAGCTTTTCGCTGAACACAGTCTGCGCGTCGCAATTGAGGCAACGCTCGGCCTCGGCGAACGCCAGTTTCGGGTCGAAGCCGAGTTCGACTTCGACTTTGATGTTCTTCAACGCAATCTTCTGGTCCTTCAGCGGCACTTTGTAGCGCTGATCGTTGGAGATCGCGTTGTCGTAGCTCCACTCATGGATGCCCATCTTCTGGGACATCAGGTTGACCAGCGGCGCCGGCCGCACTCTGAGATCTTCGCCGTTGCACAGCTTGTCGATCGAAATCGCGGCCTCATGGCCGTGGGCGACTGCCCAGATAATGTTCTTCGGGCCGAAAGCGGAATCGCCGCCGAAAAACACGGTCGGGATGGTCGACTGCATAGTGATTTTGTCGACCGCCGGCATTCCCCACTTGTCGAACTCTATACCGATGTCGCGCTCGATCCACGGAAAAGCGTTTTCCTGGCCGACCGCAACGAGCACATCGTCGCACTCAAATAGCTGGTCGGGCTCGCCGGTCGGCACCAGATTGCGGCGACCATTAGCATCGTACTCGGCCTTCACTTTTTCGAACGTCATGCCGGTCAACTTGCCGTTATCGTGCGTGAACGATTTAGGCACCAGGAAATTGAGGATAGGTATGCCTTCATGCTGGGCATCTTCCTTTTCCCACGGGCTCGCCTTCATTTCCTCGAAGCCCGAACGCACGATTACTTTGACGTCGTCGCCGCCGAGGCGCTTCGAAGAGCGGCAGCAATCCATCGCGGTATTGCCGCCGCCGAGCACGATCACACGCTTGCCGATCTTGTCGACATGCCCGAACGACACGCTGTTCAGCCAGTCGATTCCAATGTGGATGTTTTTCGCTGCTTCCCTGCGTCCCGGCAAATCGAGGTCGCGCCCGCGCGGTGCGCCCGTGCCGACGAAGATCGCGTCGTAGTTTTCAGCGAGCACGCTTTTCAGGCTGTCGACATAGCGACCGCCTTTAAATTCCACGCCGATGTCGAGTATGTAGTTCACCTCTTCGTTGATGACGGATTCGGGCAGGCGGAATTTCGGAATCTGCGTGCGTATCATGCCGCCCGCCTGCTTGTCGCCGTCCATCACCGTGACGGCGTAGCCCAGCGGTGCGAGATCACGTGCGACGGTCAGCGAGGCGGGGCCGGCGCCGATCAGCGCGATGCGTTTGCCGTTTTTCTGCGCGGGCGCTTTGGGCAGCCGCGGGGTGATGTCATCCTTGTAATCGGCGGCGACGCGTTTCAACCGGCAGATCGCGACCGGTTCCGGCTTGTCACCGTTATTTTCTTCGACGCGGCCGCGCCGGCAGGCCGGTTCGCACGGACGATCGCACGTGCGGCCGAGAATGCCGGGAAACACATTCGATTGCCAGTTGACCATGTAGGCATCGCTGTAACGACCGGCGGCAATCAAGCGGATGTATTCGGGTACGGGGGTATGAGCTGGACATGCCCATTGACAATCGACGACTTTATGAAAGTAGTCGGGCAGGTGGATATCGGTCGGTTTCAAAACGGCTCCTCGTTACGCCTGGTCGTTCTTCGCTGCTCAGCAAATTCTGTAAGACGTATTAACGCGTGAGCCGTGAAACGGGTGCATGGCGACTGTTCAGTGGCGGCTAGTTTACGCTTGAGTTTCAACGCTGAAAAGGCCTGCAATTTCAAGTACTAGTGGTAACTCCAGCCTTGCCACGAGACGGCGCGCGGCGCAGCAACGCCAGCCGACGATTACACGCATGCCAGTATGAAGGTAAATCCCTAATTTAAAAATGAAAAAAGGTCACTTAATCCGCCGCTGTCGGCGTTCCAGAGCTAAAATAGACGGTCACCACGATATAGAAGGTTATGCATGAAACCAAAAATTACCGTCGCCTGGGAACATCTGGGCACTGTTGGCGGTACGCGCTACGACGCATCGAAGTGGACGGAAGACCGCTCGACCTTATGGGTCACGCTGTGGTCTGACCAGTTGAAGCGCGTGAGCAGCGGCGTGTACCGCTACACGCTGTGCGAAGACAAGGACCTCGAGCACACGACCGGCGCGCGTCATCTCGCCAATGTTAACGAGGCAATCGAGCGCGGCGTTCCGGTGCGCGGGTTCCTGGTATGGCCCAAGAAAGAGCAGACGACGCAAGGTCATCGCGGAGTTGAAGACGCCGACCCGAAGCGACAGTATGAAATCGAGGTCGAAAGCCGTGAAGGCAACGTCGTAGTCGCGCTCGCCAAAGGCATGTAAAAAAGTCCGCGCTTGGCCGGCGTTGCCGTAGTGGCGCCGGTTCGTACGCATCCGGCACGGGTTTTGCAGCAGATACGTGCATGGATGTATTTCCTGAGTTTCTGTCGCGGTTTTCGCCGGTATTTCGGCGGGTTGCCGACGCGTTGACAATTCTTGGGCAGCGGGCATGAAAACCGCGGTCGATTCGCTGGCCGATTTGCAGCGCGGAATCCAGCTTGCGTTTGCTGTGCCGGAAACACACGTCGCCAGCGCGATCAGCTATCTGCTGGGCGACGGCCCTGCAGACGAAAAATTCGCCGACGATATAGCGAACATGTTCGAGGAACTGGCGACGCCGGATGGTTGGTCGCTATGCGCGCACCTGCTCAAAATCCGCCTGGAACTGCGCGCTGCCAGACTGCATCAGACGCGCAATGTGACTAATTTTTTCAGGCTGCTCGAACGCCGGCCGGGCTGACTTTCGTCGTTCAGGCCGGGCGGCAACGCGACACGCGCATTTGGCTTTGAACCTGCGGGCCGGCCACGTGCTCAGGCCGGCTTGTGTTTAATGGTTTTCTTTGCCGGCTTGCGCGCCGTCCCCGGCTTGGGTGCAGAAGGCCGCGGCTCTATAACGAGTTCCGGGCCGCGCAGAAACACCTGAACCTTGAGTTCGAGAAAGCCGTGGCGCAAGCCGTCGAATTCGCGCTTGGGATCGTCTACATACTCGTTGATCTGGCTGAAGCCGAGCACTGCGACATGGTCAGTGCGGATGTTTCTCAAACGCACCTGCTGGTCTTCGACTTCCTGCAAAAGCCAGTCGTCGTCCATGATGCGCAACTCGGTCACGCCGCGGAAACGCCGCGCTGGCGGCCGCAACCTGACGCGATGATGGATGCACTTGGCGAGCTTAGTTTTGGTAACGGCCATTGTATTGACGCCCCGCGCGTACGATTACGGGGTTTCGCCCTCGGCGGGCGGCGCAGTTGCGGGGGCTGCGGGATCGGGTTGCTGTTCTGCGGACTGATCGCCCAGCTTGCGCAGGCGTTTTTCTTCTTTCTTCTTCTTTTTTGCCAGTTCTTTCTGACGCTTTTCGAATTGATAGTTTGGTTTGGCCAATGGCTTATCCTTTGTGCGGTAGGTATGTAATTATGCGCCCGGCGGCCGGGGTTTGGGAGCAAATTCGGCAGGTCCCGCGGACGCCAGCAGACGGTCCAGCTGACCGGCAAAAGCCTGACGGTCGGCATGGCTGAAGGGCGGGGGGCCGCCGGTATCCACGCCGCTCGCGCGCATTTCATCCATGAACTTGCGCATGGCAAGGCGCGACTCTATATTGCATTCATCATAGGTTTCGCCGCGCGGATCGAGCACGCGGCCGCCTTTGCCTATCACTGCGGCCGCCAGCGGAATATCGGCGGTGATGACGAGATCGCCCGCCGTCACCAGATCGACAATCCTGTCGTCGGCGGCGTCGAAGCCGGCGGGGACCTGTATCGTATTTACATAAGCGGATGACGGCGTGCGCAGCGGTTTATTGGCGACCAGCGTCAGCGCGATCTTCAGCCGTTCGGCGGCGCGAAACAGGATTTCCTTGATCGGGTTGGGGCAGGCATCGGCGTCAACCCAGATACGCATTGGCAGGCACTTCGAAAATATCGCAGGCAAGGGGATATCGGTCTTGCCGCATGCGGTGCCGCGGGCTGCCAGCGAAGCCGGGGAATTCCGAGCGGCTCATTATCGCAGACAAAGGCTGCCCGGAGTCGCCGCGGGTGATTGCGCGAAAAGCGCAACGGCTGTTTGCCCGCGTTAATAGCGCGATCATTCCTCCCGCTTGCGCCGGAGGAAGATGCGATCAGCGTTGGTTGCGGTAATCGTGGTCCCGGTGAAAGTCATGGAAGTCGCGACGGTCGCGATGATCATAACGGTCGTGCCGGCGCCAGTAATCATGGCGATAGACGACCGGCGCCGCGTAGACGGGCGCAGGGGCGAGATAGACCGGCGCGGGCGCCATGTAAACGGGGGCGGGCGCGCCGATGCCGACGAACACATCGACGCCGGCAAACGCGGGAGCGGCTGCCAGAAATCCGCTCACCGCGGCAATACCTAAAATGCGTTTCATGATGGTCTCCTTGTTTGCCGCTCCTGACATGGAGGTGCGGCTATACGCGTGCAATCCACGCAATTCATTAACGCATATTGCGGGGCGGAAACTATTGCGGCGCAGTTAACGTTTGTTTCGCTTTGTAACCCGCTATGGCAGCGCAATGCGCGAGGAGAACCCGGCGCACACGTGGCGTGCCGCTATCCGGCGGGCCGGGACGCTTATTTTTTTGCCGGCATGACGTCGGTGCATACGCCTTCGTAAATTTCGGCAGCCATGCCGACCGATTCGCCGAGCGTCGGATGCGGATGTATGGTTTTTCCGATATCGACGGCGTCGGCGCCCATCTCCACCGCGAGCGCCAGTTCGCTGATCAAATCGCCCGCATGCGTGCCGACGATGCCGCCGCCGAGCAGGCGATGAGTCGCATGGTCGAAAATCAATTTGGTTAAACCTTCGTCGCGGCCGTTGGCGATTGCGCGGCCGCTGGCCGCCCACGGAAACTTGCCGACACCGATCTTGACGCCCTGTTTCTTCGCTTCGTCCTCGGTGAGCCCCACCCATGCGACTTCGGGATCGGTATATGCAACCGAAGGAATTACGCGCGCGTCGAAAAACGATTTCTGGCCCGCCGCCGCTTCCGCTGCGACATGAGCTTCGTGTACCGCCTTGTGCGCGAGCATGGGCTGGCCGATGACGTCGCCTATCGCGTAGATATGCGGAATGTTGGTATGCATCTGCGTGTCGACTGCGATGTAGCCGCGCGGGTCGACGGCGATGCCCGCATTACCGGCGCCGATTTTGTTGCCATTCGGGCTGCGGCCGACGCCGACCAGCACCAAATCGTAAACCTGCGGATCCGCCGGCGCCTGCTCGCCTTCGAATTTGACTTTGATACCCGCGGATGTCGCTTCGACGGCAACGGTTTTCGTTTTGAGCATGACCTTGTCGAAGCGCGCGGCATTGAATTTGCGCCAAACGTTGACCAGATCGCGGTCGGCTCCCTGCATCAGCCCGTCGAGCATTTCGACGATTTCGATGCGGCTGCCGAGCGCGGAATACACCGTCGCCATTTCGAGGCCGATGATGCCGCCGCCGATGACGAGCATGCGCTTGGGAACCGCGGGCAGCGTCAGGGCACCGGTCGAATCGACGATTCTCGGATCGGCAGGCACGAACGGCAGCTTGACCGGCTCGGAGCCGGCCGCAATGATCGCGTGCTTGAAACGGACGACTTTCTTTTCCTGCGTTTGCTCCTGACCTTCGCCGGTGGTGACGGATATTTCGACGTGGTGCGGGTCGACAAAGTTGCCGTAGCCTCGCACCACCGTGACTTTGCGGCCCTTGGCCATGGCGGCAAGGCCGCCGGTAAGTTTGCCGACGACCTTGTTCTTATGCGTGCGCAGTTTCGCAAGATCGACTGAGGGCTTGCCGAAACTCACGCCGAGATCGGCGAAGTGCGCTGCTTCGTCCATCACTGCGGCAACATGGAGCAGAGCCTTGGATGGTATGCAGCCGACGTTGAGGCAAACGCCGCCGAGCGTTGCGTAGCGTTCGACCAGCACGGTCTTCATGCCGAGATCGGAGGCGCGAAACGCAGCTGAATAGCCGCCGGGGCCAGCACCCAATACGAGCATGTCGCACTCGAGGTCGACTTTGCCGGCAAAAGTTGAAGCAGGCGGCGCCGCCGGCGCCGGTTTTGGCGCATCGATTTGCGCTGTCGTCGCCGCCGATGCGGCGGCGGGTGCGGCGGGCGCATCCGCACCCGCACCCGCGGGGGGCTTGGCGCCAGCGTCGGCGGCATCGAGCGTCAGCACCAGCGTGCCCTGCGAGACTTTGTCGCCGACTTTGACTTTTAAATCCTTGATGACGCCCGCCGCCGGGGACGGCACTTCCATCGTCGCTTTGTCGGATTCGAGCGCGATCAGCGGATCTTCGGGCTGCACGGTGTCGCCCGGCTTGACCAGGATCTCGATGATGGGGATGTTCTTGAAATCCCCGATATCGGGCACTTTGACTTCGATGACTTTGCTCATGCGGGTTCCTGAATTCGTGATCGACGATAACGCAAGTAAAACGGTAAACGGCCCGGCGTGCGCAAGCCGGCGACCTCAGGCCCTGGTTTCGCCGTCGCCGTAAACGACCCACTTCAACGACGTGAGCCCTTCGAGCCCGACCGGTCCGCGTGCATGCAGCTTGTCGGTCGAGATGCCGATCTCGGCGCCGAGGCCATACTCGTAACCGTCGGCGAAGCGCGTCGACGCGTTGACGATGACCGAGCTCGAATCGACTTCGCGCAGGAAGCGGCCGGCGCGCGCCTTGTCTTCGGTCACGATGGCGTCGGTGTGCTGCGAACCGTAATGCGCAATATGCTCGATCGCCGCGTCAAGGCCGTCGACCACGCGCACCGCGAGAATGGCAGCGAGATATTCGGTGTACCAGTCTTCCTCGGTGGCCGCTTTCATCGCCGGCACGATTTTCCGCGCCTCGGTGTCGCCGCGCAATTCGATGCCTTTGTCCTGATAGATTTTCGCGAGCGGCGGCAGCACCTGAGCGGCCACCGCGCGCGCGACGAGCAGCGTCTCCATGGTGTTGCAGGTGCCGAGGCGCTGCGTTTTCGCGTTGTCCGCAATACGGATTGCCTTGTCGAGGTCTGCCTTGTCGTCGATGTAGACGTGGCATACGCCGTCGAGATGCTTGATCATCGGGATGCGCGACTCGCGCATGACGCGCTCGATCAGGCCTTTACCCCCGCGCGGCACCACGATGTCGACGTAATCGTTCATGCGCAGGAGCTCGCCCACCGCTTCGCGGTCGGTCGTCGCGATGACCTGCACGGCGGTTTCCGGCAGACCTGCGCCCTTGAGGCCGGCATGTACGCAGGCCGCGATCGCCTGATTGGAATGGATGGCTTCCGAGCCGCCGCGCAATATGCAGGCATTGCCGGCTTTGAGGCAGAGCCCCGCCGCGTCGGCGGTTACGTTCGGACGCGACTCATAAATGATCGCGATGACGCCCAGCGGCACGCGCATGCGGCCGACTTGGATGCCCGACGGCTGGCGCTTGAGCCCGCTGATTTCGCCGATGGGGTCGGCGAGTTGCGCGATCTGGCGCAAGCCATCGGCCATGGCGGCAATGCTTTTTGCGCTGAGGGTCAGGCGGTCGATCAGCGGCGGGTCGAGCTTTTTCGCGCGCGCGGCGTCCACGTCGCGCGCATTTGCCGCCAGCAGCCCCTCGACATCGCGTTCGATCGCCTCCGCGGTCAGCGTCAATGCGCGGTTCTTGGTCGCCGTATCGGCTTTGGCGACCAGGCGAGATGCCGCGCGCGCGTGCTGGCCGACCCCCGTGATGTAGCTTTGCATGTCCATATGTGGTGCAGAATTCAGAAATCAGCGCGCGAAGACCAGCTTTGCCGACGCAAAATCGCGACCCCGGATTTCACGGCAAAATGATCCCTTAATTCTACGCGGCCTTGGCGCGCTTGCGGGAAAAGCGCAGCCCGAGCTGCAGCAACTCGTCCCAGACGTCGCCGCGCGCAAGGCCCTTGATCATGCGGTCGATACGCGCCGCGTGCACGAGCGCGGCTTCGATCTGTTGCGGCGTATAGCGGCCGACATTGCGCTCGATCACCTGCTGGCGCGGGCCCCAAACGCGCGCGTCGCGCAACGCCTGCTGCGGCGGGCGGCCCGTAGCGAGCGAGGCCAGCACGCGGCCGGCGGCGCGTATCTCTTCAGTGACCGACCATAGTATGAGCGGCGTGGCCGCGCCTTCGCCTTGCAGGCCCTCGAGCACCCGCGCGAGACGAAGGGCATCGCCGGCGAGCACGATGCCGCCCAACTCGAATGCGTCGAAACGCGCGACATCGAGTACCGCTTCCCTGATCTGGTCGAAGCTCAGCGCGCCGGGCGGAAACAAAAGCGCGAGCTTCTGTACTTCCTGGTAGGCGGCGAGCAGGTTGCCCTCGACTTTATCGGCGATGAAATCGAGCGTCGCCGTGTCGGCGGTCTGTTCCTGCAGCTTCAATCGTCCCGCGAGCCATGCCGGGAGCTTGTCGCGCTTGACCTCGGCGCTTTCGACCATGACGCCGGCAGCGTCGAGGGCGCCAAACCACGCGCCTTTCTGCGCGCGCCAATCGACTTCCGGCAGCGTTACCAGCGTAATCGTGTCCGGCGGCAGTTGTGCCGCAAACTCTTGCAGCGCCTGGCTGCCGTCTATGCCCGGCTTGCCACTGGGAATGCGGATCTCCAGAATGCGGCGCGTGGCGAACAGCGACTGCGATTGGCTGCTGACGCGCAACTGCGACCAGTCGAAATGCTGCTCGGCGGTGAGCACTTCGCGCTCGATATGGCCTTCTTCACGTGCGCGGGCACGGATGCGGTCAGCGGCTTCGAGCGCCAGCAAAGGCTCGTTGCCGTACACGGTGTAAAGCGGCGCGAGTGCGCGCTTGAGTTGCGGCGCGAGTTGTTCTGTCGTCAGGCGCGCCATCGGGACCGCGGCGCCGGCTAGCGCGCGTCCGCGTTCGGCCGCGCGGCTTCGAGGCGGCGCACCACCTGCTGGACGGCGTCGTTCTGCATGTCGCGATAAAGCAGCGCTTCCTCCTGCTCTTTGCCGAGCACGTCGGAATCGCTGTAGATGAGATCGCGCTTAAGCAGGATTTCGTTCGGTGCGAGCAGGTCCTTGCCTGCCTTGTCGGTGACGCGGAACGACACGCGATAGCGGATCTGCAGCTCGCGCACGCGCCCTGTCGACGACAGCGACAGGATAGAACGCTCGCGTGCCTCGGTCAGGATCTGCAGCGTGACTTCGGCCTCTTTCGGGTTGTTCACGATGCGCGTCTTGCTGCCGGCGCGCACTGCGCGCGCGAGCTGAGTGGCGAACGCCGGCGAGCCGCTGATGTACATCGATTCGTAAGACAAAGTCGCCTGGCCGCGCAGATGGAAGCCGCAGGAGGCGAGCAGCAGTGCCGCAGCGGCGAGGACGGAGACCAAGCCGTACTTGCGCGCGGAAAGCGTTTGGAAATTATGGATCATATGTAGCACCTCGAAATCAAACTACCACGTTTACCAGGCGGCCGGGAACGATCACGACCTTCTTCACTGTCTGGCCGCCGATGTGTTTCTGCACATTCGTATTCTGCATCGCCAGCTGTTCGATCTGCGCGCGATCGGCGTCTTTGGCGACGCGCATATTGCCGCGCAGTTTGCCGTTGACCTGCAGCACGAGCTCGATTTCGTCCTGCGCCAGCGCGCTGTCGTCCACCGCGGGCCATTCGGCGGCCAGGATGTCTTCGCCGAAGCCGAGGTCGCGCCACAGTTGATGGGTGATATGCGGCGTCAGAGGCGCAAGGATACGCAGCAGGATGCCAAGGCATTTTTCCATGTCTGCGTCCACGCCGTCCACGCGATCCAGCGCGTTCAGCATCTTCATCGCCGCCGATGCGACCGTATTGAACTGATGCCGCTCAAAGTCGTGATTTGCCTGCTTCAGCACCGAGTGGATCTCGAACAACGTGGCTTTCTTCAGTTCCGGCGCAATCGCGGCGCTGCCACTGCGCCGGCGGCCGTCGAATTTCTCGCAATAGCTCCACAGGCGCTTGAGAAACCGCGAAGCGCCTTCGACGCCCGCGTCGTTCCACAGCAGCGTGTCTTCCGGCGCGCTCGCGAACATCATGAAGAGACGTGCGGTGTCGGCGCCGTACTCCTCGATCAGCGCTTGCGGGTCCACGCCGTTGTTCTTCGATTTCGACATGGTGCCGATGCCGTCCGATTGGACCGGCAGGCCGTCAGCCTTGAGTTTCGCGCCGGTGCGCTTGCCGTCGACGTCGACCATGAGCTCGACGTCGGCCGGATTGTAGTAAGTGATGCGGCCGGTCTCGGGCTTGCGGAAGAATATTTCGTTCAGCACCATGCCCTGTGTCAAGAGCCGCGCGAACGGCTCATCGAGTTTGGCGAGGCCCAGGTCGCGCATGACCTTGGTCCAGAAGCGCGAGTAAAGCAGGTGCAGGATCGCGTGTTCGATGCCCCCGATGTACTGGTCGACCGGCAGCCAGTAATTGACGCGTTCGTCCACCATCGCATTCTTCTGGTCGGCGCACGCGTAGCGGATGTAGTACCACGACGAGTCGACGAAAGTATCCATGGTGTCGGTCTCGCGTTTGGCCGGCTGGCCGCACTTGGGGCACTTGCAATTGACGAAGTCGGCGCGCTTGTTGAGCGGGTTGCCGCTGCCGTCGGGCACGCAGTCTTCTGGCAGCACGACAGGGAGCTGATCGTCGGGCACCGGCACGTCGCCGCACACGCCACAATGAATAAGCGGAATCGGCGTGCCCCAGTAACGCTGGCGCGAAATGCCCCAGTCCCTGAGGCGCCACATTACCTGTCTTTCGCCGAGATTTTTGGCGGCCAGATCAGCGGCAATTGCATTTATCGCTTCGGCATACTCGAGCCCGTCGTATTTTCCGGAGTTGACGCAAGCGCCGTGCTCCGCATACCACGGTTGCCAGGCATCGGCCGCATACAGTTTGCGGTTTACATCGATGACGGCCTTGATCGCGAGGCCGTACTTTTTGGCAAACGCGAAATCCCGTTCATCGTGGCCCGGCACGCCCATGACCGCGCCGTCGCCATAACCCATCAGCACATAGTTGCCGACCCATACTTCTATTTTTTCTCCGGTCAGCGGATGCGTGACGAAGACACCCGTCCGCAGGCCTTTCTTGTCCATCGTCGCAAGGTCGGCTTCGATCACGCTGCGGCGCTTGCACTCTTCAATGAAAGCCGTTAGTTCGGGATTTTTCTGCGCAGCATATGTTGCAAGCGGATGTTCGGCGGCGACGGCGCAGAAGGTCACACCCATGATGGTGTCAGCGCGCGTGGTAAACACCCACAATTTTTTTTCGTCGCCGTCGAGTGCGTATGGAAATGCGAAGCGCACGCCGACGCTCTTGCCGATCCAGTTGGCCTGCATCGTTTTCACGCGCTCCGGCCAGCCGGGCAGTGTGTCGAGCGCAGCAAGCAATTCCTCGGCGTACTTCGTGATCGCCATGTAGTACATCGGTATTTCGCGCTTCTCGACGAGCGCGCCGGTGCGCCACCCGCGGCCGTCGATCACCTGCTCGTTGGCGAGCACGGTTTGATCGACCGGGTCCCAGTTCACGGTGCCGGTCTTTTTGTAGACGAGGCCTTTTTCCAGCATGCGCAGGAACAGCCACTGGTTCCAGCGGTAGTAATCGGGCTTGCATGTCGCGAGCTCACGCTCCCAGTCGAGCGCGAAGCCGAGCGACTGCAGCTGCTTTTTCATGTACGCGATGTTGTCGTACGTCCACTGCGCCGGCGGCATGCGGTTGGCCATCGCCGCGTTTTCTGCCGGCAGCCCGAATGCGTCCCAGCCCATCGGCTGCAGCACGTTGTATCCGCGCATGCGGTGGTAGCGGGAGAGCGCATCGCCTATGGTATAGTTTCGCACGTGTCCCATATGCAGCTTGCCGGACGGATAGGGGAACATCGACAGGCAGTAGTATTTGGGTTTGCCGGGCGTTTTAGCGGAGTGGCCCGAGGGCTCCGCAGCGCGGAACGAGCGCTGCTCCGTCCAGTATTGCTGGGCTTCGCGCTCGATGACGTGAGGGTTGTACTTGGTTTGCATGGCGGATTGCGCTGACCGCAAAGACGCGGATTATACCTGCACCGCATCCAAATCCGCTCCGCGCGCGTATAGGTTGCATGACCGGAAATCATGGGAGGCTGCAATGAAAATCAAAACCTTTTTTACGCTGGTGCTGCTGCTCGGTGCAAGTTGCGCTCATGCGGCGGCGAAGTCCGGCGTCGTAGTCGAAGGCGTGCAGATGCCGGCGTGGGTCGAGCACGCGAACGGCGCGCGCGATGCGCTGTCACCCGGGGCGCTGCTCATCAACAAAGACCGCGTGATCACCGGGCCCGGCGCGCGCGCGCTGCTGCGGCTCGCTGACGGCAGCCTCGTCAAGCTCGGCGAGAACGGCATGCTCGCGCTTGACGACCTCAAGCAGCAGAAAATCAAACTCAAGGAAGTCGTGACTGCGTCGCTCGACGTTTTGAGCGGCGCGTTCCGCTTCACCACGCAGGCCCTGTCCAAATTCCGCGGCGAGCGCGATGTCAAGGTGCGGCTGGTGACCATCACCGTCGGCATCCGCGGCACTGATCTATGGGGCAAATCGGACAAGACGCGCGATATCGCATGCCTCATCGAGGGCAAGGTCGACGTTACGCGCGGCGACCAGGCGTTTACGATGGACCAGCCGATGTCGTTCTACATCGCGCCGAAAGACAAGCCGCCCGAGCCCGTCGCGCCGGTTTCGAAGGAACAGCTCGCCACATGGTCGCAGGAAACCGACATCGCGCCGGGTGCCGGCGCGCTGCGCAAAGACGGAAAATGGCGCGTCTATCTGGCCGACGCGGACAACCAGGACGGGGCGCTCAAGATTTACGACCAGCTGCGCAATGCCGGCTATGCCGCAGAAATTCGCCCCGTAAAGACGGAGGCCGGCACCAACTATCGCGTGCGCATATCGCACCTGGCGAGCAAACAGGAAGCCGCCGCGCTCGGCGACAAGCTGAAGGGCAAGATGGGCATTGCCGAGCCCAAAGTCGCCAAGTAAGCGCGCGCATGAATTCGCTGCGGCCAGCGTCAGCGCTGGCCGCCTTTTTTTGTGCAGGCACTATAATCGGGCGTCTGCCCCGGAACACTTTTCATGTCGTCGCCGCCGTCCTTTCTCGCCGGTCTTAACGAACCCCAGCTCGAAGCCGTCACGCTGCCGCACCAGTCGGCACTGATCCTAGCTGGCGCCGGCAGCGGCAAAACGCGCGTGCTGACCACGCGCATCGCGTGGCTGATCCAGACCGGTCAGGCGAGCCCGGCCGGCCTGCTCGCGGTGACGTTCACCAACAAGGCAGCGAAGGAAATGCTGGCGCGCATCAGCGCGATGCTGCCGATCAACACGCGCGGTATGTGGGTGGGCACTTTTCACGGACTGTGCAACCGTATGCTGCGCGCGCATTCCGGCGACGCGGGATTGCCGCCGCTCTTTCAGATACTCGACAGCCAGGACCAGCTCGCGCTGATCAAGCGCATGATGAAGGCGGCGAACGTCGACGAAGAGAAATTTCCGGCGCGCCAGATCGCCTGGTACATCAACAGCCACAAGGATGCCGGCAAGCGCGCGGCGGACGCCGACGACTACGACGGCTTTTCGCGCCGCATGAAAGAGCTCTATGCGCTCTACGACGAGCAATGCCAGCGCGAAGGCGTGGTTGATTTCGCGGAACTGCTGCTGCGGTGCTATGAGCTCCTGAACCGCAACGAACTGCTGCGCGACCATTACCGCGGACGTTTCCGCCATATCCTCGTCGACGAGTTCCAGGACACCAACCGCCTGCAGTATCTATGGCTGCGCATGCTCGCCGGCAAGGATAACGCGATCTTCGCGGTCGGCGACGACGACCAGTCGATCTATGCGTTCAGGGGCGCCTCCGCCGCCAACATGCATGACCTGCAGCGCGATTTCGCCGTCGAAAAGGTGATCAAGCTTGAACAGAACTACCGCTCGCACGGGCATATCCTCGACGCCGCCAATGCGCTGATCGATCACAACCGCCGGCGGCTGGGCAAGAACCTGTGGACGGCAGAAGGCAAAGGCGAGCCGCTGCGAGTGTACGAAGCGGGCACCGACATCGACGAGGCCGGCTTTATCGTCGAAGAAGTGAAGTCGCTGCATCATGACGGTTTGCGTTTGTCGGAAATCGCGCTGTTGTATCGCTCGAATGCGCAGTCGCGTGTGCTCGAGCATGCGCTGTTCAATGCCGGCATGTCGTACCGCGTCTACGGCGGTTTGCGTTTTTTCGAGCGCCAGGAAATCAAACACGCGCTCGCCTATCTGCGCGTGCTGGCGAGCGATGAAGACGACGGCGCGCTGCTGCGCATCATCAATTTTCCGACGCGCGGCATCGGCAACCGCGCGCTGGAACAATTGCAGGACCTGGCGCGCGCCGGCGGTGTCAGCCTGTGGACGGCGGCGAAGGAAAAGTCGCTTGAAAAAAGCGCGCGCGACGACGCGGCCGCGCCCAGAAAAGGTGTCGATGCCTTTGTCGCGCTGATCGCCGGCATGCGCGCGGCCTGCGCGGGGCTGCCGTTGCCGGAAATTATCGGACATGTGATCGAGCACAGCGGGCTCAAAGCGTTCTATGCGAAAGAGCGCGAGGGCGCCGACCGGCTCGAAAATCTCGACGAACTCATCAACGCGGCGACGGGCTTCGTCGACGACGAAGGTCAGGGCGATACGAGCCTCGCGGGCTTTCTGGCGCACGCCGCATTGGAGGCGGGCGACAACCAGGCGCAGGCGGGTGCCGACGCCCTGCAGTTGATGAGCGTGCATTCGGCGAAAGGCCTCGAATTCCACAGCGTGTTCATTAGCGGTCTCGAAGAGGGACTGTTCCCGCACGAGAACAGCCTGTCCGAAGCCGACGGCAAGGAGGAGGAACGGCGCCTCATGTACGTGGCGCTGACGCGCGCGCGGCGGCGCCTGTACTTATCTTTCGCGCAGAGCCGCATGCTGCACGGCCAGACGCGCTACAACATTGCGTCGAGTTTTTTCAGCGAAATTCCGGAGGGACTGCTGAAACGCATTAACCGCGCGGGTGCTTATGCAAATGCGCGTGCGTATGCGCAGGCGCCGGAGGCGCGCGAACATCGTGGCGGCTATGTGGCGGCAACGTGCGCGCCCGGTCTGCCGGATCACTCTTCGCCATGGCGCATCGGCCAGAACGTGACGCACCCCAAGTTCGGCAACGGCGTCATTGTCAACGCCGAGGGCCGCGGCAATGATGCGCGCGTCCAGGTCAACTTCCATCGCAACGGCACGAAGTGGCTCGCGCTTGAATACGCGAAGCTGAGCGCTGCGTGAGTGCCTAGTGAGTGCGCGACAAGCGCCTATTGCTCCGGCGCGGCGGGGTCGCGCACGAAGACGTCCAGATAGCTCGCGTATAGCGACGGGACGAGGATGGGCGCCAGTAACCAGACGCCGAGATCAGGCTGGCGCGTGAGCACCATGCCAAGCTTCAGCATCACGAACAGAGGGCCCATGACGGCGGCGCAGTAGACGAGAAGCGGCAAGCCGTTGCTGATGCATGCGCGCAGACTTAGGAGCATGGCCGGCACCGGCTTGATGTCGTCGAAGAACACCAGCAGCGGCGAGAACCATACAGCGAGCGTGAGCGGCAGCGAAATGGCGAGGCCGGCCAGCGTGCTTAACAGCAGCTGCGGCGCCACCGTCCGCATGGCTTCGACGGTGTCCGCGGTGACCTCGGCCGCCGCCATTGTTTTTGCAATCCCGGACAGCGCATCGCCGGCAACCGCCGTCATCGCGGCCACCATCAGGAACTGCCCGGCCAGCGAGACGGCACCCAGCGTAATGAGATAAGTCGCATTTTTGAGAAAGCCGCTCGCGAGATAGCCGGGCCGTAACGGCTTGCCTTGCGCGACCGCCTGCGCGCCGTGGGCGAGGCCGGCGAGGAAATTCGGCGTCACCAGCATGACGAGCAGGCCAAGGTACGGGATCACCAGCAGCAACCTGCTGCCGATAAACAGTATGCCGATCAGCAGCAACCAGCGCGGCGGGTCTGTGCGAAAAATCAGCATGCCCTGCACGAGCCAACGCCAGCCGTTCGCCGCTTCGACGGTGCGTATCTGCATGATCAGGCGGGCAATGGCGCAAGCGCGCCCGCGTGAGCGACGTGATGATCGAGCAGGCGCTGGAAAAACGCGGGGTCTTTGGCGTGCACCAGCGCGCCCGGCCGCGGCAGATGCATATCGTACAACCGCGAGACCCAGAAGCGCAGCGCGCCCGCGCGCAGCATGACCGACCAAGCGGCGCGCTCCGCTGCATTGAACGGGCGCACGCGATGGTAGGCGTCGAGCAGCGCGCGCGCGCGCCCGGTGTCGAGCGCGGGCGCTGTCGTGGCGCACCAGTCGTTGACTGTGATCGCCACGTCGTACAGCAGCACGTCGGTGCACGCAAAGTAAAAATCGATGACCCCGCCCACGCGCGCACCGTCCCACAGTACGTTGTCGCGAAAAAGATCGGCGTGGATGGCTCCGCGCGGCAGCTCGTCTTGCCGATGCTGCGCCTGGTACGCGATTTCGGCGCGCAGCAGCGCGGCAGCAGGCGCATCGATAAACGGCAGTACGCGCGGCATCGCCGCGGTCCACCAGCGCGGGCCGCGCGGATTGACCATGCTCGCGTCAAAACTGCGGCCGGCGAGATGCATTTCCGCCAGCAGCTCGCCGATAACGGCGCAGTGCGCGGCATCAGTCTCGCGCAGATCCGCACCGGGCACGCAGGTAAATATGCTGGCCGGCTTGGCGTTGAGCTCGCTCAGGTTTTCGTTCCTGAAATTGGCGATCGGTTGCGGGCACGGTATGCCATGGCGCGCAAGGTGCGCCATCAGGTTCATGTAGAACGGCAGTTCGTGCGCCTGCAGGATCTCGAACAGCGTGAGGACGTAGCGGCCGTGCGTGGTGGTGACAAAGTAGTTCGTGTTCTCAATGCCGGCTGCGATGCCCTTCAACTCCACGAGAGTGCCGAGCGAATAATTTCTGAGCCACGCTGCGAGCTCTTCCGGCGTGACTACAGTGTATATGGCCATACTTTACCGATCAGATTTCGCCGTCATCACGCAGTGATCGCGCCGCGGCGTGCGCAGGCCCGCTTTACCAGGAATGGATGACCCACATCGGCGGACGCAGGCCGAAATCAAACGTTTCCTGCCGCGACATCTTGCCGTCGCCTTTTTCGTCGATCAGATAGTACGCCGCGCCGCGGGCGGGCGTCACTTTGAGCATGTAGAGCTTGCCGCCGACGCGGTATTCTTCGACAGTGTCGGTGCCGCGTTTCAGAATCGTGACCTGCGGCTCGAGCGCCGGATCCAGCTCGAAGCCGGGCGGCGGCGGCGGCGGGTCGGGGATAGGCTGCAGGTTACCCGGACGGTCGGCGGCCATGGCCGGCAGCGCAGCGCAGAAAAACACTATGGCTAGCAGGTTACGCATGTTGATTCCTCGTGGCCGTCATCCTTCATGACACGTGCGTATTATCGGCTTTTCGGAGCGAAATATAAAGCAGGCAATGCCCGTCATGTTGCAGGACGAGTCCTATAGAGTCAGCATGGACTCGCGCGCTGCGTCGGGTGCAAAGCCCCGCTTCTCGTAGTAGTCGAGTATTGCGTCGACCACCTGCTGGGGGCCGTCGATCAGCTGCAGCAAATCCATGTCGTCCGCGGCAATCATGTTTTCGGCTACCAGTCGCTCGTGCAGCCAGTCGACCAGTCCGCGCCAGAACGGCGTATGGACGAGGATGATGGGCATGCGGCGGATCTTGTGCGTCTGCACCAGCGTCAGCGCGTCGAGCAATTCGTCGAGCGTGCCGAAGCCGCCGGGCAGCACGACGTACGCCGTCGCAAACCGCACAAAGGTGACTTTGCGCGCGAAGAAATGGCGGAACGACAGGCTGATATTCTGATAAGTGTTGGGGAACTGCTCGCGCGGTAGCTCGATGTTGAGCCCGATCGCAGGCGATTTGCCGAAGTAGGCGCCCTTGTTGAACGCTTCCATCATGCCCGGCCCGCCGCCCGAAATCACGCTGAAGCCGGCATCCGACAGGCGGCGCGCGATATCTTCGCCGAGCGCGAAGTACGGATGGTCGACCGGCACGCGCGCGCTGCCGAACATGCTGACCGCAGGTTGTATGTTGCCGAGGCGTTCTGCCGCCTCGACGAATTCTGACATAATGCCGAACATGCGCCAGGATTCGCGCGCCGACCATCCGGGCTCGGATATTGCGAGCGGCGGGCTCTTGGTGAATTGACTCATGTTCGACCCCCTTATCTGCCTGCGTTCCACTGAAGCGCGATGACCAAGACACTACTGCTGGTGGACGGTTCATCGTACCTGTATCGCGCGTTTCACGCGATAACCGACTTGCGCAATAGCAAAGGCGAGCCGACCAACGCGATATACGGCGTGCTAAATATGCTGCGCAAGCTGCACAAGGATTTTCCCGCCGATTATAGCGCCTGCATATTCGACGCCAAAGGCAAGACGTTTCGCGACGACATCTACCCGGAATACAAGGCGACACGCTCGGCGATGCCGGACGATCTCGCGCTACAGATCGAGCCGCTGCTTGAGACAATACGGGCGATGGGCTGGCCGCTGCTGATTGTCGACGGCGTCGAAGCCGACGACGTCATAGGCACGCTGGCCTGTCAGGCCACGCAGCAAGGCATGCGCACGATAGTGTCTACGGGCGACAAGGACATGACGCAACTCGTCAATCCGCTGGTCACGCTCGTCAACACGATGTCAAACGAAACACTCGACGAAGCCGGCGTCGAAAAGAAATTCGGCGTCAAGCCCGAACGCATCGTCGATTACCTGACGCTCGTCGGCGATGCGATCGACAACGTGCCGGGTGTCGACAAGGTCGGCCCCAAAACCGCGGTCAAGTGGCTGGCGCAGTACGGGACGCTCGACAGCGTTATCGACCGCGCGGCGGAAGTTGGCGGCGCGGTCGGCGACAATCTGCGCAAGGTGCTGACGTGGCTGCCACAGGCGCGCGGGCTTCTGACCATCAAGTGCGATGTCGAGTTGCCGATCAAGATTACGGATCTCGCCCATACGCCTCCGGACAAGCCCCGGCTTGCCGAGCTGTTCGACCGCTTTGAATTCAGGACGTGGCGGCGCGAGCTCGACGGTGCCGCAATGAGCGCGGAGCACGACGCATTGCCTGCTGAACGTCCCGCCGCCGTCCCTGCCGTCGCAACGGTAACCGCGAATACAGAGCGCAACTACGAAACAATCCTCAGCGAAGCGCAACTGGACGCATGGCTCGCGCGCATCGCCGCAGCGGATTTGACCTCTTTCGATACCGAGACGACGGGCCTGGATCCGATGCAGGCACGACTGGTCGGCATGTCGTTTTCGATTGCGCCCGGTAGCGCGGCATACCTGCCGCTCGTGCATGTATATCCCGGCGCCCCCGATCAGCTCGGCATTGATGCGACGCTCGCCAGGCTCAAACCGTGGCTCGAAGATGCGAGCCGGCCCAAACTCGGGCAGAACCTGAAATACGATTCGCATATTCTGGCCAACCATGGTATCCGGCTTGCCGGCATCGCGCACGATACGCTGCTGCAGTCGTACGTCGTCGAAAGCCACAAGCCGCACGACATGGACAACATGGCCGAGCGCCACCTCGGCGTCAAAACCCTGGTGTTCACGGAAGTGTGCGGCAAGGGCGCCGGCCAGATCTGTTTCGACCAGGTCTCTATCGAGCGCGCGACTGAATACGCGGCTGAGGACGCCGACATTACGTTGCAGTTGCACCACGCGCTGTATCCGCAGGTCGAACGCGACGCCAAGCTTGCCAGGATCTATGGCGAGATCGAGCTGCCGATCTTGACGGTGCTGCAGAAGATGGAACGCAATGGCGTCCTGCTCGATGCGGCGCTGCTCGCCGCGCATAGCGGTGAACTGGGCGCGAAAATGCTGCGGCTCGAGGCGGAAGCCCACCAGCAGGCGGGGCAGCCGTTCAACTTGAATTCCCCAAAGCAAATTCAGGAAATACTGTTCGGCAAGCTCGGCATCAAGCCCGTGAAGAAAACGCCTTCCGGCACGCCGTCAACCGATGAGGACGCGCTTGCCCAACTGGCGCTGGACCATCCATTGCCCAAGCTGCTGCTCGAGTATCGCGGGATCGCCAAACTTAAATCGACGTACACCGACAAACTGCCTCGCATGATCAATCCGGGCACCGGCCGCGTGCACACTAACTATGCGCAGGCGGTAGCCATCACCGGACGACTTTCGAGCACTGATCCCAATCTGCAAAACATCCCGATACGCAACGCCGAGGGCCGGCGCATTCGCGAGGCGTTCGTAGCACCGCCGGGCAGCAAGATCGTGTCGGCGGACTACTCGCAGATCGAATTGCGCATCATGGCGCACATATCGCAGGATGCAGGCCTGCTCAAAGCCTTCGCTGCTGGCGAGGACATACACCGCGCTACTGCCGCCGAAGTGTTCGGCCTCGAACCCGGCGCGGTCGATGCCGAGCAGCGCCGCTACGCCAAGGTCATCAACTTCGGCCTCATTTACGGGATGTCGGTGTTCGGTCTCTCGAGCCAGCTCGGCATAGAGCGCGCTGCCGCGCAACTCTACATGGACCGTTATTTCGCCCGCTACCCGGGGGTGGCGGAGTACATGCGAACGACGCGCGAAAAGGCGCGCGAGCAGGGCTACGTCGAAACGGTGTTCGGCCGCCGGTTGTGGCTGCCCGAAATCCGCTCCAGCAACGGCATGCGGCGGCAAGGCGCGGAACGCGCAGCGATCAACGCGCCCATGCAGGGTACCGCCGCCGATCTCGTCAAGCTCGCGATGATCGAAGTCCAGCGCTGGCTCGAGACCGACCGCCTCAGAACCATGCTCATCATGCAGGTGCACGACGAACTCGTGCTCGAAGTGCCCGACGCCGAACTGGCGACGGTCCAGCGCCGACTGCCGGAGCTAATGGGCGGCGTGGCCGAGCTGGCCGTGCCTTTGGTGGTCGATGTGGGTACCGGCGCTAACTGGGACAAAGCTCACTAAAGAGCGACCAACTTAGAGTGAGCTCTACGGGAGCGGCGCGCCCGCGCGTCGATCAGTCATCCATCCAGTTTTTCGCGTAGAACTCGCAGACGAAGCGTTTTTCGGCGTCGTAGGCAAGGCCTTCGCCGGACTTCATCTCGGCAACGGTAAACGAATGGTGTTCGACGCCGAGATGGTTCACCAGCGTCTGCATCACGTCATTCAGTCGCGCGTCGAGCGAGAACAGCCACGAATACTTCGATAACTGCCGGCGCTTGGTAGCGTCGCGGCTGATTGCCAGCATCGCGGCTTTATAGCGATCGAGCGGCTTGGCGTCCTGACCGGAGAAGGACAGCTCCACGGACACTACGAAGTTGCCTTCGCTGGTGATATTGCCGGCCTTCCAGAGCTCTTTTTCGCCGTCTTCGAGGCCGATGTAAAAGCGGGGCATGACGGACTACTTCAGCGCACCGAAAACTTTTTGCACGATGCTGCTCGCGGCGCCGACTGGATCGCGGCGCAGCGCTTTTTCCTCGTCGCCGATGATCGTGTAGAGGCCATCGAGCGCTTTGCGCGTCACGTACTGCTCGACCGACGCCTGGTTCGCATCCACCAGGCCGAGCTGCGCGCCTTTTCCGGCGATCGCATTGTATTTTTCGGCGAGCCCGACCTGCGCAGTCGCTTTTTTGACGACGGGCAAAAACTTTTTGCCAAGCGGCTCGGACGTCGTGCGACGGAAGTATTCGGTCGCCGCCGTATCGCCGCCGGTCAATATGCCTTTGGCGTCCTGGACCGACATTTTTTTCACCGCGTCGACCAGCAGTGGCTTTGCCTCGGCGACTGCTATCTCCGCAGCCCGGTTCATTGCCAGCTCGAGCTCTTCGGCTTGCCGCTTCATGCCCATCGCACGCATCAGGCCCTCGACCTTCTGCAACGCATCCGGCAGCGGAATTTTTACTTTCGCATTGCCGAAGAACCCGTTTTCGGCGCCGAGCTTGCCGACTGCCGCCGCGGCTCCATCCGCCAGCGCCTGACGCAGGCCCGACGTGGCGTCCTTGTTGGAAATGTCTGCGAGCTCAAGTGCCCACGCGGGTGCTGCGAACACCAATGCGGCAACGGCCGCGACCAAGCTTTTCATTTTATTATTTCTCCCTGGAATTCTGCGCGACACGACGATGAATCATGCCACCCCCGCATTGTGCGCTTGCTGGTCGGCATGATAACTCGAACGCACCATGGGCCCGCATGCAGCATGCGCGAAGCCCAGCACGCGCGCCTGGCGCTCGAATTCGGCAAATATTGCGGGCTCGGCGTAGCGCAATACCGGCAGGTGATGCGCGGACGGCTGCAGATACTGGCCGAGCGTCAGCATGTCGACGTCGTGGGCGCGCAGATCGCGCAACACCTGCAGGATTTCTTCGTCGTTTTCACCCAGACCCAGCATGAGCCCCGACTTGGTCGGCACGTGCGGCAGGCGTGACTTAAAGCGTTTCAGCAGCGCGAGCGAGTTGGCGTAATCGGCGCCCGGCCGCGCCTGCTTGTAGAGCCGGGGCACGGTTTCCAGATTGTGATTCATGACGTCGGGCGGTTGCGCGGCGAGCATGTCGAGGGCGATATCGAGCCTGCCGCGAAAGTCCGGCACCAGAACTTCAATGCGCGTCGCGGGCGAACGTTCGCGCACCGCCTTGATGCAATCCGCGAAATGCTGCGCGCCGCCGTCGCGCAGGTCGTCGCGGTCGACACTGGTGATGACGACGTATTTCAACTTGAGCGCTGCAATAGTGACTGCGAGATTTTCCGGCTCCCTGACGTCGGGCACTTGCGGCCGGCCGTGCGCGACGTCGCAGAACGGGCAGCGCCGCGTGCACAGGTCGCCCAGGATCATGAACGTCGCAGTGCCTTTGCCGAAGCACTCCCCGATATTGGGGCACGACGCCTCTTCGCACACGGTATGCAGATTGTGGCTGCGCAACGTGTCCTTGATTTCCTGGAAACGGCGGCTGTCGCCCATCCGCACGCGTATCCAGTCGGGTTTTTTCAGTCGCTCGACCGGCACGATCGTGATCGGCGCCCGGCCATGGGCGCGCGCTGTTTTGGCCGCGCCTTTTTGTTTTGCCGTGACGTCGCTCATGGGATCAACGGGTTTGCAGCCGCGCCAGCAGGAGGTCGATCAATTTGTCGCTCAGCGCGCCGGGCTTGTCATCGATGCCGAGGTCGCGCGTCTGCGTGACTTCGAGGCCGGGGTAGCCGCACGGATCGATCGCGCGAAAAGGGTTTAAGTCCATGTCGGTGTTCAACGCCAGTCCGTGATAAGAGCAGCCGTTTCTGATGCGCAGACCGAGCGCTGCGACTTTGGCGTTGCCGGCGTAGACGCCGGGCGCGTCGATACTTCCGGCGGCCGCCACGTTGTACTGCGCGAGCAAGTCTATCACGGCGTTTTCCATGAGCCTAACCAGCGGGCGCACGGAGAGACCGTAACGCCTGAGCTCGAGAAGCAGGTAAATCACGATTTGCCCGGGGCCGTGGTAAGTGATCTGCCCGCCGCGATCGGTTTTCACGACGGGAATCCCGTTGTCGAGGCGCGGCAGATGCTGCGCGCGCGCGGCGACGCCTAGCGTATACACCGCGGGATGCTGGACGAGCCATAATTCATCAAGCGTGGCAGCGTCGCGACGCATGGTGAATTCGCGCATGGCCTGCAACGTTGTTGCGTAATCCGCCAATCCCAGGCGTTTGACCAGGATTAAGGATTGAGGATTGAGGATTGCTGCGGCGTCCATGCCCGGATGCGATGAAGCGCGGGTTTTTGATTCCATCCTCATGATCAATCCTGTTTAAAGCACCATCACGACCATCGGGTGGTCGCACAACTCCTGGTACAGAGCGTCGAGCTGCGCGCGCGAGGTCGCGTTGATGGTGCAGGTAATGCTCAAGTATTTGCCGTGCTTGCTCGATTTCATCTCAAGGTTGGCGCCGTCGAAATCCGGCGCGTGGCGGCGCACGACTTCAAGCACCGCCTGAGCAAAGCCCGCGCGTGTCGTGCCCATGACTTTCAGCGGAAACTCGCACGGGTATTCGATCAGTGACGCGTCTTGCCTCTCAGCCATAGGAATGACTATGCGGCGCGGCGCATCACCGTTTGCTTGAAGTCCTGGTAGAGGCCGTGCATGCGGCGGAACAACGCGCCGGGCTTGCCTTCGCCGACGGGCTCATTGTCGAGGGTAGTCACTGCCAGCACCTCCTTGGTCGACGACGTGACCCAGATTTCTTCCGCCGTGCGCACCTCGTGCTCGGATATTTCGCGCAATTCGAGCGGCATCTTGTTGGCGTTGGCGATTTCAATCACGACGTCGTACGTGATGCCGGGCAATATCAGATGGTTCTTCGGCGGCGCCAGCAGCACGCCATTGCGCACGATAAAGACGTTGCTCGCCGAGGCCTCGGTCATATAGCCGTCGCGGAACATGACGACTTCGGCGGCGCCCGCATCGACGGCCATCTGTTTCAGCAGGCAGTTGCCGAGCAGCGATACCGACTTCAGGTCGCATTTGAGCCAGCGGAAGTCTGTGGCGGTTATGCACGCAACGCCCCTCTCCACCTGCTCGCGCGGCGGGGTGACGAGCGGATTGCTCATCATGAACACCGTCGGCTTCACGTTCAATGGAAATTCGTGCGCGCGCTTCGCCGCGCCGCGCGTGACCTGGTAGTAGATCGACTGGTCGTCGCCGGCATTGCGCGAAATGAGCTCGTGGGTGAGGCGCGTCCATTCGGCGTCGCCCAGCGGGTTGACAAGACGGATGCCGTCGAGGCTGTGCTGCAGGCGTTTCAGATGCTCGGCAAGCCGGAATGGATGGCGCGAGTAGGTCGGCACGACCTCGTAAACGCCGTCGCCGAAGATGAATCCGCGGTCAAGCACCGGCAGACGCGCCTCTTCCAGCGGCATGAACTCGCCGTTCAGATAAACGATGTCGCTGCTCATATAAGCCTCACTTGAATAAAAGTCTGATCGAATCCCAGCCGCGCCCGAGGATGCCCGCCATTGCCACATCTTCGAGCGCCACAACCGGCAATTCTGCGTACGGCTTGCCGTCGAGCGTCAGCTTCATCACGCCGATTTTCTGTCCGGCGCTCACCGGCGCCAGCAGCGGTTGCCGGCTTTCGAGGTTTGCTTTGACCTTGTCGGACTGTCCCTTGGGGAGACTCACGAACAAACCGTTAAGAAATCCAGCCTTCACCGTGTTGCTCGCGCCCTTCCACAGCCGCAGGCTCGCGACCGCCTGATTTTTCTCGTACAGCTTCACGCTATCATAATACTGGAAGCCGTAATTCAGCAGGTTCTGGCTTTCCACGGCGCGTGCAGAATCGG
Organism: Betaproteobacteria bacterium; assembly: GCA_025363575.1. Next base: position 17,658 of record JANYDM010000123.1, on the reverse strand, counting down.
ACGCAGCGCCAAGCACGACGGACAGCAGCCTGCGCTCGCCGCGCCTGGCCGAGGCGATGAGGCAGTAACCGGCGGTTTCGGTATAGCCCGTTTTCATGCCGTCGACAGTCGGGTCCGACCACAGCAGGCGGTTGCGATTGGCCTGCGTGATGTTGTTATAGCGATATTCTTTCAGCGCGTACAACGGGTGAAATTCGGGAAAGTCACGGATGATGGCGATGGCCAGAAGTCCGAGGTCCTGGGCTGTCGAATAATGCTGCGGATTCGGCAGGCCGGTCGCATTCACGAAACTCGAATTCTGCATGGCGAGCTTTTTCGCCTGAACGTTCATCATCTGCGCGAAAGCATCTTCGCTGCCCCCGATCAGCTCGGCGAGCGCAACGCATGCGTCGTTGCCCGACTGTACGATCATGCCGCGCATAAGCTCTTCGACCGTCACCGGTTTGCGCGGCGCGATGAACATGCGCGAGCCCTCGGCTTTCCATGCGCGTTCCGACACCGGCACGTTTTGCGTCAGCCGGATCTTGTTTTCCTTGAGCGCCTGAAAAGTCAGGTACGCAGTCATCAGCTTCGTCAGCGACGCTGGCTCGACGCGCTCGATGGCATTTTTGCCCGCGAGCGTTTGCTGGCTGTAGTAATCGAGCAGCACGAACGAGCGCGCGGCAATTGCCGGCCCCGGCGGCACGAGGGGATTGGATAACTGGGCGATCGAGGCGCCGGTAATGCTGAACAGCAGTACCGCGAGAAGAATGCGCATGAATTGCTAAAATGCCGATTATAGCAAAGCGTTGCGGGCCGCCCGATGCGGCAGGCGGGTTCTCGCGGCGGTCAGCCGCCGCTGTCGCGGTAGCGGCGCACTGCGGTGCGCAGTAGTTCGATTTGCCGGCGGAAGTTGCTGCAGCCGGCGCATATCAATAAATGCAGTCGCACGCTCCAGCGCTCAGCGCGGCAGAGCGGGCGCTCCTGCTCTTGCGATAACAGCATGCTGATCTCTTTACAGGTACGCATTGAGGTCCGTGCCTTAGCGCGCCGCGCCGCCATACCATTTGATTTCAAGGCACTCGCGCAGCAACACGCGCGCGCGATGCAGGATCACCCACAGGTTGGTCGGCGTTATAGCAAGTTCCTGACAGATCTCTTCCGTGCTGAGTTCCATCACTTCGCGCAGCATGAAAATACGCGCAGTTCGCTCAGGCATGGAACGCGAGCAAATCTCGAAGATTTCCCAGAACTTGCGGTTTTCCAGCGCTTGCTCGGGGTCGCCCCAGTTCGCCGGCATCTGCTGCCAGTGGCCATCCTGCTTGAAGAGCGCGTCGACGGCAGCGCTGTCGTCGTCATCCCCGCCTGCCGCCAATGGTTGTTCGCGCGACTTGCGGCGGATGGCATCCATGATTTTGTGTTTCAGGATGCCGGTGAGCCAGGTCTTGAGCGACGAATTGCCCGCGAAACGCGCGCGGCCTTCGAGCGCGGCCAGCAGCGTCTCCTGCACCACGTCTTCCGCCTGATCGGGGTTGCGTAGTTGCAGCAATGCGTAGCGCAGAAGGTAAGGCCGGTGCTGCTGCAGATCCTGGTCGGCTGGAATGCTCACTGTGCGGGGGCTTGAAATTAAACGGCAAGGCGCAATCTACGTTTTTTTTCGCCCGCATACAAGGCGTGCCGCCGGTGCGGGCAGCCTCTTGAAATCCCCCGTGCGGATTCCCATATCGATTGGGCAGGGCACGGTGCCCCTCAATCAACAGGAGAAATTTGCATGGTCAATATCGCACGCTTCAACACGCTCGACAACGCACTGGACGATCTGATGCGCGGATTTTTCGTGCGCCCGATGAATTTCGAAGCCGCGCCGGCGCCCGCCAAATTGCGCGTGGACGTGACGGAAAACAATACGAGTTACATCGTGCGCGCCGAAATTCCCGGCGTGCGCAAGGAAGACATCAACGTCGCCATCGACGGCAACCAGGTTGAAATCAGCGCCGAGGTGAAGAACGAAAAAGAAATCAAGGAAGGCGAAAAAGTGCTGCGCTCCGAGCGCTACTACGGCAAGGTCTACCGCGCGTTCGTGCTCGACAGCGACATCGACGAGAGCGCGACCCAGGCCAAGTACGCGGACGGTGTGCTTGAGCTGACGCTGGCAAAGAAATCCGCCAACCCGGCCAAGCGCATCACCATCCAGTAAGAATCAAGCACTCAAAATAAAAAGCGCCGGGCCGTGTGCCCGGCCGCTTTTGTGTTGGCGGCGGTCGTGTAGAATAGTCAGCGTTTACTCCAGCGCACGCAGACCCATGGCACTGACCGGCACAACGGCGGAACTGAAAGCAAAAATCCTTGCCGAGGCGTTGCCGTACATCCAGCGTTTCCATGGCCGCACGATAGTCGTCAAGTACGGCGGCAACGCGATGACCGATGAGACACTGAAGCACAGCTTCGCCAGTGACGTCGTGTTGCTCAAGCTCGTCGGCATCAATATTGTCATTGTCCACGGTGGCGGCCCGCAGATCGACGACCAGCTCAGCAAGATCGGCAAAAAGGGCGAATTCATCCAGGGCATGCGCGTCACTGATGCGGAGACGATGGACGTCGTCGAAATGGTGCTTGGCGGGCAGGTCAATACCGATATCGTCAACCTCATCAATCAGCATGGCGGTCGCGCGGTCGGCCTTTCCGGCACAGACGGGCCGCTCATACGTGCGCGCAAAATGATGATGCCCGGCAAGGACGATCCCACGAAGATGATAGACATCGGCCGCGTCGGCGAGGTTGAATCGATCGATCCGGAAATCGTGCGCCTGCTTACCGCGCAGAATTTCGTGCCCGTCATCGCGCCGGTCGGCGTCGGCAAGGACGGCGAGTCGTACAACATCAATGCCGACCTCGTTGCCGGCAAGCTGGCGGAAATACTCAAGGCCGAGAAACTCGTGGTGCTGACGAATACGCCGGGCGTGCTCGACAAGAGCGGCAAGCTGCTGACGGGCCTGACCGCCAGGGAAATCGACGATCTGTTTGCCGATGGCACGATTTCCGGCGGCATGCTGCCGAAAATCGGCTCGGCGCTGGAGGCGGTCAAGAACGGCGTCAACTCGTGCCATATCATCGATGGTCGCGTCGAGCACGCGGTGCTGCTGGAAATCCTGACGAGCGAAGGCGTCGGCACTTTGATCAAGCGGCGCTAGCCCGCGCGTCGAACCGGGGCCGCAATGAAATTCAACCGTGTATGGGTGTTCGATCTGGACAACACGCTGCACAATGCGCGCCCGCATATTTTCCCCCACATCAACCGCGCGATGACGGCTTATCTGCAGACCCATCTAGGCCTCGACGAGGCGGGTGCCGGCGAACTGCGCATGCAGTACTGGCAGCGCTATGGCGCGACACTGATCGGCCTCATGCGCAACCACGCGACTGATCCGCAGCATTTTTTGCGCGCCACCCACGAGTCGGCGACGCTCGGCCGCATGGTCGTGCGCGAACCCGGCTTGCGCTCCGCGCTCGCGCGGCTGCCGGGGCGCAAGCTGGTATTTTCGAATGCGCCCGTGCATTACGCGAACGCCGTGCTCGCGGCGCTTGGGATCGCCGATTTGTTCGACGACGTATTTTCCATTGAACGCACCGGCTATCGGCCCAAGCCGGACAGCTACGGTTTCCTGAAACTGTTTCGCCGGCACCGCGTGCGCGCCGGTGCCTGTATCATGGTCGAGGACACACTGGTTAATCTGCGCACGGCCAAGATGCTCGGCATGTCAACTATCTGGGTGGCGCGGGCTGCACGACTGCCCGCGTACGTCGATTTCAGCATCAGAAATCTGCTGCAGTTGCCGCGTCTGGCGTGGCAGCTAAACTAGGGCAGGGGGACGCTATGGGCAAACGCGGCGATCGCAAACTGCAAATCCTGCAAACGCTCGCTCGCATGCTCGAGCAGCCCGCTGCTGAGAAGATTACGACGGCCGCGCTGGCGGCGCATCTCGAAGTTTCGGAAGCGGCGCTGTATCGTCATTTCGCGAGCAAGGCGCAGATGTTCGAAGGGCTCATCGAGTTCATCGAAGAGACCCTGTTCGGCCTCATCAACAAAATCACGAGCGAGGAGAAGAGCGGCATCAAGCAGCTCGAGTCTGTCACCGCGATGCTGCTCGGATTCGCGCAGAAAAACCGCGGCATGACCCGGGTGTTGATCGGCGACGCGCTCGTGCACGAAAACGAGCGCCTGCAGCAGCGCATCAACCAGCTGCACGACCGGGTCGAGGCGACGCTCAAACAGGCGTTGCGTTTCGCCGTCGGCCAGAACGAGCTGCCGGCGACGCCGGACGGGGCTGCGCGCGCGAATCTCATTATGAGTTTTATCACCGGACGCTGGCACCAGTACGCAAAAAGCGGCTTCAAGCGCGATCCGCTGCAATACTGGGACGAACAATGGCAGGCCCTGCTCGCGCATTGAATTTTACGGAGGTCATATGAGCGGTATCACCACCCAGCAACTTGCCGAGCTCCTGATCGGGGTCGCGCGTTCGCAGCAGGCGATTATCGATGCCGTCGAAGGCATGAAGGCCGGTTTCAAAGGTACCTATCTGGCACCCGCTCTCGATACGGCCGCCAAGCTGCGCTCGACCGGCCGCCCGCTCACTTTGCAGGATTTCCCCGCGCGCGTGCTCGTACAGTGCCAGGGCCGCGCAGGCCCCAACCTGGAACAGATGATTAAGGACCTCGACGACCTGCTTGCCGGCAAAGTCGTTACGCCGTCAGCCGTGGCGCCCGCAACCGCGCGCGCTGCTGCAGCCGCGCCCGCAGCACCGGTCGCCGCGACAGCGCCGGCGAGGCCGGCGGTCGCGCCCCCCGCGCCGGCTGCACCGCGTCCCGCTGCCCCAGCCAGTGTTGCACCGGCCGCACCGCGCCCTGCAGTAGCGTCCGCACCCGCTGCACCGCCCTCGCCAGCTGCGCCGGCAGATAACGATCTGGATATGACTTAAGTTAACGATCCGTTCTTGCGCAGAAAAAATACCAGACCCTGTGCGCCGCTGCCGGGTGCGCCGCGTATGATTTGCTCGAACGATTCAATCACGGTCATTCCGCTGTCGGCGGCGATTCGCCCTACGTAGCCAGCCGACTGCACGTAGCGGCCGTTCGGCTGCAGCACAAAATCTTCCCCGTCGGGCATGCGCTCGATGGAAAAAGCAAATACGCCGCCGGCAGCAAGCGCGCGTGACGTTCGCGTAAATACCTCCCCCAGATCGCCGATGTAGACGAATACATCGGCAGCGAGCACGACATCGAACGCAGCGGCCGGAGCGGCGAGCAGGTATTCGGCGATATCCTGCTCGACCAGGGCCTCATAAACGCCGAGCAGCGCGGCTTTCTCAAGCATCGCAGGTGATATGTCGACGCCGATAAGCCTGGCGCATGCACCTTTGAGATGCGTGCCGCACAGACCGGTGCCGCAGCCCAGATCGAGCACGCGCGGCTTGCGCGGACCATAAAGGGCCTTCACGCGCTCGCACAATATCTGCGGGATCCGGTAGCCGAGATCTTCGACCAGCCGATGGTCGAACTCGGCGGCAAAATTGTCGAACACGGTGCGCGCGTACGCGGCCGGCGCACGACCCGTGGTCACGCCTTCGGCGGCGTTGAGAAAATGCTGAAAGGTCTCGGGCTCTACGCCGGCGGAGATGGCTTGGCGATAGCAATGCGCAGCTTCATCGCGCTGGCCAAGGATTTCGCATAAGCGGCCGAGATTGATATAGGGCTGGCTAAAATCCGGGCCGAGCTCAACCGCTCGACGGTAGGATGCGAGCGCATCTTCGAGACGGTGTTGCAGCTGCATAACAACGCCGAGATTGTTATGTGCCTCAATGTAGCCGGGCTGGATGGCCAATGCGCGACGGTAGCTTGCGATAGCGGATTCGAATTGCTGCTGGTCGCGCCAGGCAAGTCCAGCGCGATAGTGGGCTTCGGCACACTGCGGATCCGCTGCGATAGCCTGTTGATAGGCGGCGAGCGCGTCGGCATGGCGCTTGTCCGATGATAAGGCCTTGCCCCTCGCCAGATAGGCCGCACTTACGTCCGCAACCGTGGCGCGTCCAAGAATCCGGCGCAGCAGATTGCGAATAGGCGCGCTATGCACGACTTATCTGACGGCACAAACGGCGCAGGTAAGGTCGCGTTGCAGGCGGACCGTTCTCCATTCCATCGACAGCACGTCGAGCAGCAGCAGCCGACCGCTCAACGAAGTTCCGATGCCCGCGATAATTTTCAACGCTTCGGCCGCCTGCATGGCGCCGATGATACCGACCAGCGGTGCGAACACGCCCATCACGGCGCAACGCATATCTTCGTTTTCACCCTGCTCCGGAAACAAACATTGGTAACAGGGCGCTGCGGCGTCGCGCAGGTCGAATACTGAAATCTGCCCGTCGAAGCGAACGCCCGCGCCCGATACCAGCGCCTTGCGTTGCGCGACGCACGCGCGGTTCAGCGCATGGCGCGTGGCAAAATTGTCGCTGCAGTCGATAATCACGTCGGCTGCTTGCACGAGCTCTTCAAGGCGTGACCCGCTCACGCGCTCGTTGATTGCGCGCACCGTTATTTCCGCGTTGATGCCGGCCAGCGTGCGTTGCGCCGAAACGGCTTTCGGCGCGCCAACCGCGTCATTGCGATGCACGATCTGGCGCTGCAGGTTGGTGAGGTCGACCGTGTCGCCGTCGCATATCGTCAGCGTGCCGACGCCGGCCGACGCGAGGTACAGGGCAACGGGCGAGCCGAGCCCGCCGGCGCCGACGATGAGCGCATGCGCCTTAGCGAATTTCTGCTGGCCGTCGATGCCGACTTCGGGCAGCAGAATGTGCCGGCTGTAGCGCAGCAACTGGTCGTCATTCATGGCCGGCGGCGCAAAACAAAACGCCCGGACGGCGCCGGGCGTTGAATGCGGATGGCAGAAGCTTAACGGGCACTGACGCGCGCGGTGGGGCCGCGGCTCTTGAGGAATGCGACCGCCTGCGACAATTCATAGTCGCTCTTGGCGACGACCTCGCCGGGTTCCGGTTTGGTGTCTTTTTCGTCGACATCTTTCGGCCGCGGAGTCGGGACGAAATTGTAAGAGTTGGCAACCGGCGCCGACGGGGCCGCGCCCTTGTCATCCTTGGTCGGTGCGTTAATCAGGTGCTTGTCAAGGTCGGCTTCGCGCAGTTTCAGCGCCGGATCTTTGCCGGCTGAGCCGTCGTCGAGCACGATATCAGGCACGATGCCCTTGGCCTGGATCGAGCGGCCGTTGGGCGTGTAGTAGCGCGCCGTGGTCAGCTTGATGGCGGTGCTGTTGCCCAGCGGCAGTATGGTCTGCACCGAGCCCTTGCCGAAAGTCTGCGTACCCATGATGACCGCGCGTTTGTGGTCCTGCAGCGCGCCGGCGACGATTTCGGACGCCGACGCCGAACCGCCGTTGACGAGCACGACCATCGGCACATTTTTGATTTCGGGCGGCAGCTTGCTCAGGTAGTCGTCCTTGAGGCGCCCGCGCACGTAGTTTTCCGGCGTGGCCGTCAGACGCATTTTCGCGTCTTCTGTGCGCCCGTCCGTATAAACGACCAGCTCGTTCTTCGGCAGGAACGCGGCCGACACCGCGACCGCACCGTTGAGCAGGCCGCCCGGATCGTTGCGCAGATCGAGGACGATGCCGCGCATAGCGCCCTGGTTCTGCTTGTACAGGGTTTGGATCGCGGCGGCGAGCGTCTCGCCGGTGTGTTCCTGAAATTGAGTGACGCGGAAGTACGCGTACCCGGGTTCGAGCAGCTTCGACTTGACGCTCTCGATCTTGATGACTGCGCGCGTAAGCGTAAGGACGAGCGGCTTGGGATCACCTTTGCGCACGATCGTGAGGGTGATCTGGGTATTCGGTTTGCCGCGCATGCGCTTGACGGCATCGTTGAGTGTCATGCCCTTAACGGCCGTGTCGTCGAGCTTCACGATGAGATCGCCCGACTTGACGCCAGCACGCGAGGCCGGCGAATCATCGATCGGTGAAACAACCTTGACGAAACCGTCTTCCATGCCGACCTCTATGCCGAGTCCGCCGAATTCGCCTTGCGTGCCAACCTGCAGTTCGCGCCACGCGTCCTGGTCGAGATAGGAAGAGTGCGGATCGAGCCCGGCCAGCATGCCGGTGATGGCTTCGGTGATGAGCTTCTTGTCTTCGACCGGCTCGACGTAGTCGCTCTTGATACGGCCGAAAACCTCGGTGAATGCGCGCAGTTCCTCGACCGGCAGGGGTCCGAGCGCTTCACGTTGCGCGACCGCCGAGAAATTCAGCGAGATCATGACCCCGAGGCACACGCCGAGCGCGATTAAGCCGAATTGCTGCAATTTGTTACGCATTTAAACTCCTTCAAAACCGGTGGTGAACACACCGGCTGACCTACCGTAAACTGACCCATTCCAGGGGATCGAATGCCCGGCCCTGGTGGCGAATCTCGAAGTATAAACCCGAATCCATGTTACCGCCGCTGTTGCCGACAGCCGCAATGGGTTCACCGCTGCGCACGGTTTCCCCCACCTGCTTGAACAGCGACTCGTTATTTCCGTAGAGGCTCATGTAGCCGTCGCCATGGTCGATGATCAGCAGATTGCCGAAGCCGCGCAACCAGTCAGCGAAAACTATGCGGCCAGTGGCGATGGCCTTGACCTCCTGGCCGGCGGCGGACGCGATAAACAGCCCCTTCCACAATACACCGCTGCCCTCTCTTGGGCTGCCAAACCGGTTTTTGAGTTCCCCGCGCACCGGCAAATAAAGCTTGCCTTTAAGCTGGCCGAAAACCCCGCCGCCGGGCGCGCCTTCCGGCACGCGCTCGTTGCGCAGCGCCGGCGGCTTCGCTCGCGAAAGCATCTGATTAAGCCGCTCGACGAGCTTGCTCAAACGCGTTTCGTCACGCTTTAGCGTGGATATCTCGCGCCGTTGTTTGTCGATCTGCGCCGACACTTTGATCAGCACCGCTTTGCGCGCGGCTTTTTCGCTTTCCAGGCGTTTGCGCTGAGCCTGCTGCTGGGCGTTGATGGCGGCAAGTTCCGTGCTTTGCTGCTGGGATTCTCGCGTGAGCTCAGTGATGTGGCCGAGATTGCTGCGCAGGCCGCTTATGAGGTCCGCGCGAGCGCGCGCGAGGCGGGTCAGGTAATGCAGCTCGCGCGCAATCCGGTTCGGATCTTCGCGGTTCAGCAGGAGCTTGAGTGCGTCAGGCTGCGCCCCCGTGTATTGCTGGTAAAGCAGGCGCGCGAGCCGCGCGCGCTGCGTCTCGATATCGGCGCTGGTGCGATGGTTTTGTTCGCCGAGATCGGCCAGCTTCGAATTGACCGCGCGCTGATCTTCCGCCAGGCCGCGCAGCAGGCGGTTGGTTTCGGAGATTGCGCGCTCGGATTCGCGAAGCGCGTCAACGGCCTCACTTTTGGTTTCTTCGGATGCCGCAAGATTTTTTTGCAGCGCGTCGATACGGCTGCGCAACTGCTTCAGTTCGTCTTTCTGGGCATTGCTGACCGGCGTTGCCGCCCGCGCGCCCGCCGCCAAAGCCGCGAACATGAACAGCGCGAGCAGGGCCGTTTTAAACAAAATCGAGCAGAGGCGTGCCGGTCATTTCGGGCGGTTGCGGCAAGCCCATCATGCGCAAAAGGGTCGGCGCGACGTCTTTCAGCGCACCGCCTGAGGCGGCTGTCGCTTTGCGTCCAATGTACAAGAGCGGCACTACGTTGAGCGTGTGCGCAGTGTGCGCCTGGTGCGTAGCCGCGTCATGCATCATCTCTGCGTTGCCATGATCGGCCGTAATCAGCACCTCGCCGCCGCAATCCTGCATCGCTTTTATTACACCGCCGAGGCATTCGTCGAGCACCTCGATGGCGCGCGTTGCCGCCGCGAGATTGCCCGTGTGGCCCACCATATCGCCGTTGGCGTAATTGCAGACTATCGCGTCGTATTGTTTGCTTTGAATGGCCGCGACCAGCTTGTCGGTGACCTCGAACGCGCTCATCTCGGGCTGCAAATCGTAGGTGGCTACTTTGGGCGACGGCACCAGCATGCGCTCTTCGCCCGCGTATGGCGTTTCAACGCCGCCGTTGAAAAAATACGTGACGTGCGCATACTTCTCCGTTTCGGCGATGCGCAGCTGCCGCAATCCCAGTTTCGACAGGTATTCGCCAAAGCAGTTCGCGATATTTTGCGGCGCATACGCGGCAGGCATTTTGAAATCTTCGCCGTAACTCGTGAGCGTGCAGAAATAACCGAGCTTGGGTGTGCGCGTCCGCTTGAAGCCGGCAAAGCCGGGGTCGGTCAGTGCGCGCGTCATTTGCCGCGCGCGGTCGGCCCGGAAATTCATAAACACGCACACGTCGCCGTCGTTCATCCGTGCGGCCGCCCCGCCGGGCGGCACTATGGCAGTTGCCTGGACAAATTCGTCGTTTTCACCCCGCGCGTACGCCATTTCGAGCGCGGCAAGCGCGTCGGGCGCCTGGTGGGCCGCCATGCCCTGCGTGATGAGATCGTAGGCAGTCTGCACGCGTTCCCAGCGTTGATCGCGGTCCATCGCGTAATAGCGTCCGACGACCGAGCCGATGCGGCCGGCGCCGAGTTGCGCGCATTTATCGCGCATGTACTCGAGCGACGCGCGCGCGCTGCGCGGCGGCGTATCCCGGCCGTCGAGAAAAGCGTGCACGCAGATATCTTTCACGCCGGCGCTTGCCGCCATTTCAACCATTGCGGCAATTTGCGTTTCGTGGCTGTGCACGCCGCCGGGCGACAATAGCCCGAGTATATGCAGCGTCGAACCATTCTCGAGTGCTTTGTCCGTTGCCTGCTTGAAGACGAGGTTGCGAAAAAAATCGCGGCTGGCTATGTCCGCTTCAATGCGCGTGTAGTCCTGGTAAATGACCCGGCCTGCGCCGATGTTGAGATGGCCGACTTCCGAATTCCCCATCTGCGTTTTTGGCAGACCTACCCACTGCTCCGATGCGTCTATGGTCGTATGCGGGCAGGTGCGCCAGAAAAAATTCCAGTGCGGTTTGCGCGCCTGGCAGATTGCGTTGTCTTCGCATGCCTCGCGATAGCCGAAGCCGTCGAGGATGATCAGCAACACCGGAGTTACGCTCATGATTTCTAATACTTTCTCGGCTCGTATATAATGCCGCAATATTTTATTCCATTTTGCGGTCAAACGCGGCCGGCGGCGGGCTGAAACTTCCCGGCCGCATTTGAACTGGCGCGAATTTTCAGGGATCGATTTGGACACCTCGTTTTTGGTATTTTTGCAGAAGAGCCCATGGAACATGCTGCTGTTCGGCACCGCGGTGGTAACGGGCGGCATGCTGATATGGCCGCTGCTCAACCGGCTGCTAGCCGGCACATCGCCGCAGATCGGCGCGCTCGAAGCCGTGCAACTCATGAACCGGCGCGACGCCGTCGTTCTCGACGTACGCGACGCGACGGAGTTTGCGGCAGGCCGCATCCCGCATGCGCGCAACATTCCGTTCGCGGAATTGACCAATCGCCTGCGTGAACTGGATAAGTTCAAATCAAAGCCTATTATCGTCACTGGACAGACGGGGGGACGCGCGGCGAAGGTATGCGCCGCGCTCGGCAAGATCGGCTTCACCGAAGCGGTGGCGCTGCGTGGCGGGCTGGTCGCTTGGGTCGAGGCAAGCCTGCCGGTGGAGAAGTGATAGTGGAGGGCTCAGCATGGCGGCAGTAAAAATGTACAGTACAGGCGCCTGCCCCTATTGCGTTATGGCGGAACGCTTGCTGACGTCAAAAGGCGTCGCCACCGTCGAGAAGATCCGCGTCGACCTGGAGCCGCAGAAACGCGCCGAAATGATGGAGCGTACCGGGCGGCGTACCGTCCCGCAGATTTATATCGGCGAAACGCACGTCGGCGGCTATGACGAGTTGGCCGCGCTCGATCGCGGCGGCAAGCTCGACGAAATGCTGCGCGCCTGAACCCCGCCCTTATAACATTACCGAACAACCACGCGAGTCAATATGAGTGAATCACCGGTGCCGACCTTTTCGATTGAAAAGGTCTATGTCAAGGATTTGTCGGTCGAAGTACCGAACGCGCCGGAAGTTTTCCTCGAGACCGCCGCGCCGACGATAGAGGTCAACATCAACAGCGCCGCCCGCAACGTTCAGGAAGGCCTGTACGAAGTGATATTGACGGTAACCCTGACCGCGCGCATCAACGAAAAGAACGTGTTCCTGGTCGAAGTCACCCAGGCGGGCATCTTCCAGATCCGCAACGTCCCCCAGGACGATCTCGGCCCGCTGCTCGGCATTGCCTGCCCGAACACACTGTTTCCGTATGCGCGCGAGACGATATCCACGCTCACGTCGCGCGCGGGTTTTCAGCCCGTCATTCTCTCGCCCATGAGTTTTGAAAATATTTACCAGCAGCAATTGCAGCAACTGCAGCCGCAACCGGGCGCCAAACCCAACTAGGCCGCGCTGACTATGCGTGCGCGCGTGTGGCTATGCGGATTGCTTCTGTTGGCAGCAACGACCGCAGCGACGGCGGAATTCCGCAGCGTGGGCGAAAACGCCGCCGTGCTTTACGACGCGCCCTCGGTGCGGGCGAAAAAACTTTACATCCTCGGGCGCGGCTATCCAGTCGAAATCGTGGTGGCGGTCGACGGCTGGAACAAGGTGCGCGACGCTGGCGGCGAGCTGGCGTGGATCGAAGCGAAAAATCTGCATGAGCGCCGCAGCGTGATGGTCAAAGTGAGTCTGGCGGCCGTGCGGCAGACGGCCGAGGACAACGCACCGCTGGCATTCCAGGCTGAGCAGAACGTATTGCTCGATCTGCTCGAGCTCACTGGCACCGGCTGGGCCCGCGTCGCGCACCGCGACGGTCAAAGCGGCTTTATCAGGATCAATCAGGTCTGGGGTGTATGAGGCTTGCGGTGCTTGGCGCCGGTGCGTGGGGAACTGCAATCAGCATCAGTCTCGCGCCGCGCCACGCCGTTATGTTGTGGACACGCAGCGCGACACACGCAAGTGATATCGCCGCCGCGCGCGTCAATCACAGATATTTGCCGGGTCTGCGCATTCCGGACGGGGTAGCGGTCACCGACGACTTTGCCGGTGCGCTCGACCGCTGCGATCTGATACTGATCACTACGCCAACGGCTGGCTTGCAGGGCGCGCTCGCGCAGATTGCAGCCGCCGGCAACGCCGCGCCCGTGCTGTGGTTGTGCAAAGGATTCGATACTGAATCCGCGCGGCTGCCGCATCAGATCGTGGCCGGCCAGCTGAGCGCCACGCAGCTGCGCGGCGTACTTTCGGGGCCCAGTTTTGCGCAGGAAGTCGCGCGGGGTCTGCCAACCGCCTTAACGCTGGCCTCGGGTGACGAAAAATTCGCGCGCGAAACCGCACGCGAACTGCATCACGACCGCCTACGCATCTATTCTGCCGCCGACGTCACCGGTGTCGAAGTCGCCGGCGCCGTCAAGAACGTCATGGCAATCGCTGCCGGCATCAGCGACGGGTTGGGGCTCGGATACAACGCGCGTGCCGCATTGATTACGCGCGGCCTCGCTGAAATTACCAGGCTCGGGTTGAAGCTCGGGGGGCGCATCGAAACCTTTATGGGACTGGCCGGCATCGGTGATCTCACGCTGACCTGCACCGGCGATCTTTCGCGCAATCGAAACGTTGGGCTCAAGCTCGCACAAGGCGCGGCGCTTGATGAGGTACTTACCAGCCTCGGCCACGTCGCTGAAGGCGTTTATACCGCGCGCGCGGTCGACCGCCTTGCGCGCGACCTTGCGATCGAGATGCCGATCACGCGCGCGGTCTGCCGCGTGCTGGATGAAAAGGTTGCGGCGCGCACCGCGGTCGAAGAATTGCTACGGCGGGATCCCAGACCCGAGCTCTAGCAGAGCGTTTCGCGCAATCAGCAACGCCACGCCCTGGCAAAGTGCTATTCAGCGCTTTACCACCCTCTATGCCGTGATATCGGCAGATGAGGCTGAAATTTGTCGGGAAATCCCTGACATTTTTACTTTAAGTAACCCCAATAACTTGTTGAAAAATAACGATTGTGATATTTTAACATGTGACATTGTTCACAGCGAAAACGGCGTGACTTCTGCTACGATGCGGCCGGCACGAAATTTGCGGTAAATCAACAAGATAAAAGAACTGCGGGCGGATATTCCTCCGCAGTTACTTAGTAACGGGATGATGATCATTTTTTCGAAAATGAAATTCGTGAGTCGCGAGCCGCTTCAACGCAAGTTGCTGGCGGCTGCCGTTGCCGCCTGCTTCTCAGCGCACGACGCATACGCGAACCCGGTCGGCCCGGTCGTAGTCGGTGGTCAGGCAACATTCACGACGCGTGGCAGCCAGTTGCTGGTTACCAACACGCCCGGGACGATGATCAACTGGCAGCAGTTCTCAATCCAGGCCAACGAGACAACGCGTTTCATTCAACAATCCGCGTCCAGTGCGGTGCTCAATCGCGTGGTAGGCGTCGATCCCTCCTTGATTCTCGGCACGTTGCAATCGAACGGCCGCGTTTTCCTGATCAATCCCAATGGCATCCTGTTCGGTGCCGGCGCGCAGATCAACGTGGCGGGATTGGTGGCGTCCACGCTCAACCTCAGGAATGAAGATTTTCTCGCCAGTCGGATGAATTTCGGCAGCGACGCAGCGCCAAGCACGGCGGTGGTAAACCAGGGCCACATCACCGCCGGCAACGGCGGGCGCGTGTACCTCATCGGCGGCGCCGTCGACAACCAGGGCGTGATCACGGCACCCAATGGCGACATCGTGCTCGCTGCGGGCAAATCGGTGCGTGTGGCCGACGGCGGCGCTCCGACGTTGCTGGTCGAGATCACTGCGCCGGCGGATGGCCCGTTGAATCTGAGCGAGGTCACTCACGGCAGCCGCGGCATTTATACCGGGATGGTCAGGAACAGCGGAATCATCACGGCCAACTCTGTAGTGCGTACTGCCGATGGCAGCATCATTCTCAAGGCATCGGGCGACGTCGTGCTCACGGCAAGCAGCAATACCACTGCGAATGGAAATAACGGCGGGGCCGTCACCGTCGATGCGGGCGGCAGCACGATCGTTGCAGGTACTGTCGAAGCCAATGGTGACGCGGGCGCCGGCGGCACCATCAGTCTTAGATCCCTGATCGATACTACGCTCGAGTCCAGCAGTCGCGTCGCGGCCAACGGCGCTGGTGGGGGCAATATTGCAGTCATCGCGGGCGGCACGGCGAGCGTGTCGGGCACGGTCGAAGCGAAAGGCGATGCGGGTAATGGCGGACGCATCGTCGTTCTCGGCGACCTGACGGGCATATTCGATGGCGCGCGTGTGAATGCATCCGGCGCTGAGGGCGGCGGCACTATACTCGTCGGTGGGGATACTCACGGGGGCGCGATCGAAAGTAGTGGCTCGGCATTGCCGAATTCGCGCCGCACTTTCGTCGGGCGCGACACCGACCTGCGCGCGGATGCGATTGACTTTGGCACAGGCGGCAAAGTCATCGTATGGGCGGACGAAATCACACGCTACTACGGTTTAATTTCGGCGCGCGGCGGGGCACAGTCAGGTAATGGCGGATTCGTTGAAACTTCCGGCAAGCAGAATCTCGAATTCGACGGTTTAGTCGACACCGGCGCTTCACAGGGGCGCACAGGAACTCTGTTGCTGGATCCGCAAAATCTGATCGTCGCCGCCGCTGGCGCCGCGTACAACGCGGGCGTAAACAATTTGTTTGGCAATAACGTCGGCCTCACCAATACGCTGACTGCGGCCAGCATCAACGCTCAGGTCGCCAACGTCGTGTTGCAAGCCAATACGGACGTGACCGTCAACAGTGCAATTGCCATCGCCAATGCCGGCACCGGTCTCACGATACAGGCCGGACGTAATGTGGCGATCAACGCAAACGTTGGCACCAACAACGGCACGCTCGCGATCACCGCAAACGATTCAACAGCGACTTCGGCGGATCGCCTGGCTGGGGTTGGCGGAATCGCAATGCTTGCGGGCACGACTCTGAACAGCGGAGCCGCTAACCTTTCTCTTACGATCGGTTCCAGTGCGCTGGCGCCATTTTCTCCCGGGAATATCAGTCTGGCGGCGGTGACGGGCAATAACGTGACGCTGACGGCTGCGGGCACCGGCACGATTACTCAGAGCGGTGCGCTTACGGTGCCGGGAACGCTGAGCGTAAACGGCGGCACCGGTGCGATTACCCTCAACAATGCCGGAAATACTATCGCCAACTTAGGTGCCTCCACCACCAACGGCGCGCTCACTCTTAACGATTCCACCCTGGGGCTGAACGTCACCGGGGCCGTTAACAGCGGTGCGGGGCTCGCCTCAATCACGACCGCTGGGGGCGCACTAGCAGTGACCGGTGCTGGCAGTGTGACAGGCACCGGCGTGACGCTGGTTTCCACCGCGAATGTGATCACGCTTAACGGCGCATTGAACGCGGGTGCAGGCAACGTATCGCTGACGACCACGGGAGGCGCGGGCAACACGATCACGCAAAACGCTGCCGGCGTTATCACTGCGGGCACGCTGGCGCTGACCACCACTAACGCAAGCGCGACGCTGAACACGGCAACGAACGCTCTCACCAACCTGGGTGCGACGGCCTTGGGGACTGGCGCGCTGAACTTGTTGGATGCGGGCGGACTCACCGTCACTGGCGCAGTCGGTGCGACGGGCGGCATTACGCTGAACACGAGCGGCGCGCTGGCGGTTAACAACGCGTTGAACGCAGGTGCGGGCAATGTATCGCTGACGACCACCGGAGCGGGCGCCATCACGCAAGCGGCCGCTGGCGTGATCACCGCGACGACGCTGACGCTGGCTACTGCCAACTCCAATGCGACGCTGAATACTGCCACCTCGGCGCTCACCAACCTGGGTGCCGTCGCGCTGGGGACGGGTGCGCTTAACCTGCTGGATGCGGGCGGACTCACCGTCACTGGCGCAGTCGGTGCGACGGGCGGCATCACGCTGAACACGAGCGGCGCGCTGGTGGTGAACAACACGCTGAATGCGGGTGTGGGCAACGTCTCGTTGACCACGACCGGTGCAGGTGCCATTACGCAAACGGCCGCGGGTGTGATCACGGCCAATACCCTGGCATTGACCACGACCAACTCCAATGCGACGCTGAATACTGCCACCTCGGCGCTCACCAACCTGGGTGCAGTCGCACTCGGCACGGGCACGCTGAACCTGCTCGATGCAGGTGGGATCACGGTAACTGGTGCGGTCACCACTGGAGGCACTACGCTGAACACGAGCGGTGCACTGGCAGTTAACAACACACTGAATGCGGGTGCAGGCAACGTATCGCTGACCACGACCGGAGCGGGCAACGCGATCACGCAAAACGCTGCCGGCGTGATCACCGCCGGCACGCTCGCGCTGACGACCACTAACGCCAATGCGACACTGAACACGGCAACGAACGCCGTCGCTAACCTGGGCGCAACGGCGCTGGGCACCGGTACCTTGAACCTGCTCGACTCAGGTGCGCTCACGGTGACCGGCGCAGTCGGTGCAACGGGCGGCATCACGCTGAACACGAGCGGCGCGCTGGCGGTTAACAACGCGTTGAACGCAGGTGCGGGCAATGTATCGCTGACGACCACCGGAGCGGGCGCCATCACGCAAGC
>JANYDM010000082.1 GCA_025363575.1 Betaproteobacteria bacterium | reverse complement strand
AATCAGCTGCTGCGCATCGAAGAGGATCTCGGTGATGCGTCGGCCTATCCTGGACGTGCCGCCTTCTACCAGTTGCGCGGCTGAAGCAGCGGGCGCCGCATGAAGCTGCTGATGGTAGACAGCGCATGAAGCTGCTGACTGCGGCGCTCGCGGTCCTCATCGGCCTGCTGCAGTACCCGCTGTGGCTGGGCAAGGGCAGCTGGCTGCGCGTATGGGAAGTCGACCGCCAGTTGCACGCCCAGCGCGACGCCAATCAGAAACTCGGCATGCGCAACGCGGCCCTGGATGCGGAAGTCGGTGACTTGAAGCAGGGTTTTGACGCCATTGAAGAGCGCGCGCGCAGCGAGCTAGGCATGATCAAGCGCGACGAGATTTTCTTTCAGGTGCTGGATAGCGGTCCTGCCGCTAAAACCACGCAGCGCTGAGCCTTATTGTTTCCGGACAGCCATGTTTCGTTTCTTTTCGAAACTGGCGTGGAGCGCGTAAACTCCGGAAAATCCCGGCAGATTTCATTTGCCCCCGTGCGAGCCCCATCCGCCGGGTTGGCATGGAATCTGCGTGTGGTTCTGCAAATTTCGTCCGGTCCTGCATAACAACGCGAGGAGGCGCCATGTCGAAAAACGCAACCCAATGGCATCAGCAGCCGAAGTTCCCGTCGACGCACTTCGTCGACAGCCGCATCTACACCGATGAGCAGCTGTTTCATGAAGAGCGGGAAAAAATCTTCAACAAGTGCTGGATAATCGCGTGCCACGAATCCGAGGTGCCGAACGCGTACGACTATCGCACATTCCAGCATCCGGGCGGCACGCCGCTGATTGTCGTCCGCGGCGAAGACATGAAAGTGCGCAGCTTTTATAACGTCTGCCCCCATCGCGGCAACACGCTTCTCTATGACCCCGTCGGCAACGCGAAAAGGATCACGTGCATTTTTCACGCGTGGTCGTTCGACAGCAAGGGCAACTGCATCGACATTTCTCGCGAAGAGCAGGGTTTTCAGAAACGCTTCTGCAAGGCTGACGCCGGCATGCGCGAAGTGCGCGCCGAAGTCGGCTTCGGCGGTTTCGTCTGGGTCAACGTTGACGACAACGCGTGCACGCTGAATGAATATATCGGCGACTCGCTCGGCATGCTGAAAGAGCACATGTCGATGCCGCTCGAGGTTTTCCACTACCACAAGGCGATCGTCGAGACGAACTACAAGCTATGGCACGACACCAACAGCGAGTTCTATCACGATTACATGCATTACTTTAACCGGGTAACAGGCATGCTGCAGCCGGGCTACTTCGACCGCAAATACACCGGCTATCCGAACGGGCACGCGTCGGTCGGCTCGATGGAAATCAAGTACGACGCTTACGAGGGCAGCAAGCAGCGTGGCGTCGGCTGGCCCGGTCTCGCCCCCGGCGGCTGGATACTGATCGATATATTCCCCGGCATGACGTACAACCTGCGCACGTCGGTGCTGCGCATGGATACGTCGATACCGCTCGGCCCCAACAAGCTGCTGATCGAGTTTCGTGGATTGGGGCTCAAGACCGACACGCCGGAACAGCGCACGGAGCGCATACGCGACCACAACATGATCTGGGGGCCGTTCGGCCGCAACCTGCACGAAGACCTGCTTGGCGTACACGGCCAGGGCCGCGCGATGCGCGCGAGCGGCGACCCGACGTGGGTGCTGCACGGGCGCGAAGAGAACATGACCATACACGACGAAGGCGGCATGCGGCATTTTTATGCTGAATGGAGCCGGCGCATGGGCCGCAAGGCGTACGACCCGTTCGGCGAAAAGAAGTCGACGATAGCAGCGTAAATAGCAGGTGCCGCAGCGGCCGCCTGCATGGCGGCGGGTGGCGGAGGAGAGTTGGATGGAGATTGACAGGACGGCGGTCGAAGAACTGGTCTATCGCTCGTGCCTCGCGCTCGACGAGAAGAATTTCAAGGGTTATCTCGAGCTTTGCGACGGCGCGTTCAACTACACGATCACAGCGTACAGTCCCGAGATTCGCAAAGACATGGTCTGGCTCGATCACGACAAGGCTGGCATGCAGCTGCTGTTTACGAACCTGCCGCGACACAACAGCGACCATTCGCCGGTGACGCGCCATGCGACGGTATATACAGTGAGCGTGGACCCGGCCGCGCAGCAGGCAGCAGTCGTATCGGCGTTGCAGGTATTCAAGACCAGTCTCGATGGCGGCGCGACGGAGCTTTTCGCGGTCGGCCGCTACATCGACACCGTAAAGCTCGGCAACGGCGCGCCATTGCTGCTCAAGCGTGTCGTCAAGCTCGATACCCGGCAGTTCGGGTTCGGCTACCACATTCCCTTCTGACGGACGGCGCTTGCAGATTCAGCTCAGTGCGCGCAACCGCGCTTTCGAATTCGATGCCAAGCCGGGCATGCGTCTGCTGTACGCGGGCTTGGCCGCGGGCGTGCACCTCCCGTACGAATGCGGCACCGGAACCTGCGGAACATGCAAGGCGAGAGTCGTGACCGGTGAAGTCGAGGATGTGTGGCCGCAGGCGAGCGGCCGCAAGTTCTTGAAGCAGCCGGGCGAAATCCTGATGTGCCAATGTATCGCCCACAGCGCTTGCACGCTGGAGGTCACCAATTTCGTCAACGTCATGGATCCCGGCGCGTCGACGCCGGTGTTCGGCCGCGGCGTGATTACAAATGCGCGTGCGCTGACGCACGACGTGACCGCGTTCTCCATCGAGCTGGACAAGTCTTGCGATTTCGATGCCGGCCAGTTCGTGGTGGTGCAGGTGCCGGGTGTACCCGGTTACCGCGGCTATTCGATGGTGAATTTCGAGCGCTCCGCACGGCGGCTCGATTTTGTCGTCAAGAAAAAGCCGGGCGGCGGCGCATCCGAATGGCTGTTCAACGGGGCAACCGAGGGCTGCGAGGTCGATTGGTTCGGCCCGCTCGGCGCGGCAACGTTTGCGCCCAATCTCGGCAAACACATCCTGTGCATTGCAGGCGGCAGCGGTATAGCGGGCATGATGTCTATCTTGGCGCGGGCGCGTCAGGAGCGTTATTTCGAGCAATATCGCGCTGATGTGTTTTTCGGAGTGCGCACGTGCGCCGACATGTTTTTCATCGAAGAACTGAAGCAATTGAGCACGGAAGCCGCCGGCCGGCTAGGCGTCACTATCGCCTTGTCGGATGAAGACGTGCCCGCGTCCGTACAACAGGCGCACCCTGAGCTCGCCTTCGAAAAAGGATTTGTGCACGAAGTCGCCGGCAGGTGCATGCACGGCCGCTATCAAAACGTGCGCGCTTATCTGGCAGGGCCGCCGCCGGCGGTCGACGGCGCCATCCGCATGCTGTTGCTGCAGGCCAGGCTCACTGCGGATAATATCCGCTACGACAAGTTCAGCTGACCCGCCATGAGCAAAACATTCGTGTGTCCGCGCAGCCAGGTGCCGCCCAACGGCATGATTGAGTGTGCGGTCGAAGGCGGACAGAAAGTGCTGGTGGCAAACGCTGGCAACGAGTATTTCGCCTACCAGGCGATGTGCCCGCACCAGGAGGTGGCGTTGTGCGAAGGGCTGTATGACGGCGCCGTGCTGACCTGCCACCAGCACTTGTGGCAATGGGACATACGCACGGGCGCTGCTTTGGGGCTCGCCGAGTCGCCGCTCGAAAGTTTTCCCGTTGAGGTCGATGGCGATTCCATCTATGTCGTGGCGCGCAGTGCGCTCGCCACGGCCGAGCTGTTTACCGGCATCTCCCAGCAGAGCCTCGATGCGCTCATGACGCTAGCGAGGAAAGAGCAATTCGACGCCGGCCGCTCGCTGTACGATATCGGCGACCCGGCGGAGGAGTTTTTCGTGCTGGAATCAGGCAAGGTCGAATTCCTGATCGGCCGCGGCGAGCGCGTCAGTCCCGCCGGCTTCATGCTGCACAAGGGCGAAGTGTTTGGCTGGGCCGCGCTGCTGGAGAACCAGCCGCAGAGGATCGCACGCGCGGCCTGCCTGGAACCGTCGCAGCTGCTGCGCATTAACGGCCGCGAAACCCTGCGCGTGCTCGAGGCCGATCCCGCTTCCGGTTATCTGGTCATGCGGCGGTTGTCGGCGCTGATCGCGCGTTACCTCGTGTCGTCGGGCTCGAAGTGAGCGGCAGCGGTTGAAGTGATTTGCAGGACATGCAGCAGCAGGGGTTTGCAGCATAATAAGAAAGAACGGGCAGCAAAAGTTGTTAATCACACAGGAGGAGTCATGAACAAGATGCAAAGACTTTTGCGGGTGTTGGCGCTGTTCGCCGCCGTCGCATTGCCGGCCGCGCACTTGCATGCCGCCGACATCAATTTCGGCAAGGCCGGCGAGCCGGTGGAACTGGTGGTCGGCTACCAGCCGTACTACACGCAGTCATGGTCCGGCGTGATCATGCGCGGCAAGAAATTCTATGAGAAATATCTGCCCAAGGGCTCGAAGGTGGAATTTCAGATCGGCCTGCAGGGCGCCATCATCGTCAACAACATGCTGGCCGGCAAACAGCACATCGGCTACATGGGCGACATGCCGTCCATCGTGTCGACCACCAAGCAGGAGGTCGCCGACATCCGCATCGTCGGCACGCTCGGCATCGCGCACGACCAGTGCAATATATTCCTGGTGCGCACCGACGCGCCGAAGTTCGCCACCACGCTGGATGCCATCAAATGGCTCGATGGCAAGCAGATCGCGGTGCCGAAAGGCAGCTGCACCGACCGCTACGCCCAAGCGGTGTACCAAAAATACAAGGTCAACCCGGCCGCGTACCTGAATCAGAACATCGAAGTCATTACCAGCAACTTCCGCGCAGGTAAGATCGACGCCGCGGTCATCTGGGAACCGACGGCCTCCAAGCTGGTGCAGGAAGGCCTGGCGCGCCGCGTGATCACCGGCGTGACGCCGCAGGAAAATGACGGCGGGTTTCTGGCGATGCGTGCTGACCTGATCAAGCAGCGGCCCGACATCGTCAAGGCGTGGATGAACGCAGAGCTCGACGCGCAGTTGTTCCTCGCCGACCCGAAGAATTCGCAGGAGATCATCCGCATGGCGCGCCAGCAGACGACGGGCTTCTCCGACAAGGTGTTGTGGTATTCGCTGTACGGTTCGTACGGGCCGGAGGCCGATGGCACAAAGGTGCGCAACAGCCTGCCATACACAATTACGCCGCCGGCGCGCGAATTGCTCGATCGCGCGACTGCGTTCCTCTTCTCGATCAAGAGCATCAATGCGCCGAAGCTGCGGCCCGAAGCAGTGATGCCCGAATTTGCGGATGCGGTGCTGAAGGAGCGCAATGTCAAGGCACCCATCGGACAGGTGACGGCGTTGCCGGATTCTGATTTCAAGCCGATCAACTAGGCAACACAGGCGGAGCCGGCCGCACAGCCGGCTCTTTTTTTGGGCGAACCATCCGCGTTGAAGCTGGAGTAGGACGAACATGGAACCTGTTGCACAGCGCCCGCCGCCGGAGCAGATCAGCGGAGCCAAACTGACGCTGTACCGGACCGGGCAGTGGATCAAGAGCCCGCGCCCGTACCTGATGCTGGTCGGTTTCGCCCTCTTTCTGGGTTTCTGGTATCTGTCGGTCGAAGTCTGGAAGCTGCCGCGTTTTCGCGAGATGCCCGGCATCACTACGGTCGTCAAGGAGTGGTTCAGTCCGAACCCGACTTATGGCCTCTCGCTCTACACCGAGGAGTACTACACCCACATCTGGGTCAGTGTCTGGCGCGTAACGCGCGCATTTTTCCTCGCGACAGCGCTGGGCGTGCCGTTCGGCCTTTTTCTCGGCTGGTCGAAGAAATTCAAGGATTACGTATTTCCGGTGTTCGAAACATTGCGCCCCATCCCGATACTGGCCTGGGTGCCGCTGGCAATAGTTATGTTCATCGCGACCGAATCGGCGGTCATCTATCTGACCTTCCTCGCATCGTTTTTCGCAACCGCCCTGAATACAATGCTGGGAGTCGAATCCATTGAAGAGTCTTACATACGTGCCGCCTATTGCCTGGGCGCCAAACGCGCGCAGGTGTTCCGGCACGTCATAATTCCCGGCGCGCTGCCGTTCATTTTTACCGGCTTGCAGATATCCATCGGCGTGTCGTGGTTCTCGCTGGTCGCCGCTGAGATGGTGTCCGGCCAGTACGGGCTCGGCTACGTGATCAACACCTCATACACGATGGTGCGTTATCCGACCATCGTGATCGGCATGATTACGCTGGGGGTCGTCGGCTACACGACCAGCGCGCTCGTGCGCATGCTGGGTGACTACCTGATGCAGTGGCGCACGCGCGAGCTTGCGCTGGGGGACCAGTGATGGCCGTGGTTGCCGAAGCGTGCGTGACAGCGCCGGCCAGCGCGGGCCGCGGCGCTATCGTCATCGACGACGTCGTCAAGATCTACGACCCCGCCGGCGCGGCCGTGATGGCGGTCGATCACTGTTCGCTCGATATCAAGGCCGGCGAGATCTGCATGATCGTCGGCCCGTCCGGCTGCGGCAAGACGACGCTGTTGAATGCAATCGCGGGTTTTCACGAGATCACTTCGGGCCGCATCCTGCTCGATGGTGAAATCCTCTGCTGCCCGGAAAAACCGAAGGCTGAGCCGGGCTCCGACCGCATCGTCGTCTTTCAGAATGGCGCGCTGTTTCCCTGGAAAACGAATCTCGAGAACGTGGCCTTCGGTCCCATCATGCAGGGCAAGCTCGGCAAAGCGCAGGCGCGTGAGAAAGCGCTGGGCATGATGGCCGATGCCGGGCTGTCGGGCGTCGAGCATAATTTCCCCGGCGAAGTGTCGTCCGGCATGCGCCGCCGCGTCGAAATCGTGCGCGCCCTGATGAACGACCCCAAAGTTTTGCTGTTGGACGAGCCGTACCGGGCGCTCGATTCGCTGACGAAATCTGTCATGCATGAAGCGCTGCTGGAGATCTACTATAAGAACAAGGTGACGATTTTCTTCATCACCCATGATCTTGAAGAGGCTATTTTTCTCGGGCACAAAGTCGCGATCATGACGACGCGGCCGTGCAAACCCAAGAAGATACTCGAAGTTGATATACCGCATCCGCGCGACTACAGCGTGCTGACCTCGAAGCGATTCCGCGAGTTGATGGAGGAGACGAACGAGGCGGTGCACGAGGAAGCCCTCAAGGCGTTTGCCGCCGGCGAGAAGGAGGGCTAACGCAATGGCCGCCGGCAGGCAATCGTTCTTCACCTCTATTTACTGGCGAGGCTTCATTTCCATCGTCATATTTCTTCTGCTGTGGGAAATCGGGTCGCTGTCCAAGGTGTGGATCAAGTGGGAGGCGTTTGAATGGCTGCGCAGCCTGCTGGTCGCGTGCGGCCTGAAGCCGCTCTATTTGCCATGGATAGGTGCGGTACCGGCGCCCACCGAAGTGCTGCATGCGTGGCTCAACGTCATTAACGATCCCGGCTACTGGCAAAGCTGGTACATGAGCTTTTTTCGCGTCATGTCGGGCTTCATTGCCGCCATGCTCATCGGCATTCCTTTCGGGCTGCTGCTCGCAGTGAGCCGCACCGCCTACGGTATCGGCTTCCCGGTGTTCGAAGTGCTGCGGCCGATTCCGCCGCTGGCTTGGGTGCCGGCATCGATTATCTTCTGGCCGACGCAGGAAATGTCGATCGCGTTCGTGACATTCCTTGGCGCCTTCTACACCATCGTGATCAACGTGGTTGGCGGCGCGCGTGCAATCGACGTGCGCTACTTCCAGGCGGCGCGCTCGATGGGTTCGAGCGATTGGGACATTTTCTGGCGCATCATCCTGCCCGGTACTCTGCCTTCCATCATGGTCGGCTCGGCGGTGGGGATGGGTATCACCTGGGAAGTCGTAGTTGCTGCCGAGATGATCTCGGGCGGCGGCAGCCAGATCGGCGGCACCAGCGGCGGCGGGCTCGGCTTTTTCATCTGGAATTCCTACGTCGGCGGCTCTTACGAGCAGATCGTCGTCGGCATGATCAGCATCGGCATTGCCGGCTTCATTTCGAGCGAGCTGTTGCGCACGCTCGGCAAGCGCGTGACGCCCTGGCTGCGCCTGAGATAGCGGATGGGCCACTGAAATGGAAATGAAGAATATGCGGCCAGCCATCCAGGCGGGCGAAATCGTCGTCAGCAACGTCAGTAAGAATTACGGCGCGGAGCAGTTCAGCAAAGAAGTCGTCAAGGACTGCTCGTTCACGATAGAGCGCGGCAAGCTGACGGTGATGATAGGTCCGTCGGGTTGCGGCAAGAGCACGCTGATCCGTCTGCTGGCAGGTTTTGAGAAGCCGACGGACGGAACGCTGACCCTGAACGGTGATCCGATCGCCGGCCCGGCGCGCGACCGCCTCGTGCTGTTCCAGGAAACCGCGCTGTTTCCGTGGATGACGACCTATGACAACATCCTCTACGGGCCGCGCGCACGCGGCGAAGTCACGCCGCAGACGCTCGAATTCGCGGAGTTTCTGCTGAACAAAGTCGGGCTGCAGGATTTTCGCCATAAATATCCGACGCAGCTGTCGGGCGGCATGCAGCGGCGCGCCGAACTCGCGCGCGCCATGATCAACAACCCGCAAGTGATGATACTCGATGAGCCTTTCCGCGGCCTCGATGCGATGACCAAGGAGCTGATGTGGGAGTACTACTCGGCGCTCTACGAAGAGAACCGGCGCACAAATTTCTTCGTAACCACCGACATCGACGAAGCCATATTCCTGGCTGACCGTTTGCTGATCATGTCCAACATCCCGACCCGCGTGTGCAAGGTGCTGGAAGTGGACGTGCCGCGGCCGCGCAAGCTGGCCGACCTCGTTGAAAACGACCGCTCGAACGAAATCAAGATGCAGGCGCTTTCCATATTGCACGAAGAAGCGATGAAGTCATTCTCGCGCGGCAGCAAGGCGGCGGCCGATTTCGTCGACGCTTACTCCAAGCGCGTCGCCAAGATCTGAGCAGAACAGTAAAGCACCAACATGACTGCAAAAATCATCGATGGCAATGCGGTTGCGCGTCACGTGCGCGGCGAATGGAAAAAGCGCGTCGAAGCGCTGAAGGCGCGCGGCATCACGCCGGGACTGGCAGTAATCATCGTGGGCGACAATCCTGCATCGCGCGTTTACGTGCGCAACAAGGTCAAAGCTTGTGCCGAGGTCGGGCTGCATTCGGAGAC
This sequence comes from Betaproteobacteria bacterium, assembly GCA_025363575.1. Next base: position 41,972 of record JANYDM010000082.1, on the reverse strand, counting down.
CCACGAGTTCCCGGCCGACGCCGACGAACAGCCCATCCTGCAGCGCATCGAAGAGCTCAACCGCAATCCCGCCATACACGGCGTTCTTGTACAGCTGCCTTTGCCGCAGCAGTTCGAGACGCGCCGTTTGCTTGGCGCCATAGCGATCGACAAGGACGTCGACGGGTTTCACCTTTACAACGTCGGCGGGCTCGTGGTGGGCGAGAACAACATATTTCCCCCTTGCACGCCGTATGGCGTGCAATGCCTGCTCGAATACGAAAACATACCGATCGAAGGGCAGAATGTTGTCGTGGTGGGGGCTAGCAATATCGTCGGCAAGCCGATGGCCCTGATGCTGATGGCGAAAGACGCCACGGTGAGCATCTGCCACATCAAGACGCGCGATCTGGCACAGTACACAATACTTGCTGACATCCTGATCGTGGCAGCAGGGTGCCCGCGCCTCATTTCCGCGCCGATGGTGAAACGCGGCGCCACCGTGATTGACGTTGGCATCAACAGGCTGCCCGACGGGCGGCTGGTCGGCGACGTCGATTTCGATGGTGTCAAAGAGAAAGCCGCATACATAACTCCGGTGCCTGGCGGCGTCGGACCGATGACAGTGACCATGCTGATATGCAATACTGTCGCCGCTGCAGAACGCAACGCCGCCAAGTATGCCGAAAAAATCCCCGTATCCGCCTGAAATCAAACGCTAAGCATGGCCGCAACTCTGCTGGACGGAGCGGCCATCGCCCACCAGGTTTTTTCCCGACTCAAAGAACGCATACACACGCTGCACGCGCGCGGCGTGCAGCCCGGGCTCGCGGCCATCCTGATTGGCGAGAACCCGGCGTCGAAGATCTATATCAAGAACAAGGCCCAGGCCTGCCAGGATGTCGGCCTCTACTCCGAAGTGCACCGCTTTGGCGCGGACTGCAGCGAAGAGCAGGTGTTCGCCATCATTCAGCACCTGAATGACGATCCGCGCATCCACGGTGTGCTGGTGCAGCTGCCCCTGCCGTCGCATCTCAATTCGGAGCGCATCCTGCAGGCGATCGCGCCGGGCAAGGACGTCGATGGTTTCAACTGGGTCAACTTGGGTGCGATGGTCGCGGGTCGCACCATGCTTGCGCCATGCACGCCGCTCGGCGTGATGACAATGCTCGACTACGCGCGTGTGCCTATCGAAGGGCGCAGCGCTGTCATCATCGGCCGCAGCGCGATCGTCGGCAAGCCGCTCGCGCTGATGTTGATCGCGCGCGGGGCTACTGTCAGCGTGTGCAGTTCCAAGACACCTGATTTGCGGCAATACACGTTAATGGCGGACATACTGATAGTCGCCGTCGGCAATCCCGGCCTCATCGACGGATCCATGCTCAAGCAGGGCGCGGTCGTTATCGATGTAGGCATCAACCGCCTGCCGGGCGGCAAGATTGTTGGAGACGTCGATTTTGCATCGGCAAGTCAGGTTGCTTCGCGCATAACCCCGGTGCCCGGCGGCGTCGGGTGTATGACGGTTGCAATGCTGCTCGAGAACACGGTGACCGCCGCGGAACGCAGCATCGGCATCGATTAGCGCCGCGGCAGCGCGCGCGGCGGATCGTAGAACGGCAGCCTTGCCACCGTGGCGCGCGCGCCGCTTGGAAGTCTGACTTTCACGCCGGGACGGGCATCGTCGGCGTGCACGAACCCCAATGCAATGTCTCTGTCGAACAGCGGCGACCGGCGCACGCTGGTTAGTATTGCGCTGCCGGCGGCGGCCGGTCCGGGACTGCCCACATCCGACGCGACATGATTTTCTGGCAAGAGGCCGACCATACAACGCAGGGGTCCGCGCCAACGCCGTAACGCACGTGCGCCGCGGAAATCCTGCCGGTAGAAATCGATGAGCCGCGTCATTCCCAGCTCAGACGGCGAGACCGCAGTTGCCAGCTCGCCGGTGAACAGAATATGGCCCGCTTCGATGCGCAGTGTGTCCGCGGCGTGGAAACCGCATTCGAGCAGGCCTGAATTTTCGCCCGCTGTCAGCAGCGCTTGCCACAGTGCCGGTGCGGCTGCATCGGCAATGACGAGCTCGTAGCCGGTTTCTCCGCTGTAGCCCAGACGCGCAATCCAGCATGCGGCGCCGTTGAAAGCGAGCTGTGTAAAACCAAAGTACGGCAGAGCGGGGACGGCGGCTTGCCCGAACGCGCGTTGAATGATGGTCCGGCTTATGCTGCCTTGCACGGCAAGGACTGAGTGTTGCGCGGACAGATCGGTGAGTTCGACATCGAATGCGGCCGCTGCCTGCATGATGTCGCGACAATTGCCGCGCCGTCCCACGAACAGCCAGTATCGGTCGCACGCGACGTGCCATACCGTGGCGTCGATGAGCACGCTTGCGTCGTCGCGCAGCAACAGCGAGTAAGCGATGCGTTGGTGCGCAAGCTGCGTCATCGAGCGGGTCTGCAATTGGTGCAGAAAATCGCGGCTGCCGGGGCCTTTGATCTCGACGCAGCCCATGAACGAGAAATCGAACAATCCCGCCGCATGTCGCGTCGCGCCATGCTCGCGCTCAATGTCCGTGAAATACCGGGGTGTCGAGAGGCCGGGAGCGATTTCCACGCCGGTGCTGCGCGCGTCCAGAAAGCGGGCGAGCGCCGATGCCGTCACGGCAACCAGCCCATTTCGCGCGCCAGCAGGCCGGCGCCGACCACGACACACAGGAGCGCGACGAATTTCCGCAGCGCGTTCGCATTGACTGCATGCACGATGCGCGCGCCCAGCAGCACGCCGGCGATTTCGAGAAGAGTGACAGTGGCGGCGACGCCGAAATCGATGGCGCCGTACCTGAGATTGCCCAGCGTGCCGGCTATCGCGGCCACGATCTGCAGCACCTGGCTGGTGCCGATTGCCGTGAGGGCGGCGAACCCGAACAGCACCATCAGCGGTACCGACAAGGCCGGCCCGCCGACGCCGGTGAGACCGGAGCCGAAACCTGCAATCGCGCCGACTGCGAGCAGCAGCACCTGCTGCACGCGCTTGCGATTGTGGAACGCCGGGTGGGGAATGCCCCGCCAGCTCGCCATCGTATAGATGCCGGCAAAGATGATGATGCCCGCGAGCAACATGCCGAGCGCGCCGGGGCCGGTCAGCGAATTGACCCACGCGCCGAGGAACGCAAAGAATACCGCGCCGGCAAGCACCGGCCGCGTGACCGCCCAATCGATGCTGCCGCGGCGCTGGAACATGATCGTGCCCGTCACGCCGGTGAACGCGAACGTGAACAGCGCGGTTGCCATCGCCGCGTGTATCGGCAGTCCGGCAAACGCCACCAGCGCGGGAATCAGCAATATGCCGCCGACGCCGACCGCGCCGATCAGCGTGCCGACGGCGAACGCGGACAGCAGCAGCCACAGGAGATCAGGCAGGATCGCCCCCGCAAAAAATCAGGGGCATGATGTGCGCATGCCCCCGGGTCCGTCCGCGCAGGATTGCATTTTGGCGTCAGCCGGACGCAAACGACGTGAGATTTCCGGTAATAAGCGCGTTCAGTTGCTGCATGAGACGGTAGCCGAGACTGTGGTCGGCTTCCATCATCAGCAGCAGCTGGTCGCCGTTAATCGCAAGCACGCTGCACGGCGTGATGCAGAACGCCGACGCAATGCGCTGCGGTGCCTGCTCGACTAACGCGGCCCAGCCGAACACTTCGCCGCGGCGGAGGACCTGACCCGCGGCGGCACGGCGGCTGCCCAAGCCGATGCTAAAGCGCACCATGCCGTCGACGAGAACGTAGAAGTCGGCCGCGGCATCGCCGATATCGTAAATCTGATTGCTCTGGCGGTAACTCTCGATGCGGCCCAGCGCGGCGACGCGCGCGCGCTGCGCCGGATCGAGGCCGGCGAAAAAAACCGTGGCAGCGACGATTTCGTCGCCGCCGGGCGCAATGCTCGCGATTACCGGCGAAGTCACTTCTTCCAGCCGATTTTGTCCTTGAATTTTTTGAGCTCGTCTTCCTTCATGAATACGGTGTGCTCCTTGCCTGGATAAATGCGCTGGCGGACTTCATCGCGATAGTCCGTGAGGCCTTTCTCGATGATGGGCACGAGGTCGCAGTAGATCTTGGAATGGCGCGGCGTATGCTTTTCATAAAGGTGGAAGAGGTCGGAGCCGATGATGTGCACGCCATCCGAGGTATTGCCCGAGCCAAGGCTGATGACCGGCACCGGCAGAGTTTCGGTCAGATATTGCGACACTTCGGAGGTCACGACCTCGGTCATGATCGAGAAGCAACCGGCATCGACGAAGGCCCAGGCGTCATCGACCAGTTCCTTGGCGCGGTCGGCGGTCTTGCCCTGTGCCGCGAAACCGCCAAGCTGCGGAATGCGCATCGGACAGATGCCGATATGGCCTTGCACGGGAATGCCGGCCTTGATGATCGCTTCGATGTATTTGGCGTGGTGCTGATTGCCTTCGCACTTCATGACTTCGGCGCCGGCCTGCGATACGTATTTCGCGGCATTGTCGACGGCCTGCTGCGCAGATAAATGGAAGCTCATGTAAGGCATGTCGACCATGCGTAGCCCATACTGGGAGCCGCGCTTCACCGCCTGCGCCATGAACAGCACTTCTTCAAACGACACCGACGTCGTCGACTCATGGCCGAACAGCACCATGCCGCCCGTGTCGGAGACGCACAGGATGTCGATGCCGACACGGTCCGCGATGATGGCGGTTTCATAGTCGTAAACGGCGAGCTGTACGATGGGCTCGCCTTTTTTCTTCTTTTCCATCAACGTGGGAATGGTGACTTTCTTGCGCGCGGCTGGTTCTGCCATGATTTCCTCCGGGGTAATTTATTCTGGGATACGGCTAAGGCGCTTACCCTAAGCAAGCCCTATGCCAATGGTTTGCAAGGAAAAAACGCTAGATTTGCGAGGCTTGCCCGAAGGCAGGAACTACCACGGGCGGGCGGGTTTCCAAATGAAACGGCGGCTGTTTCCAAAAGACCGGCGTCGGGGCGGCGCAAATCACGCGTCCGCGCGCGAACGCGCGGCACGGGCAGTCCGCACGCCGGCGCGGAAAAGCCCCCAGCGGTTGCGCCGCACCCATAAGGCTTTGCGTCCGATGCCGAGCATCGCAGCCAACTCCTGTTCGCTGTAGCGGTCCTGGTAACGTTTTACGAATGCGGCAATGTAATCTTCGACCGACAGCGCTGCAGCCAGCGTGTCGGCATCCGCCGATGGCGGTATCACAGCTGCGTCATCCATCGCGGAAAGATCGGAGAAGTCGCGCGCGGTAAGCCCCGGACCGTCGGCGAGGATAACGGCGCGCTCAATAATGTTTTCCAGCTCGCGCACATTGCCGGGCCAGCGGTACTGGTTCAGCAGTTCTTTGACGTCCATGCCCAGAGTGGTAATGCGCTTGCCGAGCCGCCGGCTGTGCGCGGCGACGAAATGCTGCGCCAGCAGCTCGATGTCCCTGCCGCGCTCGCGCAGAGGCGGCACGTGAATATTGATGACGTTGAGCCGATAGAACAAGTCGGCGCGGAACGCGCCTTGCGCTGTCGCGCTTTTCAGATCGCGGTTGCTGGCCGCGAGGAACCGCACGTCCGTGTGGTAGATGCGCGGGGAGCCAAGCGGGCGCACCTGTTTCTCCTGTATCACGCGCAGCAGCTTGACCTGCAGCTGCGGCGCGAGCTCGGAGATTTCATCGAGGAACAAAGTGCCGCCCTGGGCCTCGCGGATCAGGCCTTCGGTGGCGGCCACCGCGCCGGTATAGGCGCCTTTGGTATGGCCGAACAATTCGGACTCGAGCAACTCGGCCGGTATGGCGCCGCAGTTGATCGGTACGAACGGGCGCGCGGCGCGTGGGCTGGCATGATGGATCGCCAGCGCCACGAGCTCCTTGCCGGTACCGCTTTCACCCTGGATAAGCACGTTGGCATCGGTTGCGGCGACCTTGTCGATCAATTCGAACACGCGCTTGATGCCGGCGCTATGGCCGATGATTTGCGCACCCGCCTGGGATGTCTCGAGACTGCGGCGCAGCAGCGCATTCTCACGCTGCATGCGGCGTGCAGTGAGCGCGCGCTCGATCGCGAACAGCAGCGCGTCGTTGTGAAACGGCTTGATGACGTAGTCGACGGCGCCGTTTTTGAGCGCTGCGATCGCGGTGTCGAGCGATGAGTAGCTCGTCATCATGATGATCGGGAGCGCCGGCTGCGACTTGTGCAGCGCACGTATGACGCTCATGCCGTCGCCATCGGGCAGGCGCAGGTCGGTGATGACGAGATCGAACTCATTGGCCGCCGCGCGCTCGAGCCCATCCTGCGCGCGCGCCGCCACTTCGACTTGATAACCGCGTGCCGGCAGCAGCATCTCGATGCTCGCGCTGACGCCGGCATCGTCTTCGACAACGAGGATGCGTGCGGAGCGTGCCGCCGCAGCAATGGTGCTCATGCGGCGACAGCCGGCAGGCGTATATAAAAGCAGGCGCCGCCGGCCGCAGAGTTGCCCGCGCGCATGCTCCCGCCGTGCGAGAGAACGATCTCATTGCTGATGGCGAGCCCGAGTCCGGTGCCCTGGCCGCTTGGCTTGGTGCTGAAAAAAGGCTCGAACAGCCGCGGCAAATCGCGCTCGGCTATGCCGGGGCCGGTATCGCGGATCGCTATCTCGATGAACCTGCCGTCGCATTGCGAGTCGCCGATATACAAGGCGCCCGCGCCTTGCATCGCCTGCGCTGCATTCGTGAGCACGTTGCAAAAGACCTGCTGCAGCTGGCCGGCATCGGCGTGCACCACGGTAGCGTCATCGAGCGTGCATACCACGTCGACGGTCTGCATCAGGCCGTCCTGGCGCAGCAGCGAAACCGCCTCGTCCATTGCGGTGCGCAGATTGAGTAGCGCCCGCGCGTCGTCGCTGGCGCGCGAAAAATCGTTGAGCTTGCGCGAGATGCGCAGCACGCGCTGGACGTTGGCGGCAATATTGGCGAGGCCCTTTTCCAGCAATGCGGGGGGGCAGGCCGGCTGCTCGCGCAGCAGTTGCACAGTGGAATTGATCGCAGTGAGCGGATTCGCCAGTTCGTGGCATACGCCGGCAACCATGAAACCCAGCGCGGCGAGGCGTTCGCGCTGAATTTCGCCGAGGCCATTGTTGGCTGCGGGTTTGCCGATCGAAAACAGGCACGCGCCGTGCGGCAGCAACTGCAGCGTCAGATTTTCGATCACACTCACGCCGCCGGCGAAATGCTCGACGGTCGCGGTCTGCGCATGGAGCCACGGCGGGTCGCCGGCAAGCACGGCAAAGTATTCGGGGAACAGCTGCGCAAGCGGCGCGCCGGTCAAAATGGCGTCCGCGGTGCGCGTGCGCCGCAGTTCGCGATTTACGAATGTGACGTGACCGCGCGCATCCATCAGCAGCGCCGGCCACGGCAGGCCATTGAAGAATGCGCCCGCCATCGTCTGCGGATTTGTGAAATCGTTCATGCGTGTGCGCTCAGCATGAAAAGAGGTTCGCGTAGCCGATCAAAAAATCGGGGCTCAGATAAGCTTTAAAGCTCAGGTAGCTCACGTACGCCAGCAATGCCGCGAGCATAGCCCAGATGAACGGACGATGAGTCTGGCGGATCATGCGCGTGCCCCGCCGGCTCGCAAGGCGGTTACATCGCGCTCGTCGATCGGGACGCAGAAAGCCGCCGCGACGACGCTCAGCACGACGCAGAACATCCACATCGTGGTGTATGAGCCTGTCAGATCGAACATCAAACCGCCATACCATGCGCCGAGAAAACTGCCGATCTGGTGACCGAGGAAAACGATGCTGAACAACGTGGACAAATATTTTACGCCGAAAATCTGGGCGACCAGCCCGTTGGTCAGCGGCACGGCGCCCAGCCATGTGACGCCCATGGCGACGCCAAAACCCCAGACGGTGGCATTCGAGAGCGGCAACGCGATGAACAGCGCGATGGCGACCGCACGCAGGCTGTACAGCCACATCAGCAGTTTCTTCTTGCTGTATAGCCCGCCCAGCACTCCGCACAGGTAAGAGCCGATGATATTGAAAAATCCGATCAGCGCGAGCGCAGTCATGCCGTCCGTGGGCGACAAGCCCTGATCGATCAGATAAGCGGGCAGGTGAATCATGATGAATATCGTCTGAAAACCGCACACAAGAAAGCTGACTGTCAGAAACCAATAGCCCTTGTGGGCAGCCGCTTCGCGTATGGCGGATGACAGGCTCTGATTGTCAGTCTGCGCTGCGATGTTTTTTCCGGCGAGGGCCGCGGCCAGCGGGACAATGATGGCCGACACCGCGGCCAGCACGAGCAGCGCACTGAGCCAGCCGAAATGCGAGATCAGTGATTGCGCAAATGGCAGCATCGCGAATTGGCCGAATGAACCGCCGGCGCCCACGATGCCCAGCGCAGCGCTGCGTTTCTCCGGCGGCGCGGCGCGGCCGACGACGCCCATGACCACGCCGAAGCCGCTGCCGCTCAAGCCGAGGCCCACCAGAATGCCCGCGCTGACATCGAACGCAAATGGGGTTGTGGAATAAGCCATCAAGGCAAGGCCGATCGCGTAAAAAACTCCGCCGGCAATGATCACGCGTGCCGCGCCGAATTTGTCGGCTATCGCTCCGGCGAAAGGTTGTCCGAGGCCCCACACAATATTCTGCAGCGCAATGGCAAACCCGAACGATCCGCGTGTCCAGCCGAGGTCGAATGTCATCGGTGGCAGGAATAGTCCAAACGTCTGACGGATACCTATCGACAGCATCAACAGCGTGCACGCGCATGCAATGACGACGCCCGGCGTACGCCAGCCCTCGGCATGCGTATTTGATCGATGGTTGATGGTGTATCCTCCTGACTCATCAATCGATATAACCAACTGATATAAAATTATTATCGCACAAACATGAAGTCTGCTTCGAGCGTTAGGCACTCTTAAATTTCTGTGCTATGTTCGCGCGCTTTGCGCAATGCACCATCTAAATTCATGCTGAACCTGCCTCACGGATTGTCTTTCGCCGATCTCTACCAGCGCGCAGGATTGCTGCGCGTGGATGCGGCATTCCTGACGGCGCTTGCCGCGACCGATGAAGGACTGCATGCGCAGTTGCGTGCCGCGCGCGAGCAGTACGACGCGCTGACAAACAAGCAGGAATCGGAACTGCTGATAGCGCTCGCGCCGCATGTCGAGGACTTCATCGCAGAACTGTTCGGCATTCAGCCCGAAGTACGGGCCTTGTCGGCGCGCCATCACGAGCTTGCTCCTATCTTCAGCTGCAAGCGGCTCTTCGTCCAGCGCAAAGCCTTGCATAAAATAAAAGCCGAAGAGGCCGCAGGCATCGACGGCGCGTCGCTACATGAACATCTAAGCTCACTGTTCGGCGGCGAATTCACCGAACTTGCGTATGCGCAGCACGTCGCACGCTGGCATGCTGACGAGCAGGCGCACGCGGCTGAGCTCGACCTTGCGTTGCGCTACGCCGCGTGGGCAGCACAAACACCCGCCGGCAGGGCGCTTCATCGCGCGGGGGTATTGTTCAAGGCGCCGCATAAGCTCGATTACCAGCATCTGGTGCCGTTAGTCACAGACAACTCCAAAGGGTATGCCGCGTTCACGGCGGATGCCACGCACCTGCGCCGGCGGGACGGTTTCAAGTTGACCGACCGCGGTACCGATCTTACCGGTGCGCTTGACCAGGCGCATTACTGCATCTGGTGCCATGAGCAGGGCAAGGATTCGTGCTCGAAAGGCCTCAAGGAAAAAGGCGCCAGCGGGCGCGGCGCGGCGTCGTTCAAGAAAAGCCCGTTCGGCGTGACGCTCGCGGGTTGCCCGCTCGAAGAAAAGATTTCGGAGTTCCACAAGGTCAAGACGCTGGGCAATCCGGTCGGCGCGCTGGCGATCATCGCCGTTGACAATCCGATGGTGGCGGCTACCGGGCACCGCATCTGCAACGATTGCATGAAAGCCTGCATCTACCAGAAGCAGGAACCGGTCGATATTCCGCAGGCCGAGACGCGCACGCTCAAAGATGTGCTCGAGCTGCCGTGGGGGTTCGAGATCTACAGCTTGCTGACGCGCTGGAATCCGCTGAATCTGCAAACGCCTTATCCGCGTGCGCCGTCGGGCAAGCGCGTGCTGGTGGCGGGTATGGGACCAGCTGGATTTTCGCTCGCTCACTACCTGATGAACGACGGTCACGCGGTTGTCGGCGTCGACGGTCTCAAGATAGAGCCGCTGCCCGCAATGGTCTCTGGCGTCAACGCGAATGGCACGCGCGTCGCCTGCGATCCGATCCGCGATGTGCACGAGCTCTACGAAGCACTCGATGAGCGTGTCATGGCCGGCTTCGGCGGCGTGGCGGAGTACGGCATTACGGTGCGTTGGGACAAGAATTTTTTGAAAATTATCCGCCTCCTGATCGAGCGGCGGCGCGAATTCGCTCTGTTCGGCGGCGTGCGCTTTGGCGGCACCTTGACCGCGGACGAGGCATTCGCTCTCGGCTTCGATCACATCGCACTGGCGCTGGGGGCAGGGCGCCCGACGGTGCTCGACATGCCCAACGGCCTGGCGCGCGGCGTGCGCACGGCATCGGATTTTTTGATGGCGCTGCAACTGACCGGCGCGGCCAAGGCCGACTCGATTGCCAACATGCAGGTGAGGCTGCCAGTGGTGGTCGTTGGCGGCGGCCTGACTGCCATCGATACCGCGACCGAGTCGCTGGCCTATTATCCGCTGCAGGTCGAGAAATTCCTCAGCCGCTACGAGGCGATGGCGCGCGAGCACGGCGAGGCCGCTGCGCGCATCGCGTGGAATGAGGAAGAACGTATCATCGCCGACGAGTTTCTCGCGCATGCGCGTGCATTGCGCGAGGAGCGCTCGCGTGCGGCCGCCGGGCAGCGCGAACCGCGCACGCTGGAACTGCTGCAGTCGTGGGGCGGGGTGACCATCGCCTACCGGCGAGGCCTGATCGACAGCCCCTCATATACGCTCAACCATGAAGAAGTTCAGAAAGCGCTCGAAGAGGGCATCCGCTTCGCGGAAGGGTTGACCCCGCTGCGCGTGGAAATCGACAGCTACGGCCATGCGCGTGCATTGCGCGTGGCCGTGCAGACGCGCAGTGATGACGGCCAGTGGACCGAGACCGGGCAGGTGGAAATGCCGGCCGGAACCATACTCATCGCCGCGGGCACGCAGCCGAACACCGTGCTCTCGCGCGAAGAAGCGCCGTCTTTCCCGCTGGACGGTAAATATTTTCGTGCATGCGACGAAGAAGCCGTGCCGCTTGGCGTAGAGAAAGCGATTGCGAAACCGGAGCAGGTCAGGGTGTTGCTGTCGCGGCGCGACGACGGCCGCTTCGTGAGCTATTTCGGCGACGTGCATCCATCTTTTTTCGGCAACGTGGTGAAAGCCATCGGCAGCGCCAAGCAAGGTTATCCGACCATCAGCCGCGTGCTCGCAAAGGTCGATGCCGCCTCGGATCTGGACAGTGATGTATTCATTGCGAAGCTCAACGATGAGTTGCGCGCCACTGTCCACGAAGTCGTACGCCTCACGCCGACCATCGTCGAAGTCGTGGTGCGTGCGCCCATCGCGGCGCGGCGTTTCCGGCCGGGGCAGTTTTACCGGCTGCAGAATTTCGAAACCGGGGCGCTCAGGGCCGAGCGTTCACGTCTGGCGATGGAAGGGCTCGCGCTGACGGGAGCATGGGTCGACGCCCAGCGCGGATTGATATCGACCATCGTGCTCGAAATGGGTGGATCGAGCGATATGTGCGTGTTGCTGAAACCCGGCGAGCCGGTCGTGCTGATGGGGCCGACCGGCACGCCTACTGAAATCCCGGCCAACGAGACTGTGGTGCTCGTCGGCGGCGGATTGGGCAACGCCGTGCTCTTTTCGATCGGCCAGGCGATGCGCAAAGCCGGCAATAAAGTCCTGTATTTCGCCGGCTACAAGCACATGATAGACCGCTACAAGGTTGCCGAGATCGAAGCGGCGGCCGACGTGGTGGTGTGGTGCTGCGATGAAGAGCCGGGATTCACGCCGTCCCGGCCACTCGATCGCACGTTCGTCGGCAACATCGTGCAGGCCATGCATTCGTACGCGATCGGCAATTTCGGCGTACAGGAAGTCGCGCTCAAGTCCGCGGACCGCCTGATTGCGATCGGCTCCGACCGCATGATGGCGGCGGTTGCGCAGGCGCGCCACGCCGCGCTGAAGCCGTTTCTGAAGCCGCATCATTTCGCGATCGGCTCTATCAACTCGCCGATGCAATGCATGATGAAGGAGATCTGCGCGCAGTGCCTTCAGCCGCACGTCGACCCGGCGACTGGCGTGACGAGCTATGTATTTTCGTGCTTCAACCAGGACCAGCCGCTCGACAATGTCGACTGGCCCGCATTGAATCAGCGGCTGCGGCAGAATTCAGTGCAGGAGAAATTGACCGCCGGGTGGATAGATCACTGCCTGATCAAGCTCGGGAAGCGCGATATGCAGCGAGTCTGACGCGTTGTCTTATAAAACTATTGACGTCTCGCTGTCTACGTCGTTATTGACGCCCCATATCGCGCAGCACGTCGCCGAGCGTACCGACGAGCTGATCGATCTGCGGTTTGCTGATAACCAGCGGCGGCGATAGCGCGACGATGTCGCCGGTGGTGCGTAACAGCACGCCTTTCTCATAGCAACGCTGAAATACCTCGAACGCGCGCGCGGTTGGCTTGCCGGGGACAGGCTCGAGTTCGACGCCGGCGACCATGCCCATGTTGCGCACGTCGATGACGTGCGGCAGCTCGCGCAGGCTGTGCACCGCATCTTCGAAATAAGGTGCGAGATCGCCGGCGCGCTTGAATAACTGCTCTTCTTCGAAAACGTCGAGGCTCGCCAGTGCGGCCGCGCAAGCGAGCGGATGGCCCGAATACGTGTAGCCGTGAAAGAGCTCAATCGTATTTTCCGGCGCGGCGGCCATCATCCGGTCATAGATGCCTTTGCGCACCATGACGGCGCCCATCGGCACGCTGCCGTTCGTAAGTCCCTTGGCGAGGCAAAGGATGTCGGGAATGACGCCGAGTTTTTCGCAGGCAAACGAAGCGCCCAATCGGCCGAAACCGGTAATCACTTCATCGAAGATGAGCAGGATGCCGTGCTTGTCGCAGATCTGGCGCAGTCTTTCGAGATAACCCTGCGGCGGCACGAGCACGCCGGCGGAGCCGGCCAGCGGCTCGACGATCACCGCCGCGATGTTCGATGCGTCGTGCAGCGGGATAATGCGGTTCTCGAGTTCGTCAGCCAGATGAGCGCCCCACGCGGGCTGGCCGCGGCTGAATGAATTGTGCTCGAGATCATGCGTGGCCTGCATGTGATCGACCGTCGGCAGCAGGCTGCCGAACGCTTTGCGATTGGCCGGCATGCCGCCGACCGATACACCACCGAAATTGCCGCCGTGATAGCCGCGCTCGCGTCCGATCAGCCAGCGGCGCTGGCCCTCGCCGCGCGCGCGATGATAAGCCAGCGCAATTTTCAGGGCGGTATCGACCGACTCGGAGCCGGAATTGGTGAAGAATGCATGATCGAGATCGCCCGGCAGCAACTGCTTGAGGCGCGTTGCGACCTTGAACGGCAAGGGATGGCCCATCTGGAATGGCGGCGCGTAGTCGAGCAAGCCAGCCTGTTTCTGGATCGCTTCGACGATTTTCTTGCGGCCGTGGCCCGCGTTGACGCACCACAGGCCGGCGATGCCATCGAGCACCTCGCGCCCGTCGTCGGTGATGAAATGCATGTCCTTCGCTGACACGAAGATCCGCGGCTTCGCTTTAAATTGGCGATTGGCGGTGAACGGCATCCAAAAAGCGTCGAGGTCGTAATCTTGAGGATTCATGGCGTTCTTTGCGAAAAAAGTCGGAGATTCGAAATTAGTCCGCGCGCACGTTGGCTGTCTTGACGACGCGCGACCATTTGGCGATTTCGGCGATTATAAACTTTTCAAACTCGGCGGGGCTGCTCGCGACAATATCGACGCCCTGATTCGCCATGCGCGCCTTGAGGTCGGGCGTCTGCAATATGCGCACGATCGCGCGCTGCACCTGCGCAATGATGGCGGGCGGCGTGCGCGCTGGGGAGAGCATGCCGTACCAGGTGCCGGTCTCGACGCCGGGAAAGCCGGCCTCGGTCATGGTCGGCACGTCGGGCAATACCGAAGAGCGCCGCTTGTCGGCAACTGCCAACGCGCGCAGGCGGCCGCTTTTGATGAGTTGCTCCAGTGCAAGCGGCCCGGCGAACATCATTTGCACGTGGCCGCCGACCAGGTCGGTGACGCCGGGCCCGGAGCCTTTATACGGTATGTGGGTAATGTGAATGCCGGCGACGATCTTGAATAACTCTCCCGACAGATGAGGCGAGCTGCCATTGCCGCCCGAAGCAAAATTGAGCGCGTCCGGTTTCACTTTCGCCAGGGCGACAAGTTCTTTCACCGATTTTGCGGGGACCGAGGGATGCACGGCCAGTATGTTCGGTTGCGACACGACGAGGGAGACTGCGGCGAAATCCCTGACCGGATCGAACGGCAGCTTCATCAGACTCGGGTTGATCGTATGCGTCGTCGTCGCCATCAACAGCGTATAGCCGTCGGGCACTGCGCGGGAACCGATTTCGGTACCGATGGTGCTGCTTGCACCCGGACGATTGTCGATCACTATCGTCTGGCCCAGCGCATCGCTTAATGCAGGCTGCAGCGTGCGCGCGAGTGCATCGGCACTGCCGGCCGGTGCGAAAGGTACGATAAAGCGTATCGGCTTGGATGGATAGGCGGCAGGTCCTTCTGCGCCGACGAATGAGGCAGGTATTGCGCATGCCGCGCATAGCGCAATTGCGGACCGGCGAAGGAGGTGAGAATGTTTTTCTGACATGCGCCGAATGTTAGCAAAAGTACGCGCGCTCCGGCGCGGACGCGCCGGCGGAATGTGCATGTTGCCTATATAATCCAACCGTCAGGTCCAATATCAATCTCAATCACATGCGCGGCAGCGCGCTACGCGCTCGAATCAGCAGGTCACCACCGATGACGACATCCAGTTTCTGGCAGGCAAGCGACGGGACGGCCTTGCATTACCTGGTCGACGATTACACCGACCCATGGACAAAGCCGGAAACTATCGTGCTCATACACCCGGGGATGGGCAGCGCGCTGCGGCTGTATGCATGGGTGCCGCACCTTGCGCGCGAATATCGGGTGCTCCGGCCGGATATCCGCGGGCACGGTAAATCCCAGCCATCGCTCGACAAGCCGCTGACCAATGAGCGGCTCGCGCGCGATCTGATCGAGCTGCTCGATCAGCACAAGGTTGAGCGCGCGCACATGATAGGCGCATCGGCGGGCGGCATTATCGCGATGCATGCGGCGCTGCGATTTCCGCAACGCTTCGCTTCGCTCGGCGTGTATGCGGCGACGCCCGGCATTAATCCGGAACGGCCGGCCAAAGGTAACTGGCTCGCGCGCGTTGCGAAAGGCGGCGTGCGCAATTTTCTGACCGAGACGATGCACGACCGTATCGGCGATGCGAGTCCCGCGCATCAGAAATGGTTTCTTGACACTGCGGAAGGCGTAACGCCCGAATATCTCGGCCGTTTTGTGCCGCTGATGGCGAGCGAGTACTTTCCAGAGAAGCTGGGCGCGATCGCGTGCCCGACGCTGATGGTAGTGCCAGACCCGGACCCCATGGTCGAAGCGCACGAATACGAGCGCATGCGCGGCCATCTGCGCAACTGCCGTTATATCAGTATCAAAGGTCCCGGCCACAGCATGGTCGGTGAGATCCCCGATCGCTGCGCCGCAGAAGCCAAGCGGTTCCTTGACGATGTGCGCGCGGCGCGCCCGCTCTGATCCGCGGTATCGAATGAAATCTGCGCTCGCGATCGGCTGCCTGACGTTGCTGGCCGGCGGCTTTGCGCATGCGCAAAACTTTCCGCTCAAACCGGTCCGGTTAGTCTCGGGTTTTCCCGCCGGCGGCGCCAACGACTACCATGCGCGCGTACTGGCGCAGAAACTCACTGAATTTTTCAACCAGAGCGTCATTGTCGAAAATCGCGGTGGAGCGGGCGGCACGATAGCTGCGGACGCGATCGCGAAAGCGGCGCCCGATGGCTACAACCTGCTCATGGGGTTCGGCTCGCTGGCGGTCGCTCCCAGCGTGTATGAAAAGCTGCCGTTCGACGTGATTAAAGACTTCACTCCGGTGTCGCTTGCGTGCCGCATACAGAACGTATTGGTGGTGCCGTCAGCGCTGCCGGCGAAGAACGTAAAGGAGTTGATCGCGCTGGCGAAAGCCCATCCCGGCAAAATGAATTACGCGTCATCGGGCACCGGCGCGACGCCACATCTGTCGGCGGAGATGTTCAAGTCGCTGGCCAAGGTCGACATTGCGCATATTCCCTACAAAGGCGACACGCCGGCGTTCGTCGATCTGCTGGCGGGGCAGGTCGACATGATGATTACGGTGGTGCAATCGACGTTGGTGCATATTGAGTCCGGCAAACTGCGGCCGCTCGCCGTGACGGGCAATCACCGCACGGCCAGCCTGCCGAAGGTGCCGACGATGCAGGAAGCAGGTCTGCCGGGCTACGAGCTTACGTCATGGTTCGGCGTGATGGGGCCGCCGAACCTGCCACGCGAGTTGCTGGACCGTCTTAACAGCGCGGTCGTCAAAGCCGTTGCGCAGAAAGATGTGCAGGATAAATTCGTGGCCGGCGGTTCCGAACCCGAATCGAGCACGCCCGAGCAGTTCGCGCAATTGATACGCGACGACATCGCCAAGTTCGCGCGCGTCGTCAAGGCGGCCGGCATCGTTCCCCAGTAATTTTATTCAAGCGAGCAAGGTAAATGCAAAAGCACACGTTCAAGACCAGCGACGGTATCGAGATCGCGTATTACATCGATGACTTCACCGACCCATGGAAACCCGCGCGCCCGCTTTTGGTCCTGCATCCGGCGATGGGCAGTTCGCGGCGCTACTTTTCCATGGTGCCAGAGCTCGCGCGCCATTTTCGCGTGATACGCGTCGATACGCGCGGCCATGGCGCTTCGCAAATTCCGCCGGCCGATTCGCCGCTCAATAAGGAAGTGCTGACGCGCGATGTACTCGAACTGCTCGACCATCTGAAGCTCGACCAGGTGGACATCATGGCGGCGTCGGCCGGCGGTTACGTCGGCCAGCAGCTGGCGATACATCATGCGGAACGCGTCAAGAGCCTGATCCTGTTCTGCTCGACGCCGGGATTCAAGGGCGAGCAGGGCAAGCGCTGGCTGCGCGAGGCGGCGAAGCGCGGCATGCGTGCGGTGTTTGGCGAGACCATTAACGACCGTCTGCCGGTGGGGGAGGCCGATCCCAAACTGGTCGCGTGGGTGCTGGATGAGATCTGCAAAAACGACCTCGCTTTTATCTCGCGTTTTGTCGGCTATTGGACCGATACCGACTTCATGGACGAGATTCATGCGATCAAAGCGCCGACTTTGATCGTTGCGCCCGGCGCGGAGCCGATCGGGGCGGTTTCGCTCTATGACGATATGATGAAGCGCATCAAAGGCGCCGAGCTTATCGTCTACGAGAACGCACGGCACAATGTTTACGACTACCTGCCGGACCGCTGCGTCGCCGATGTGCTGCAGTTCCACGATAAGCTCGGCACGCGCTAAAACCCGGTGAAAGAAAAAATCGCGGTCGTAGGCGCCGGCGCGGTCGGCGGTTACGTCGGCGGTCATCTGGCGCGCGCCGGTCACGACGTGACGCTGATCGATCCGTGGGCGGCGCATATCGCGCAGATCAAGAATCACGGGCTGCAACTGGGCGGCACTCAGGGCGAGCACACGGTACGTTTGAGGGCGCTCGATATCGGCGCTGTACAAAGCCTCGCGCCCACCGTCGATATCGCTTTCATCTGCACGAAGCTCTACGACACCAGCTGGGCGACTGCGCTGATCACGCCCTGTCTCTCCGCGGGCGCGATCGTCGTCACCATGCAAAACGGACTGGTCGAGGAAGAAGTCGCGCGCATTGCGGGTTGGGGCAGGACGCTTGGTTGCATTGCCAGCACGATCAGTGTCGAAGCCGTAGCGCCCGGACATATCGTGCGCACTCAGATGCCTGGCGGCGACGCTTACACGGTTTTTCGCGTCGGCGAGCTCAATAGCCTCGTTACGGCGCGCGCGCAAAGAATAGCGGAACTTTTGCGAGCCGTTGACAGCGCCAAGGTGACGGCCAATTTATGGGGCGAGCGCTGGTCCAAGTTGACAGCCAATACGATGACTACGGGACTGTCCGGCGCCTCGGGTCTCGATTTAAACGAGGTCGTTTCCCACAAGCCGGCGCGGCGTTTGCAAATCCGGCTCGCCGCTGAGGCCATACGCATAGGTATGGCAGCGGGTTACCAGCTGGAAACAATACGCGGCTTCGCTGCCGGGCAATGGCTGTCTGCTGCCGCCGGCGACACGGCGGCGCTCGCCACAGTGGAACAGTCGATGCTGGATGGATTGCGGCGCCGGCCCGAAGGCGGACGCTCGGGCACAGCCCAGGACATTGCCAAAGGTCGCCGTACCGAAGTGGATTTCATGAACGGCTATGTCGCCGTCAAAGGTGACGAACTCGGCGTGCCCGCGCCCACGCATGCCGCAGTTGCGGAGCTCGTCAGGCGGGTCGAGCGCGGGGAACTTACGCCAGCGCGCCATCTGCTCCTCGGCTTGTAATCCCTCTTATTCCGGTTTAACGCCCGCAAGTTTGGCCAACTTTGCGAATTTCTGGATTTCGGATTTGATGAACGCGCCGAAATGGTCGGGCGTGTCCGCGGTTGCTTCGAGGCCGAGTTCGCCGAAGCGGCTCTTGACATCCGACATGGCGGCGATTTTCGCCATGGCAGCAGACAACCGGTTGATGGCGTCCGCCGGCGTGCCGGACGGCGCGAGCATGCCCCACCAGGTACTGATATCGAATTCCGGCAGCCCGCCGGCTTCCGCGACCGTCGGCAGATCGGGCATCACGGGCGTGCGTTGCGCACTCGTCACCGCCAGAGCTCTGAGCTTGCCCGCCTTGATATAAGCGGCTGTTGCGGACACGGCGATAAAAGCGAGATCGACGTGGCCGCCGAGCAGATCGGCGAGCGCGGGCGTGTCGCCTTTGTATGCGACATGCGTCAGTTGCACCCTGGCGAGCGTGTTGAACATTTCACCGGCGAGATGCGGCGGCGCGCCGATGCCCGATGACGCGTAATTCAAACTGCCCGGTCGGGCGCGCGCCAGCGCGATCAGTTCCCTGACCGAGCGGGCCGGCACGGACGGGTGGACGACCAGCAGATAGGTGCTTTTGGCGGAGATACTGACCGGCGCGAAGTCGCGCGCGATATCGTACGGCAGCTTGCTGTAAAGGCTGGGCGCAAGCGCATGCGCGCCTGCAGCCATGAGCAGCGTATAACCGTCGGCGGGCGCCTTGGCCGCGATGTCCGCGCCGATAGTGCCGCCTGCGCCCGCGCGATTGTCGACGACGATGTTCGCGCCCAGCGTCTCATGGAGTTTTTGCCCGACCATGCGCGCAACAATGTCGTTGGCGCCGCCGGCCGGATACGAAACAATGATGCGTATGGGTTTGCCCGGGTAGCCCTGCGCCCAGGCGTGCGAAGCGGTGACGGCGGCGATCACGAACAGGGCGTGGACAGGGCGCATGAACTTCTCCCGGCGGGTTGTTTCGATTCTTACAGTCCGGCCTTTTTCTTCTGCCAGTCTTTCTCGACCTGCAGCACAGCCGGCGTTTCCATTTGGACGCCGAACGCCCGCACCATGGTGCCCAGCGCGAGATAGTAAGTGGCGGACAACGCGATGTCGGTGATTTGCCGCGGCGTGAAATGGCGTGCGAGTTCCGTGAAGGTCGCGGCGCCAACGGATTGCGCTGAAAACGCCTCCAGGATGAAAGACGCGATGGCTTGCTCCTGCGGGGGCAGTGACGCAGGTACCCGGCCCTCGCCGATATCGTCCACCGCCGCCTGCGGTATGCCCGCCTGCATCGCGAGCGCTGAGTGGTGGCTCCAGGCGTAGGCGACGCCGCGCGCCGCGCACAGAATGCAAAGCTCGCGCAGCCGCTCAGGCAAGTCGGTCTGATATTTCGTATAGGCCCCCAGCCGCGCCAGATGACGCAGGCCTTCCGGCGCATGGCCGATCGAGCTCAGCGCATTGGACACGAAACCGCGCGTGGCCATGATCTCGCCGAATACTTCGGCGATTGCGGGCGAGGATTTTTCGTTGACGGGAGGCAGGCGTGACATGTGCAGGGTGCTTTCGCGAGAAGGGAGCATGCATGTTATCGACGCGCGGCTCTTTACGTCAACACGCAACCCTGCCGCCGGCGCGTGCTGTCGTCGATAGGTTAGAATTCAGGGAAATCTCCGGAAGATGCGATGCGGGCGACATGCTGGGAAGTTCGAGGTTGCAACTGATGCGCATATTATTATCGTTGCTTGCGGTGCTGTCGGTCTCTGCGGCCATTGCGCAAAACTACCCGGCACGCACGGTGCGGATGATCGTGCCTTTTGCGCCGGGCGGCGGCACCGATATTTTGGTGCGCACGATTTCGTCGCGCCTGTCCGAAGCGCTTGGCCAGCAACTGGTGGTCGACAATCGCGCCGGCGGCGGCAGCACGATAGGCAGCGAAATGGCGGTCAAGGCCGCGCCGGATGGTTACACGCTGCTCGCGGTCGACACCTCCTTCACGACGAATCCGAGTCTCTATAGCAAATTACCCTACGACTCCGTGCGCGATCTCGCGCCGGTATCGCTGCTGGCATCTGCGCCGGTGATATTGATCGTGCATCCGTCCGTGCCGGTCAAAACGGTCAAGGAGTTCGTCGCGCTCGCCAAAGCGAAGCCCGGTCAGCTCAATTTTGCATCGGGTGGGCCCGGCAGCTCGACGCATCTGGGCGGCGAGCTGTTGAAGCTTGTCGCGAAAATAGATCTCGTCCATATTCCTTACAAGGGCACCGGCCCCGCGGTCGCCGATGTGCTGGGCGGGCAGGTCGTGATGATGTTTGCCGGTATCAGCTCGGTGAAGCAGCATGTCGCGGTGGGCAGATTGCGCGCGATTGCCGTCACCGGCGACAAGCGCTCGCCCGCGATGCCCGAGGTGCCGACTTTCGTCGAATCGGGTCTCAAGGGCGTCGATTCCGGCACGTACTGGGGTTGCCTCGCGCCGGCGGCGACGCCCAAAGACATCGTTAACAAGCTAAGCACGACGATTGCCGGCGTGCTCAGACTGCCAGATATTCAGCAGCGCTTGATCGACTTGGGATTCGACCCCATAGGCGGCACGCCGGAGCAGTTCGCGGCGAACATCAAAAGCGAAACCGAAAAATGGGCGCGCGTGATCCGGAACGCGAGCGTCAGGCTCGACTGAAAGGCCGCAATGACTTTGTCTTCCACCATGCACACCCATGTCGCGAGCGACGGCCTGAAGCTGCGCTACGCCGTCGACGATTACAGCGATCCGTGGCAGCCGCAGGAAACGGTGTTCGTTGTGCATGCGGCGATGGGCAGCTCGCGCCGGCTTTACAAGTGGGTCCCCATCTTGTCGCGCCATTTCCGCGTCGTGCGTCCGGACATGCGCGGACACGGGCAGACTGAATTGCCGGGGCCGGATCAATTGACGGTGGAGCGACTCGCGCACGACGTCATTGAAATTGCCGATGCGCTGGGCTGCAGGCAATTTCACATTGCGGGTTCATCGGCGGGCGCGATAGTCGCCATGCAGGTCGCGGTCGATTATCCCGATCGCATCAAGACGCTTGGTGATTTCGCATCGACGCCCGGATTAAAGAATTCGCTGGTTGATGCTGAGAAGTGGATCGCCGGCATCCAGGCGCAGGGTTTTCTCGGCTTCCTCGAGTCGACCATCGGCGACCGTTTGCCCAAAGGCGCGG
This sequence comes from Betaproteobacteria bacterium, assembly GCA_025363575.1. Next base: position 20,050 of record JANYDM010000082.1, on the reverse strand, counting down.
ATGCTGGCTTCAAGCGCTGGTTCATTGATGAAGCGGCGAAAACGAATCCGGATCTGTTTTACCGTTTCGTGCGCATGATGAAAGCCTGCGATCTCACGGACCGCCTGCATGAAGTCCGCTGCCCGACGCTGGCGGTGATCCCGCATCCCGATCCGCTCGGCACCGAAGAGCAGTACGCCGTCGTCAAGAACAAGATCCGCAATTGTGAGTTTGTCGTGTATGAAGGCTTGCCGCACAACATCACCGATTCCGTCCCGGAAAAATGCGCGCATGAGTTGCTGCGGTTTTTGCTGAAGCATTGCGCGCCTCTAAAGCCGGCATCGCACGGGCAGGCATGAACCGCCTGGCAGGCAAAGTCGCATTCATTACCGGCGCGGGTGCGGGCATTGCGCGCGCCGCCGCGGTTTTGTTCGCGCGCGAAGGCGCGCGTGTTGCGCTCGCCGAAATCAACCCCGACCCTGGCAAAGCGACGGAAAAACTCGTGCGCGAAGCTGGCGGCGACGCTTTGTTCGTGGCGACTGATGTGACCAGCGAAGACAGCGTGAAAGCCGCCGTCGCCGCTACGCTGGATCGTTTCGGCCGCATCGACGTTCTCTACAACTGCGCGGGCGGTTCGGTGCCTGCCGACAGTTATGTCACCGATGTCGATCTCGAGGTATGGCAGCACACGATGTCGCTCGATTTGCTGGGGCCTATCCTGTGCTGCCGTCACGCGATCCCGGAAATCATCAAGGCCGGCGGCGGCACGGTGGTGAACATGTCGTCTGGGGCGGCATTGCGCGGCGGCAGCCCCGCGCATATTTATACCTCGGCGAAAGGCGCGATCGTGTCGCTGACGCGCGCACTGGCCGGCGCCTATGCGAAGAACAACGTGCGCGTGAATGCGATCTGCGCGGGACGTATCCTGACGGAGCGCATCACTTCGAGCTACGGCACACCGGACAAGCCGGGACGCGTCGCCGATCGTCAGGACGCGGCGGGCCGCAGCAAGGATTACCCATATTGGATCGGCCAACCGGAGGACATCGCGAATATCGCGCTGTTTCTCGCCAGCGGCGAATCGCGCATGATTACGGGTGCGGCCATACCGGCCGAGGGCGGCCGTTCAGCTTATTAGGGAGAACTCAATTGGCAGCCAAAAAAGCGGGATCCAAAGCAAGGCATATCGTCTGTCTCACATTCGACTTCGACGCGATGTCGGGCTTCATTGCCCGTGGCATGACCTCGCCGACGCCGATATCGCGCGGCGAATTCGGCCCCGACGTAGCGGCGCCACGCCTGCTCGCGCTGCTTGAAAAGTACAGGATCGCGACTTCCTGGTACATCCCGGGCCATACGTTGGAGACGTATCCGGAACGCTGCCGCGAAGTATTCGATGCCGGCCATGAGATCGGCCACCATGGCTGGACGCATGTGCCGCCCGCGTTGCTGACGCGCGAGCAGGAAGAGGAGGGCCTGACGCGCGCGAACGAGCAGATCAGGATGCTCACGGGCAGTTACGCGCGCGGCTACCGCTCGCCGTCGTGGGACTTAAGCCCGCATTCAATCGAGCTGTTGCTGAAGCACGGCTTCACGTACGACAGCAGCATGATGGGCGACGACTACACGCCGTATCGCGTGCGCCAGGGCGATGTCATCGAACTGGATAAGCCGGCCGTCTTCGGCAAGACAACGAAGCTGATCGAAATGCCGATCAGCTGGACGCTCGACGATTATCCGCACTTCGAATTCATCCGCACCAAGGACTGGATATTGCCGGGACTGATGAACTACAACCTCGTGCTCGAGAACTGGATCAGCGATTTTCATTACATGAAGAAGAATCTCCAGTGGGGCGTGATTACCTATACCTTCCATCCGTTCGTGATCGGCCGCGGCGGCCGCATGCTGATGCTCGAGAAGCTGATCAAAAAGCTGAAAGCGGAAGGCGCGGTGTTCATGACGCTGGAAAATGCAGTTGCTGAATACGACAAACGCGTACCATTCACGCGCTGAGTGAAGCGCGCCGGCGCAGCGTGGCAACTCGCAGGGCTGGCCGCCGCGGCATTCGGCTGGGTCGCGAGCGCCGCGGCGGCTGAGCTTACCGTCGGTTCAAAGCGTTTTACCGAGTCATACATCCTGGGCGAAATCGTCGCGCGCACTGCGCGCACGGCGGGTGAAGCGCAGGTCGCGTTCAAGCCCGGCCTCGGCAACACCGCTGTGGTTTTCGCCGCCCTGAAGTCCGGCGCGATCGACGTCTACCCGGAATATTCGGGCACCATTTCATTCGAACTGCTCGGCGGAAAAAGCTCGCCCGCCCTCGCGGACATCAATGGCGTTCTTGCCGTCGACGGGCTGCAGGCATCGATACCGCTCGGCTTCAGCAATACCTACGCGCTCGCAATGCGCGAAGCGGCCGCCCGTGAACTCGGCGTCGTCACGATCTCGGACCTCGCGCGCTATCCGGCACTCACGATGGGCTTGTCGCAGGAATTCCTCAATCGGAAAGACGGATGGCCGGCTCTGCAGCGTGCATACGCGCTGCCATTCAGGGCGCAGGGGCTCGACCATGGACTCGCATACGAGGCGCTGGCGGCCGGGCGCATACAGGTCATGGACGTTTACACCACGGATGCCAAGATCAACCGCTACGGCTTGCGCGTGCTGGCGGACGACCGTAATTTTTTCCCGCCGTATGCGGCGCTGCTGCTGCATCGAACGGACCTCCCGCAGCGCTTACCGAAGTCGTGGGCGGCCTTGGCAGCGCTGGAAGGCAGGATACCCGCAGAGCGCATGATCGCCATGAATGCAGCGGTCGAACTGGATGGCAAGTCCTTCGCGCAGACCGCGGAGGAGTTCGTAGTGCCTGCGCCCGCCACTGCGCCGCCGTCACCCCGCGGCGTCTTTGCGCGCATGCTCGGAGACGACTTCGCGCGCGTAACGGGGCAGCATTTGTTGCTGGTATTCGTCTCACTGGCCGCGAGTTGTGCGGTTGGCATCCCGCTGGGCATCTGGGCCGCCCGCTCGCGTGCTGCCGCCCGCGTTATTTTGCCGGCGGTTGGCGTGCTGCAGACCATACCCGCGCTGGCTTTGCTCGCCTTTTTGATTGCGCTGTTCGACCGCATCGGCACCGTGCCGGCACTCGTTGCCCTGTTCCTGTATGGCTTGCTGCCGATAGTGCGCAATACAGCAGCGGGGATGTCCGAGGTGGCCCGTGGCCTCAAGCAGGCGGGCGCAGCGCTCGGCCTTGGTGCAGGCTCGATCCTGCGCCTTATCGAATTGCCGGTGGCATCCCGCACCATTCTGGCCGGTGTCCGGACGTCGGCGGTAATCAACGTCGGGACAGCGACCATAGCGGCTTTCATCGGCGCGGGTGGCTATGGCGAAAGGATCGTGGCCGGCCTCGCCGTCAACGACAATGCGTTGCTGCTCGCGGGCGCTGCGCCGGCCGCGCTGCTCGCCCTGCTGATCGAAGGCGGCTTCACGTTTGCCGAGCGCTGGCTGGTGCCGCGCGGTCTGCGCATGGCGGCTATGCAGCGCTGAACGCCTCCGGCGCCACAGCACAGACGAGGCGGAGACCGTGCGCCGTCCCGCGGTGCGGAATAACCCTGCTCGACAGTGAACTAATTTGTAATTTCTCTTGTCTGTCGTATAACGGTTAGTTTCACGGTCGTGATGGCGCGGCCTGGGGTATACTTAGCGCTTTGTTTTCGCGGGCTTACGCCGCCAAAGCATAAGTCTTCAGGAACCGGTGTCATGAGCGATCGTGAGGTCGACCAGCAACTGGTTGAGCGGGCACAACGCGGCGACAAAAAAGCGTTCGAGCTGCTGGTAGCTAAATACCAGCGCAAGCTGGGACGATTGTTGTCACGTTTTATCCGCGACGCCAGCGAGGTTGAAGATGTAACGCAGGAAGCCTTTATCAAGGCCTATCGCGCCTTGCCGTCTTTTCGCGGTGATAGCGCGTTTTATACTTGGCTGTACCGCATCGGCATCAATACGGCGAAGAATTACCTGGTTGCCCTGGGGCGTCGCGCCCCGACCGTGACCGAGGTCGATAACGAAGAGGCGGAAGACATCGAGGTCGGCGAGCAATTGAAAGACATGAACACGCCCGAGCAGCAAATGATGACGCGGCAGATCGCCGAGACCGTGAACTCTACGCTGCTGGAATTGCCTGAAGAACTACGGACCGCGATTACGCTGCGCGAAATCGACGGCTTGAGCTACGAGGAAATTGCGCAGATTATGAATTGTCCCATCGGCACCGTACGTTCGCGGATTTTCCGCGCGCGCGAGGCGATCGCCGAGCAGCTGCGCCCGCAACTCGGGACACCGAAAGACAGGAGATGGTGATGGAGCGAATTTCAGCATTGATGGACGGCGAGGCCGCCCGCTTCGAAACGCAGCAGGCGATCAAGCGGCTGAAAGACGACGAAGATGACCGCGAGACCTGGCACACCTTTCATCTGATCGGCGACATGATGCGCGGCGACGCCATGCTGAACAACGATTTCATGCCCCGCTTCCGTGCCCGCATGGAGCAGGAGCCCACCCAACTGGCGCCGCGCGTTACGTGGCGCAAATCCGCGACCCTTGCATTGTCCGCCGTGGCCTCCCTGTCGGCGGTTGCCATTGTGCTGACGCTGGTGCTGGCCGACAATCCCCTGCGGCCGCAGGTGCAGATAGCCGTCGCGCCGCAATCGGCGCCGGTGCTTGCGCAGGCCCCGCGACCCGCGCCTGCTGCGAACCAACGCAAGGTCAACGAATATTTGATGGCGCATCAGGAATACTCGCCGAGCGTGGCATTTCAGGGCGTGGCCCCCTACGTGAGAACCGTATCCGAATCGCACGCAGGTAACGGCAATTAGAATGCGCGTCCGTCGCTCAAGTGGCACCGCCATGCTCGCGCTGCTGGGGGCGTTCGGTTGCGGCGGCGTGGTCGCCGCGGAAAGCGGCCCCGATGCAATGGCATGGCTCAAAAAAATCGCGGCCGCCTCACGCCAGCTGAATTACGCGGGCACGTTCGTCTACCAGCATGGCCGCCAGATGGAAAGCTCGCGTATCGCCCACATGGCGGATGCGCACGGCGAGTTCGAAAAACTCGAAACGCTCGAAGGCCCGCCGCGCGAAATCATACGCAATAACGAAAACGTCACCTGCTATATGCCCGACAGCAAGACCATGGTTGTCGAAAAGCGGACGGCGCGCCAGTTTCCCGCTTTGTTGCCGCAGCAGCTGAGCGGCATATCCGACAACTACGTGGTGAGCAAAGGCGCGCAGGAGCGAGTCGCCGGCCATGATTGCCAGGTCATCGCGCTCGAACCCAAAGACAATCTGCGCTACGGACATCGCTATTGCGCGGAGCTCAACACCGGCCTCGCCCTGCGTTCGCGGACCATCAACGAAAAAGGCGATTTGGTCGATTTGTTTGTGTTTACGCAACTGACTATCGGCAATGGCGTAACGCGCGACATGCTCAAATCCCGCTTCGCCCGCGTAAGCCAGGATTGGCACGTCGATCGCGCGGCGATGGAGCGCAGCGAAAGCGTTGCCGAGAGCGGCTGGGTAGTCAAAAGCCCGCTAGCCGGATTCAGGAAGCTGACCGAGATGCGCCGCTCGGTGCCGGGCCGTTCGACGCCGGTCTCGCATATCGTCTATTCGGACGGCCTCGCCGCCGTGTCGGTGTTCCTCGAACCCATCCCCAAATCGCCGCCGCCTGCGGGCGCGACTTTTCAGGGCGCCGTTAATATGTATGTGCGGCCGGCAGCCGACCAGATGGTTACCGTCGTGGGCGAAGCTCCGGCACATACTGTCAAGCTAATCGCCGAGTCGTTTGTCATGAAAGAACATTGACTGCGGCAGAACACTGGCAGCATCGACGCAGGGCGGGGTTTCGGAAATTACAGATAAAAAAGGGAAGTCAGATGTTGAGCGCAAATAAGAGGACCGGTGACGCCGTCGCCGGATGTTCTGTTGTACCGGGGCTGTTGCAAAGCCTGTTGAAAGCTTGCTCAATAATCGTGGCCATGGTGGCGCCCCTCACGGCTCTTGCCCAGTTGCCGGATTTTACCGACCTCGTCGAGCGCCAAGGCGCGACCGTCGTCAATATCAGCACGACACAAACCGTGCGCAGCCCGCTCGGCTCGCAGCAGATGCCGCAATTGCAGGAAGACGATCCCTTTTATGAGTTCTTCCGGCGATTCGTACCCAATCCCGGGCCGCGCGAATTTCAGAACAACTCGCTGGGGTCAGGTTTCATCATTAGCACCGACGGCTATATCCTGACCAATGCGCACGTGGTGGAAGCGGCCGACGAGATCAACGTCAAGCTCAACGACAAGCGCGAGTTCAAGGCCAAAGTCATCGGCAGCGACAAGCGCACCGACATTGCGCTCATCAAGATTGAGGCCACGGGACTGCCGGCGGTCAAGTTCGGCGATCCGAACAAGCTCAAAGTCGGCGAATGGGTCATTGCGATCGGCTCGCCGTTCGGTTTCGAAAATTCGGTGACGGCCGGTATCGTCAGCGCCAAAGGCCGTTCGCTGCCGCAGGAAAATTTCGTGCCGTTCATCCAGACCGATGCGGCGGTAAATCCCGGCAATTCGGGCGGCCCGCTCTTCAACATGCGCGGCGAAGTGGTCGGCATCAATTCCCAGATCTACAGCCGAACGGGCGGCTTCATGGGACTTTCGTTCTCGATTCCGATCGATGTTGCGAACGATATCGCGACTCAGTTGAAGGCGGGCGGCAAAGTCACGCGCGGGCGCATCGGCGTTGTCATTCAACCAGTCACGCGTGAACTGGCTGAATCGTTCGGCCTGCCGAAACCGGCTGGCGCGCTCGTCAGTTCCGTCGAAAAAGGCAGTCCGGCTGAAAAGGCCGGCATCGAGGCCGGCGACGTCATACTCAAATTCGGCGGGCGCGAAGTCAATTCGTCTGAAGATCTGCCGCGGCTGGTCGGCAGCACGAAACCGGGCGCCAAGTCTGCGGTGCAGCTGATGCGCAACAAGGCCACGCGCGAAGTCAGCGTCGTCGTCGGCGAAATGCCGGACGAAGCGCGCGCGGCACAGCGCTCGCCGCAGCGGCGTGGCGCGCCAGGCGCCAAGCCTCCCGTCGAATCGGTGAGCCGGCTGGGCATGACGTTGACCGAACCGACCGCCGAACAACGCAAAGAGCTCAAAATCACCGGCGGTATCCTGGTCGAGGATGCGCAAGGCCCGGCCGCCAAGGCGGGCATACGCCGCGGCGACATCATATTGGCGGTCAACAACCAGGACATAAAGTCGCTCGAGCAATTCGGCCAGCTGATGGGTCAGTTCGAAAAAGGCAAAATCGTTGCGATGCTGGTGCGGCGCGGCGCTAATTCAATATACATTCCGTTTCGCATTGAATAAGCAGCCGCTGGCGTTGACCGTATACAGCCGCTCTTATTGTCATTTGTGTGACGACATGATTGCCGCCCTGCGCGCGTTGCAGACGGGCTGGCGCTACGAATTGCGCATAGTCGATGTTGATAGCGATCCAGCGCTGGAGGCGCGATATGGCGAGCTCGTGCCCGTGCTGACAGGCGCTGACGGGGAAATCTGTCATTACCATCTCGATACGCAAAAATTAGAAGCGTACTTGAGCCGTTGAGCGTCAAAGCCGGCGTTCCCGACAAATAAGGATCGCCGTGACAGCTTCCCTGCGTAAAATCGGCTAAAATCACGTTTTATTTGAGAAAGGGCACGTCAGGCGTGCCCTTTTTTATACATGCAGCACATTCGCAATTTTTCAATCATCGCGCACATCGATCACGGCAAGTCAACGCTGGCCGACCGATTCATCCAGTTGTGCGGCGGCCTGTCGGACCGCGAAATGGAGGCGCAGGTGCTCGATTCGATGGATCTCGAGCGTGAACGCGGCATTACGATCAAGGCGCAGACTGCGGCGCTCCAGTATCGCGCGCGCGACGGCCAGACGTACCTCCTCAACCTGATCGACACGCCGGGGCACGTTGACTTCTCCTATGAAGTGTCGCGTTCGCTCGCCGCATGCGAAGGTGCTTTGCTGGTGGTGGACGCATCGCAGGGCGTTGAGGCGCAAACCGTCGCCAACTGCTATACCGCGACCGAGCAGGGCGTCGAAGTCGTCCCGGTCATCAACAAAATCGATCTGCCCTCAGCCGAGCCCGCCCGCGTCATAACGGAGATCGAGGACATCATCGGCATACCCGCGCAGGAAGCGATACTGGCGAGCGCGAAATCGGGCGCCGGCGTGCAGGACATCCTCGAAGCGGTTATTGCGCGCATACCGGCGCCGCGCGGCGATGCGACCGCGCCGCTCAAGGCGCTGATTATCGACTCGTGGTTCGACAACTACGTCGGCGTCGTGATGCTGGTGCGCGTCGTCGATGGCGAGTTGCGGCCTAAAGACCGCATCCTGCTGATGTCCACGCAGACGCAACATCTGTGCGAACACGTCGGGGTGTTTACGCCAAAATCACAAGCGAAGGCCAGCCTGTCGGCGGGCGAGGTCGGCTTCGTCATCGCCGGTATCAAGGAGCTCAAGGCGGCGCGCGTCGGCGACACGGTGACGCTCGTCGAGCGGCAGGCGACTGCCGCGCTGCCGGGATTCAAGGAAATCCAGCCCCAGGTGTTTGCCGGTCTTTATCCGATAGACTCGAACCAGTACGACGCTTTGCGCGACGCGCTGGAAAAGCTTCATCTTAATGACGCTTCGCTGCGCTACGAACCGGAATCGTCGCAGGCGCTGGGTTTCGGCTTTCGCTGCGGCTTCCTCGGCCTTCTGCATCTAGACATCGTGCAGGAGCGGCTCGAGCGCGAATACGGCATGGAGCTCATTACCACCGCGCCGACGGTGATCTATGAAGTCATGTTGAATGACGGAACGCTGCTCGAAATAGAGAATCCTTCGAAGCTGCCCGACCCGTCGAAAATCAGCGAGATCCGCGAGCCCATCATCACGGCCTCCATACTGGTGCCGCAGGATTACGTGGGTTCCGTGATTACGCTGTGCACGCAAAAACGCGGCGTGCAGCGCAATATGCTGTACCTGGGTCGGCAGGTCATGCTGACTTATGAGTTGCCGCTGAACGAGGTGGTAATGGATTTCTTCGACAAGCTGAAATCCGTGAGCCGCGGCTATGCATCGCTCGACTATGACTTCAAGGAATTCCGTGCCGGCGACCTCGTCAGGCTCGACATACTCATCAACGGCGACCGCGTCGACGCGCTGTCGCTGATCGTGCACCGTGCCAACGCGCAGTACCGCGGCCGCGAGCTGGCGCAAAAGATGCGCGAGCTCATTCCGCGTCAGATGTTCGACGTCGCCGTGCAGGCGGCGATAGGCGCGCACATAATAGCGCGCGAAAACGTCAAGGCCCTGCGCAAGAACGTGCTGGCCAAATGCTACGGCGGCGACATTTCGCGCAAGCGCAAGCTGCTCGAGAAGCAGAAGGCCGGCAAAAAGCGCATGAAGCAGGTTGGCAACGTGGAAATCCCGCAGGAAGCCTTCCTTGCCATTTTGCAGGTGGAAAGCAAATGACGCGCAGAGCACAATGGCGTGGCCGCACGCAGCAACCATTACAGGAAATTAAATGAATTTTGCCCTGATCATGTTTTCGCTGCTCGTGGCAACCGGCGCGGTCTGCCTGTTGGACTATTACGTGCTGCGCAAGCGGCGCGCCGCGGGCGCAACGGAGCCCTGGTGGATCGAATATCCGAAAAGTTTTTTTCCGGTCATACTCATCGTGTTCCTGCTGCGCTCATTCTTGGTCGAGCCGTTCAAGATCCCTTCCGGCTCGATGCTGCCGACGCTGCTGATCGGCGATTTCATCCTCGTGAACAAATTCACGTACGGCGTACGACTACCGGTTATCAACAAGAAAATCCTCGACATCAACGCGCCGCAACGCGGCGAGGTCATGGTGTTCCGCTATCCAGAAAATCCGTCGCTCGATTACATCAAGCGCATCGTTGGCGTGCCGGGCGACAAGGTCAGCTACCAGAACAAGCGGCTGTCGATCAACGGCGAGGAAATCAAGGTCGAACCGGACGGCCAGTACAACTATGTCGAGACGGGTTTGAGTTTCGTCTCGACGCAGCGTCTCAGGGAGGCGCTGGCGCCGGATCACACGCACGCAATTCTTATCAATGCCGATATTCCCCCGCTGCGCAATTCGGACGTGCGACGATTCCCTTTTTACGAAAATTGTGCCTACAATGAAGCGGGTTTTACGTGCACGGTGCCGCCCGCGCATTTCTTCATGATGGGCGACAATCGCGACAGTAGCAGCGACAGCCGTTACTGGGGGTTCGTGCCTGATCAGAATATCGTCGGCAGGGCCTTCATGATCTGGTGGAATTTCGACGAATTCAAGCGTATCGGGCAATCGATAAAATGAGGGGGGCGTAATGAGAAAAAAGCAACTCGGCGTGAGCCTTAGCGGCCTGATAATGGTCATGGTCGTGCTCATCTTTGTCCTGCTGCTGGGCTTCAAGCTCTTCAAGCCATACACCGAATATTTCGCGCTGCAAAAAATATTTCGCGTGCTTGCTGTCAAGCCGGAGGTTATTAACGGAACGAAGCGGGATTTAATGACTGCATGGCAGCCACTGGCGACGATTGACAACATAGTGGCCATCGGCGGCGACGAAATTGAAGTCGTCAAAGAGGGCAATGGCGTGGTGATCAGCGCGAGCTACCAGACCAAGGTGCCGCTGTTCAAAAATTACTCTCTGCTGATCGATTTCAATCCCAGTTCGGCCAAGGGCCCGTAACCCCGCTGAAATGGCTCGTCAGACGCTCGCCGACGCCACCGGTTACGCATTCGGCAACGCAAACCTGCTGCGGCAGGCGCTGACCCACCGCAGCCACGGGGCCGTGCATAATGAACGCCTGGAATTTCTCGGCGACGGCGTCTTGAATTGCGTCGTTGCCGCGGAGCTATTCGCGCGCTTCGAGCATTTGCCGGAAGGCGATCTTTCCCGCCTGCGCGCCAACCTCGTCAATCAGCAAAGCCTGTTCGAGACCGCGCAGCGCATCGATCTCGGCTCCCACCTGCTGCTTGGCGAGGGTGAGATAAAAAGCGGCGGCGCGCAGCGCCCGTCGATACTCGCCGATGCGCTCGAGGCGCTGATCGGTGCGGCATTCCTGGACGGGGACTTTGCGGCAGCACGCATCGCGGTATTGAATCTGTTCGGGCGGCAATTCGACTCGCTTGACCCGCGGTTGGTGGACAAAGACGCCAAGACGCTACTACAGGAATTTTTACAGGCACGCCGCATTGCGCTGCCGCTGTACACGGTCATAGCGACCGCCGGTGAGGCGCACGAGCAGAGCTTCCGCGTCGGATGCGCGATTCCGGACCTTGATATTCATACGCAGGGCGAGGGCAGCAGTCGCCGCAGCGCCGAGCAGGCCGCGGCGAAGCGTGCCTACGAGATAGGCAACATGAGCGAAGGCAACACTAAATGACTGGCGTGGCGGCGGATTTTCGCGCCGGCTATATCGCGATCGTCGGACGCCCGAACGTAGGCAAGTCCACGCTGCTCAACCGGCTGGTGGGGCAGAAACTGAGCATCACCTCACGCAAGGCGCAAACCACGCGCCAGCGCATCACCGGCATATTGACGCGGCCCGCCGCGCAACTCATGTTCGTCGACACGCCGGGCTTCCAGACGCGCCATACGAGCGCGTTGAACCGGCACATGAACCGAACGGTGACGCAGGCGCTGGCCGATGTCGACGTGATCGTCCTCGTCATCGAAGCCGGTCGCTTCGGCGCGGACGACCGCGCGCTGCTTGCTTTGCTGCCGCGCAACCGTAAAGTGTTGCTCGTAATCAACAAGACCGACCGGCTGGCCGATCGCAGTCTGCTGCTGCCATTCATTACGCAGGTGGCGGGCGAACACGCATTCGCCGAGATCGTGCCGGTATCCGCTTCGAAAGGGCATGGCGTGGACGAGCTCGCCAGCACCATCATCCGCTATCTGCCGCTGCAGGCCGCGCTCTACGGCGCCGACGAGATTACAGAATCGAGCGAACGGTTTCTTGCTGCCGAACTCATCCGCGAAAAACTATTCCGCCTGCTCGGCGACGAGCTCCCCTACGCGAGTGCAGTCATCATCGACAAGTTCGCGCTCGAGGGAACCATGCGGCGCATACATGCGTCTATCCTGGTGGACAAAGACAGCCATAAGGGCATCGTCGTCGGCGCCAAAGGCGCACAGCTGAAAGCGATAGGAACGAAAGCACGCCTGGATATGGAAAAACTTTTCGGCGGCAAAGTCCATCTTGAGCTATGGGTCAAGGTCAAACGCGGCTGGGCCGAGAATCAGCAGGTCATGAAGCAACTCGGCTATGGCTGATGCAGGCAGGGCGCGTCACGATGCGGAACCCGCGTTCGTGCTGCACAGCTACCCGTTCCGCGAAACCAGCCTCATCATCGAAGTGTTCACGCGCAACTACGGGCGCGTGGCACTGGTCGCGCGCGGCGCGCGGCGTCCGCGCTCGGTTCTGCGCGGCGTGCTCCTCGCTTTTCAGCCCCTGTTGCTGACGTGGGGAGGCAAAGCGGAGCTGCGCACGCTGCACAAGGCAGAATGGCAGGGCGGGCTGCCGCAGCTGCAGGGCCGCGGCCTGCTGTGCGGTTTTTACCTCAATGAACTCATGCTCAAGCTGCTGGCGCGCGATGACGCACACGAAGCGCTGTTCGAAACCTACCATGCGACGCTCGGCGCGTTGAGCAACGGCGGCGATCATGCGGTGACGCTGCGTGGCTTCGAGCAGAAGCTGCTGCAGGAGGCGGGTTACGCGCTGACACTCGATCGCGATGCGATGTCCGGCGAGGACATCCGCACGGGGGACGTCTATCACTATCTGCTCGAACATGGGCCCGTGCGCCTGGCGCACAGCGCGCGCGAGCCGGGCAACGGCGGCGGCCACGAAGAAAAGCGGTTAGAATTGGCCGGACAGACGCTGCATGACATGGCGCGCGGCGATTACTCGAGCGCGGTCACGCTACAGCAAAGCAAGGCATTGATGCGCATGCTGATCAATCACTGCCTCGGCAACCAGACGCTCAATACCCGCCAGTTATTGATAGACATGCAGCAGCTATGACGCGCCTCAGCGTCAATCTCAACAAGATCGCGCTGTTGCGCAATTCGCGGGCTCTCGGCATCCCGAGCGTCACGCGCGCGGCGACCATCGCGCTCGACGCGGGCGCGCGCGGCATTACTGTGCATCCGCGGCCGGACGCCCGGCATATACGCCTGTCCGACGTACGCGAGCTTTCCGCGTTGCTCAAGGGACGCGCGGACGCCGAATTCAACATCGAAGGCAATCCGTTTGAAAACCTGCTCGAGATCGCGCGCGAAGTGCGGCCCCAGCAGTGCACGCTCGTGCCGGATGACCCGACTCAGTTTACGTCCGACCATGGCTGGGACATTGCGCGTGACGGCGCGCGCCTGCGTCCGCTGATCGCGGAGTTCAAGGCGTTGGGGGCACGCGTGAGCCTGTTCATGGATCCGCTTTCCGAAGCAATGTCAGCAGCGCGCGAGCTCGGCGCCGATCGCGTCGAACTCTATACTGAGCCCTATGCGGCAGCGTTCGGCGGTCCGCAGCAAAAGGGGATAGCTGCGCAATATGCCGCTGCCGCGCGCGCGGCGCAAGCCGCGGGTCTAGGTGTTAACGCGGGGCATGATCTTAGTCAGCTCAATCTACCTCTTTTTATTTCGACCGTGCCGCAGGTGCTCGAAGTGTCTATCGGGCATGCGCTGGTCGCCGATGCGCTGGAGGCGGGTCTCGCCGCCACTGTACGCGGCTATCTCGCGGCAATCGCGGCGGGCGAGCGCGCGTGATTTACGGCATCGGCATCGATGTGCTGGAGCCGCATCGCGTCAAGCGGCTGCTGGAGAAGTACGGGGAACGTTTTGCGCGGCGCGTTTTGACGCCCCGCGAATGGCTTGGTTATACCAAAACGGGCAACCGTGTCCTCTTCGTCGCCAACCGCTTCGCCGCCAAGGAAGCGTTCTCGAAGGCGATGGGCACGGGCTTCCGTTATCCGGTGACTCTGCAATGCATCAGTGTCGTGCCCGACCGGCGCGGCAAGCCTGAACTCGAGTTTCATCCCAAACTGGCGGAATTGATCGCGGCCGAGGGCATAGGCGGTCATTTCGTCACGATCAGCGACGAGAAAAGCCTGGCCTGCGCCTGCGTCGTGTTGGAGAAGCTATGAATCTTCCGCTGCAGCTGCCGCACGGGCCGGTGATGCTGGACGTTGCCAGCACCGAACTCACCGACGAGGACCGCAAGCGCCTCGCGCACCCGCTGGTTGGTGGCGTAATCCTGTTTTCGCGCAACTACGACTCGCCGGAACAACTTGAAGAACTGACACGCGCGATACACGCGCTGCGCCAGCCGCCGCTCCTGATCGCCGTCGATCATGAAGGCGGTCGCGTGCAGCGCTTTCGCGAAGGTTTCACCGTGCTGCCGGCGATGCGCGAACTTGGCGCGGTGTGGGACAGCGATCCCGGTCGCGGCAGGAAACTGGCCGAATCGGTGGGTTATGTGCTCGCCGCCGAATTGCGCTCGCGCGGGGTCGACTTGAGTTTCACTCCGGTGCTGGACGTCGACCACGGCAACAGCAGCGTGATCGGCGACCGCGCATTCCACAGCGAGCCCGCCGCGATCGGCGAACTCGCGCAAGGGTTGATGCGCGGCCTGCGCCACGGCGGCATGTCGGCGGTCGGCAAGCATTTTCCCGGCCATGGCCATGTCAGGGCGGATTCTCACCACGAAATGCCGGTTGACGAGCGGGCGCTCGAACAAATCGAGGCGTCCGATCTGAAGCCATTCCGGCGCCTGATCGAGAGCGGCCTCGGCGGCATCATGCCGGCGCATGTCGTGTATCCCGCGGTGGACGACAAACCCGCTGGGTTTTCCGCAATCTGGCTTAAGGATATATTGCGCCGCCAGCTCGGCTTCAACGGCATGATATTCAGTGACGATTTGTCGATGGAAGGAGCAAGCATTGCCGGCAGTGTCGAAGCACGGGCACTGGCCGCGCTGCGTGCCGGTTGTGACATGGTCCTCGTCTGCAACAATCCGCAGTCCGCGGATGAACTGCTGGCGGCGCTCGACTACACGATGCCGGCAATGTCGGTCGCACGTCTCGCCCGCATCCACGGCCGCGGCGGCCCCGAATCGCCCTCGCATCTCCAGCACGACCGCTTCTATCTCGACGCCGTTGCCGCCGTGCGTGCAATCGGCGTGAACAGCGGCGATCTTCCGCTCTACCGCTGAGCGCGGCAGCACCTCGCCCGCAGCCTTGAAATTCTCGCTGCAATGCCGTGATTGTCCGCGCCTTGCCGGTTTTCTTGACGGCGTGCGCTGCGAACATCCGGACTATCACGCGCGGCCGGTCGCCCCGTTCGGCGATGCGCGTCCGCGGCTGCTGATCGTTGGTCTCGCGCCCGGCATGCATGGCGCGAACCGCAGCGGTCGGCCGTTCACGGGCGACTACGCCGGTATTCTTTTATATGCGACATTGCACCGCTTCGGCTTTGCGAGCGCACCGGAATCCATCAGTGCGAAAGACGGTCTGAAGCTCATTGGCTGCCGTATCACCAATGCCGTAAAGTGCCTGCCGCCGCAGAACAAACCCGAACTCGCGGAAGTAAAGGAGTGCAACAAGTATCTGCAGTCTGAGCTTGCTGCGCTTGCACCGCGCAGCGTCGTACTCGCGTTGGGCGGTGTCGCGCACTATGCCGTATTGATGGCGCTCGGCGCCAGAAAAGCCGGATTTCCATTTCGTCATGGCGCGCGCCACGCCTTGACCGGCGGGCTGACGGTGTATGACAGCTACCACTGCAGCCGCTATAACACCAACACCCGCCGGCTGACCGAAGCAATGTTCCGCAAGGTATTTGCTGATATCGCGCACGAGCTGTCGTAGTTCCATCAGGCTTTTGTCGGGTCGTACCCTACAGCAGGGTATTGAGCGTCCGACAGAGGAATGGGCCTGTGACCGCTTATGCATGCAGGCCATCGGTTTCATGATGCGCCATGCTGTCTGCCCTGCGTCGTTTCCATTGCGCTCGCGCCGCTTTTGCGCGCATAAACGTATGAGAACAACTGAACTTCGCGCGGCCACGCGGCATGCGCCGCGCGGGCCGAAACGCGTGATTTACGCCGCGCTCGCGGGTAATTCGGCGATTGCAGTGATCAAATTCATCGCCGCGGCAATCAGCGGCAGTTCGGCCATGCTGTCCGAAGCGGTGCACTCGGTGGTGGACACCGGCAACCAGTTTCTCATGCTGTACGGCCGCAAGCGCGCAGGCTTGCCCCCTGACGAGCATTTTCCGTTCGGCCATGGCAAAGAAATTTATTTCTGGACGTTCGTGGTGGCACTGCTCATCTTCGCGCTCGGTGCCGGCATCTCGCTTTACGAGGGTGTTCGGCACATTATTTCCCCGCGTCCGCTCGCACATACCGGCATCTCGTATGCAGTGCTCGCAGCCTCCGCTGTTTTCGAAGGCGCCTCGTGGTTCGTCGCATTCAAGGAATTCCGCCAGCGGAGCGGTGCGCACGACTATCTGGCGGCGGTCCGCCGCGCTAAAGACCCGACGGTCTTCGCCGTGCTCTTTGAAGATACTGCGGCGCTGGCCGGTCTAATGGTGGCATTTCTCGGCATCCTGCTCGGGCAACTGACCGGCGTGCCGTATTTCGACGGTGCGGCGTCGATTCTGATTTCGGTAATCCTGGCGGCCGCCGCGTTCGGACTGGCCAGAGAAAGCAAGGGCCTGTTGATCGGTGAATCCGCCAACCGCGAAGTCGTTGCCGGCATCCGCAATCTCGCCGAAGCGCATCCTGAGGTGGAGCAGGTCGGCGCGCTGTTTACCATGCACATGGGCCCGGATTTCATTCTCGTCAATTTGAATGTCGCGATCGACTGCGAGGTTTCACGCGCGCGCGCCCACCAAGTAATCGACGCGATCGACCGCGACATACGCGCCGCGTACCCCATGGTTCGGCATCTGTTCATAGAGCCGGCGAATCACTGCGCGGATGCGCACGAACCGGCCCGACAGACTGCCGTCCGCCGCCCTGCAAAGGCGAGGGCCGTGCACCCCACGCGCGCGCCCGGCTGACGTCGCTGATACGGGTTGCAATGGCCGGCCGCCGCGCGAAGCAAGACGGATTCGGGTTGCGTCGAACCGTCTTATAATATCGGCGCGCCGCCCCAGCCGCGGCGGTTTCTCAATCCATCTGCACCGGCGCCGACGTGTTTGATCCAAGCGAACTCATACGCAATCTGCCGCACATGCCCGGCGTCTACCGCATGCTGAACGCAGCAGGGGATGCGCTCTATGTCGGCAAGGCCGGCGACCTGCGCAAACGCGTCTCGTCGTATTTCCAGAAACAGACCGGCATTTCGCCGCGCATCCGGCTTATGCTCAACCAGGTGCACGCGGTGGAGACTACGGTGACGCGCTCGGAAGCCGAAGCGCTTTTGCTGGAGAACAACCTGATCAAGGCGCTGATGCCGCGCTACAACATACTGTTCAGGGACGATAAGTCATATCCTTACCTTGCGCTGACGCGCCACGCATTTCCCCGTCTCGCGTTTCACCGCGGCACGCTTGATGCGCGCGGCCGCTATTTCGGGCCGTTTCCCAATGCCGGCGCAGTGCGTGAGAGCATACAGCTGCTGCAAAAGGTATTCAGGCTGCGCACCTGCGCTGACAGTGTCTATGAAAACCGCTCGCGGCCCTGTCTGCTGCATCAGATCAGGCGCTGCACTGCGCCGTGCGTCGGGCTCATCAGCGCGGCCGACTATGCGGACGACGTGACGAGCGCTGAGTTGTTCCTGCGCGGCAAGGACGACGAGGCGATGCAACGTTTGATCTCGCGCATGGAGGCGGCCGCCGAAAATCAGAATTACGAGCAGGCAGCGATATTCCGCGATCAGATAGGCGCGCTGCGCCGCGTGCGCGAAACGCAGTTCGTTTCGAGTAACGTGGCGCGCGATGCGGACATCGTTGCGTGCGCGGTTGAAGGTGAAATCGTCTGCGTCAATCTGGTCATGATTCGCGGCGGCCATCATCTCGGGGACAAGAATTTTTTTCCGCGCAACGCTGCCGGGCATGAAATGCCGCGCATCATCGAGGCCTTCATCAGCCAGCACTACGCAAACGGCGGTGCACCGCCGGTCGTGGTCGTCGGCAGCGAGATCGCAGGCGATGGCCTCACGCAGTTTCCGGGCGAGCAGGCGGGCGTGAAAGTGCAGCTCGTCGTGAATCCCATCGGCGAACGGCGCGTGTGGCTCGACATGGCATTGAAAAACGCGCAACTGGGAGCCCAGCAGCAATTGAGCCTGCACGCGAGCCAGGAAGCGCGCCTGCTGGCGCTGCAGCAGGCGCTGGGCGCCGGCGAAAGCATCCAGCGCATCGAGTGTTTCGACGTGAGCCACACGATGGGCGAAGCAACGGTCGCATCCTGCGTGGTATACGATCACGCCGCCATGCAGAAGTCTGAATATCGCCGCTTCAACATTAGCGGCATCGAGCCGGGCGACGACTACGCGGCAATGCGCGACGTGCTGAGCCGGCGCTATCGCCGCGTGGTCGCGGGCGAAGGCAAGGTCCCGGATCTGGTGCTGATCGACGGCGGCAAAGGCCAGCTCGGGATCGCCTGTGAAGTGTTCGCCGAACTGGGGCTTTCGGATGTGCAGTTGATAGGCGTCGCCAAAGGCGAGGAACGCAAGCCGGGGCTCGAGCAATTGATCATGCCGGGCCGCGCAAACCCGCTACAATTGTCCGGTGAACACCCGGCATTGCATTTGATACAGCAAATACGCGACGAGGCACACCGCTTCGCCATCCAGGGGCACCGGGCGCGACGCGGCAAGGCGCGCACGACATCGACGCTGGAGAGCATCGCCGGCATAGGCGCTAAGCGGCGCCAAAGCCTGCTCTCACGCTTCGGCGGCTTGAAGGGACTGATGTCGGCTAGCATCGACGATATCGCGCAGGTGGATGGCATCAGCCACGAGCTTGCCGCGCGAATTTACGCTCAGCTGCACTGATATCCCCATGCCTTTGAACATCCCGAATCTGCTGACGTGGCTGCGTATCCTGCTGATCCCGCTGTTTGTCGGTATTTTCTATTTCGAGAAGAGCTGGGTGTCGCTGCCGAACCAGAACCTCGTCGCCACGATTATTTTTACGCTGGCCGCCGTTACCGACTGGTTTGACGGCTGGCTCGCCCGCAAGCTCAATCAGATGTCCGCGTTCGGCGCATTTCTCGATCCCGTGGCCGACAAGCTGATGGTAACCGCAGCGCTGATCGTGCTGCTGTACCTGAGCCGCGTCAGTGCCATCATCGTGCTCATCATCATCGGCCGTGAAATCGCGATTTCGGCCTTGCGTGAATGGATGGCGCAGATGGGCGAGTCGAAAAGCGTTGCTGTCTCGATGCTCGGCAAGATCAAGACCACGCTGCAGATGATCGCCATACCGCTGCTGCTCTACGACGATGCGCTAGGCCCGTTCGACCCGCATCTGGTCGGCACCTGGCTGATCGGCGCAGCTGCGCTGCTCACTCTGATTTCGATGGCTTATTATCTGAAAATGGCGCTGCCGCGAATCAATAAACGCCTATGAAACAAGGGTATTTCTTGACCATCGGGGCGACTCTAAATATAATGCACGTCCAGTTATCGCGGGAATAGCTCAGTTGGTAGAGCGCAACCTTGCCAAGGTTGAGGTCGGGAGTTCGAGCCTCCTTTCCCGCTCCAGATTCCGGGAAAGCGAAGTAGTGTTCGTGATGGGCAAATCGATGCCGCATGCCCGAACCGAAACTTCGTTTTCCCGTTTTAGTTTGAGCTCCGAACGCCGGCGCGGTAGCAAAGCGGTTATGCAGAGGATTGCAAATCCTTCCAGGGCGGTTCGACTCCGCCCCGCGCCTCCACATTTGCCCGGATGGTGAAACTGGTAGACACAAGGGACTTAAAATCCCTCGGCTGGAAACGGCTGTGCCGGTTCGAGTCCGGCTCCGGGCACCA
>JANYDM010000069.1 GCA_025363575.1 Betaproteobacteria bacterium | reverse complement strand
CGTCATTTTTGGTGTAGCCGTTTTTCACGAGGAAACCATAATTAAATGTAGGCAGCCGTGGAGTTTTTCAAGCCCGGCAAAGCTGGCTTTCGGCGAAGCTTCGGCAACGCGAAGGTCCGGTCACGGATGAAATGGTGCAGGCGGAATCGGGCAGGATTGTAGAAACAGATCGACAGGGAAGGCGACTTTGACCTTCTTCGCGCGAGTTTCGGCAATATGCCTGCAGCATCTAACTTTATGATAAAGTAAAAGAAATTGTGCGCCATTATCGCTTTGACGTGTTACCTGTAAGCTGGATTCGTTGTTTCTGGGAGCCAAATCGTATCCCCGCAACCAACTAGGAATCGCCGGCATCCGTCAAGGTCGCCGGCGATTTTTTTTAGGCGGATCCGGGGCAGCGGCCGAATTAAGATAACGGGATGATGAATCGTAGCGGGATTATTGTTACCGCCAGCCTGCTTGCAGCTTGCGCGCCTCACGCCTGGGGCCAGACCGCGCCTTATCCGGTCAAAGTCGTGCGCATCGTCAATCCGGTCGCGCCGGGCGGCAACCAGGACACGATAGCGCGCACGATCGCCGAGCAATTGACGCGCAGCCTCGGTCAGCCGTTCGTGATCGAAAGCCGGCCGGCTTCGAGCGCGATCGTGGGCACGCGTTACGTGAAAAGCTCGCCGCCCGACGGCTATACACTGCTCGCCATATCGAACACGTTCGTCAGGGTGCCGGCGTTGATGACCGATCCCGGATACGATCCAGTCAAGGACTTCGCGGCCATTTCGATTACGGGTGAAGTGCCGCTGGTGTTCGTCATCAATCCCGCGCTGCCCGTGAAAACGGTGCAGGAGTTCATCGCACTGGCCAAGCGCCGGCCTGGCGAGTTGACGAACGCGTCCTCGGGCGTCGGTTCAACAGGACATGTTGCGGCTGAGGTCTTCAGCCGGCGTGCCGGCATCAAGTTGCTCAACGTGCAATACAAGGGCGCATCACCTGCCGTCATCGATCTGGTCGGCGGGCACGTCATGCTGCGATTCGACCAGGTGACGACTTCCTTGCCGTTCATACGCGCCGGCAAATTACGCGCGTTGGGGGTAAGCACGCTCAAGCGCTGCGCCGCGCTGCCCGACGTGCCGACTATCGCTGAATCGGGGTTGCCCGGTTTTTACGACCCCACTTTCAATGGTTTGGTGGCACCGGCAGGCACGCCGCGCGAGATCGTCGAGCGTTTGCGCGACAGTGTGGCGAAAGGCGTGGCCGTGCCTGAAGTGCACAATCGCCTGCTCGATCAGGGCATCGATCTGGTCAGCAGCGGTTCTGTCGACGAATTTTCCGCCTACATCCGCAAGCACACGGAGGAATTCGCCGTGCTGGCACGCCAGACCGGAATGACCGCACGGTAATCGGACATCGTGTAACGGTGATTTGACTAAGGAATCCAATTGGAAAACGTGACGGCAGACAGGATCAGACTTACCGCGAAAGAGGCACAAACGCTGGCCGAGGAGACGCTGAAGAAAATCGGCTACGACGCCGAAGAGGCTCGCATCATCGCCGATCACGTGATGGATGCCGCATTGTGCGGCTATGAATACTCGGGGCTGCCGAAAATCTTGAATGTCGCCGAGCACAGGCAATTGCGGCAGCCGCGGCGCCACATACGGGGCGTGCGTGAAACGCCGGTGTCGGCGCAGCTCGATGGCGGCAACAATAATGGCATGGTTGCGATGTATCGCGCGACCGAGCTCGTCATTGCCAAAGCGCGCGAGCATGGCATGGCCACGGTCGGCGTGAATAATTCGTGGGTCAGCGGCCGCAGCGCGCATTACGTCGAGATGGTGGCACGGGCAGGCCTCGTTGGCATTCACAGCGTGAGCAGCCGCACGCATGTGTCCGCGCCGGGCTCGATAGGCGCAGCCACGGGGACCAACCCGATAGCGTTCGGATTCCCGACGATGAACGAGCCTTTCCTCATCGACATGGGCGCCTCGGCATTCATGGGGACAGATTTGATTTTCCAGGAGCGGCGCGGCGCAGTGCTGCCCGAAGGCGTGGCCATGGACGCGCAGGGTCAATTGACGCGCGATCCGGCAAAAGTGAGCGTATTGCTACCGTTCGGCGGCTATAAAGGATTCGCGCTGGCGCTTGCGATGCAGGCGCTGGGCGTGCTTGCCGGTTCGGGGCTCGGAGATGACAAGAAGTACGGTTATCTCATCATGGCAGTCAATCCGGAAACGATGCTGCCGCTGGCGGACTTCAAGCGCGACATGAGCGAAATGCTCGCGCGGATCAAGGCCGTCGAGCGCCAGCCGGGCGTCGATGAAATCCGTTTGCCCGGTGAACGAGGGTTGCGAGAGCGTGCGCGCAATCTGCGCGAAGGCATAGTGATCGACCGCAAGATTTATGACGCCCTGCTGGCGCTGCCGCCGGGAAAACTGCCCGTGCGTTAGCTGCCGGTCGCATCTTTTCAAATCCATAGAGGATATTCATGAAACTGTTAGGTTCTCCCGGCAGCCCCTACGTACGCAAGGTGCGCATCGTGCTCGCCGAAAAACGCATCGACTACGACTACGTGATTGGCCGGCCGTCCGCGCCGGACTCGCGCGTCCACGAATTTAATCCGCTGGGAAAAATACCGGTGCTGGTGCGCGACGACGGCAGCACGATCTACGACTCGGTCGTGATCGTCGAATATCTCGAAGGACTGGTTGCCGAACCGCGCTTGATACCCGCTGTCTTCGAGGACCGTATCCAGGTCAAGCGATGGGAAGCGTTGGGAGACGGCGTCGCCGACGCAACAGTCGCGGTCTCGCATGACTTGCGAGAGGCCGAGGCGCAACGCAAGCCCGCAGAATGGTATGAGAAGCAGCGGCTGAAAATCCAGCGCGGCCTGGCGTCGATGGAGAAAGATCTGGGCGATAGCGAGTATTGCCATGGCAAAGGTTTTACACTGGCGGATATTTCCGCCGGTTTTGCGCTCGGCTATCTCGATCAGGTGCTCCCTGACACCGACTGGCGGAAGGACTTTCCAAAACTCAAGCATCTTGCAGAACGTCTGGCCAGGCGCGAGTCGTTCACCCTGACCAAACCTGCGGTCTGACCCGGAGCCTCCATGAGCGATCTCGAATACAGCGTCAAAGACCATATCGCAACTCTTCTGCTGAATCGTCCCGAGAAGAAAAATGCTTTTACGGACGACATGCTGAAACTCTGGCGGCAGGCGCTGCTGGATGCGCAGGACGACAGCGAGGTGCGCGTGATAGTTGTCACCGGCGCCGGCAATGCGTTTTGCTCCGGCGGCGACCTGGGGCGCCGCACGCATGATCCAGCCGCCGGCCAGCCGACTGTGCTGGAACGCAAGCAGCGATTTGGCAAGACGACGCATTCCGTCGCATTGACCTTGCCGCAGATAGACAAGCCGATTATCGCCGCGGTCAATGGTGCGGCCGTCGGCGCCGGCATGGACATGGCGCTGATGTGCGACATCCGGATTGCCGCACGCTCGGCGCGATTCGCCGAAGCGTACGTGCGCGTCGGTCTGATCCCGGGCAACGGCGGCTGCTATTTCCTGCCGCGCATCGTCGGCGTCGCGCGCGCGCTCGAGATGCTGATGACTGGCGAGTTCGTCGGCGCGGACGAGGCGCTGCGTATCGGTCTCGTCAACCAGGTGTATGACGACGAGAAGTTCCTCGAATCCGCCTATGCGTACGCGCACAAAATCGCCGCGATGCCGCCGGTCGCCGTCAGCATGATCAAACGCACGGTATATCAATCGCTGACGAGCGATCTGCGCACCAGCCTCGAGCTCATCGCTTCGCAAATGACCATCGTGCAGACGACGGAAGATTATCGTGAAGCGATCAACGCCTACAAAGGCAAGCGCACCGGCGTTTACAAAGGTCGTTAAGAGCACGAGAGAAGCGTCCAATATTTTGTTGTAGAGCCATCAGCAGCGTCAGCACCAAAGTTGAACGATTGCACCGCGGCGCGCACTACTCTGGGGCGGTCAGAGTCCCAAGACTTGTCCTTTGGTGAATTAACGCGAACCAGCGCGGTTCTGAAGGCACTGGCATGGTATCTGCTCTTACCCAAACCATTCGGGCCAATGGCGGCCTGATTCTGGCGCGGCTTAGAGTTCACCGCGAGATTTGATCCAACAGATAACGGCGTCTGTTGCCTTGTGCTCCTGAAATTTTCGGGGCGGGCAATAGGCGCTTTTTTTTGGTCGTGTTGATGCGGGCTTAAGGGGAAACGAAATGTCGTATTTATTGCCTTCCGAATTTGTTGCGAAGATGGTGGATGCCGGGGAATCAAAGATTTTCATGGCAACCAGAGACACCCTGATCAGGGCTTTCATGGCCGGCGCAATTCTCGCCCTGGCTGCGGCGTTCGCCGTCACTATCAACGTGCAGACTGGTGCGCCGCTGGCCGGCGCGATTTTGTTTCCGGTCGGGTTTTGCATGCTGTATTTGCTGGGATTCGATTTGCTCACGGGCGTATTTGTCCTGACGCCGCTCGCACTGATCGACAAGCGTCCGGGAGTGACAGTGGGCGGTGTCCTCAAGAACTGGGGACTGGTATTCATCGGTAATTTCGCGGGCGCGTTCACGGTGGCGGTACTGATGGCGATCATTTTTACCTTCGGATTCTCCACGGAGCCCAACGCCGTGGGCAAAGCGATCGGCGTCATCGGCGAAAATCGCACGCTTGGTTACGCAAAGTATGGCGCTGCGGGCATGCTTACCCTGTTTATCCGCGGCATGCTGTGCAACTGGATGGTATCGACCGGTGTGGTCGGGGCCATGATTTCGACCACTGTCAGCGGCAAGGTGATCGCAATGTGGATGCCCATCATGGTGTTTTTCTACATGACTTTCGAGCACTCCGTCGTCAACATGTTCCTGTTTCCGTCGGGGCTGCTGCTTGGCGGAAATTTCTCGATCATGGATTACATTATCTGGAATGAGCTACCGACCGTATTGGGCAATCTTTGCGGCGGGCTCGCGTTCACGGGGCTGACGTTGTACGCCACGCACGTGAAAACCGGGGCCAAGCGCTCGTTCAACTGATAGTCACTACAATGCAAGGCGCCGGTCCTGTCGCGGGCCGCCGCCTTGTATCGGAACAGGCAAATGTCCAGTGCGCTAAAAATATCCATCGGACAGTATTCCGACAAGGGACGTAAACCGGTCAATCAGGATTTTCACGGCGTCTATATTCCCGCAGAACCGCAGTTGAGTTCGAAGGGCATAGCCGTTGCGCTTGCCGACGGCATCAGCAGCAGCGACGTCAGCCATATTGCCAGCGAGTCCGCGGTCAAGGGTTTCCTCGAAGACTACTATTGCACTTCGGACGCCTGGTCGGTGAAGACGTCGGCGGAACGCGTGCTGACCGCTACTAACTCCTGGCTTTATTCGCAGACGCGGCAAAGCCAGTATCGCTACGACAACGATCGCGGCTACGTTTGCACCTTCAGCGCAGCGGTCATCAAATCCACGACCGTCCATATTTTTCATGTCGGAGACACGCGAATCTACCAAGTGCGCGGGCGCGCGCTCGAGCAATTGACACGCGACCATCGCGTGCAGGTGTCGAAAGAGCAAAGCTATCTGAGCCGCGCTTTGGGCATCAACTCCGAACTCGAAATCGACTACCAGACTTTGCAACTCGAGCCGGGCGATATTTTTCTGTTTGCCACCGATGGGGTCTACGAGCATAGCAACCAGGGATTTATCGGCAAGGCCATCTATGATCATGCTGACGATCTGGACCGGGCAGCGAAGGTCATAGCAGACGACGCCTATGCGCATGGCAGCCTGGATAACCTGACGGTGCAAATCGTCAGAATCGAAACGCTGCCGAAGCGGGCCGTCAACGAGGTCCAGCAACAGTTGTCGGGGTTGGAAATTCCGCCGATGCTGGAAGCGAGGATGGAATTCGACGGTTACAGGATCATCCGGGAGCTGCGGGCCAGCAGCCGCAGCCACATTTATCTAGCGGTAGACAACGAAACCGGCGAACGCGTGGTCATCAAGACGCCGTCAATAGATTTGCAGGGCGATCCCGTATATCTCGAGCGGTTCCTGATGGAGGAATGGGTGGCCCGGCGCATCAGCAGCGCCCACGTGCTGAAGCCCTGCCGGCAGAGCAGAAAACGCCAATTCGTTTATGTTGCCACTGAGTTCATCGAAGGACAGACCCTTGCGCAATGGATGATCGACAATCCGCGGCCGGATACGGAAACGGTGCGCGGGCTAATCGAGCAGATTGCCGCAGGCCTGCGCGCGTTTCACCGACTTGAAATGCTGCACCAGGACCTGCGGCCGGAAAACGTGATGATAGACAGCGCGGGCACCGCGAAAATCATCGATTTCGGCTCGACGCGCGTCGCGAGCATGATGGAAGTTGCATCGCCCCTGGATCGCGACGACATTCTGGGCACCGCCCAATACACCGCCCCGGAATATTTTCTCGGCGAACGCGGGTCGACGCACTCGGATATTTTCTCGTTAGGCGTTATTGCCTATCAAATGCTGACGGGACGCCTGCCGTACGGAGCCGAAGTAGCAAAGTCGAGAACCGTGGCTGCCCAGAGAAACCTGCGCTACGACTCGGCACTCAATGAAGAGCGCGAGATACCGGCGTGGGTCGACGGCGCGCTCAGGAAGGCGGTGCACCCCGATCCGAATAAACGCTATGCGGAACTGTCTGAATTTCTATTCGATCTGCGGCGTCCGAACCAGCAGTTCCTGAGTGAGACGCGTGCGCCACTGATCGAGCGCAATCCGGCCGGCTTCTGGAAAGGCACCGCGTTCTTTCTCGCGCTTATTGCTCTGTTACTGGCGGCCAAACTCGCCGCCGTCAATCACGGTCCGGCAAAAGCCGCGCATGCCACGGACAGCGGCGCTAATGCGCGGCAACCCCCGCTTCCTTGACGACGCGCGACCATTTTACCAACTCCGCGGCGATAAATTTCCGGTATTCATCCGGCGAATTGGCGACCACGTCCGCGCCAATCGCAGCGAACCGCTCGCGGGTCTCGGCGCTGGTGATGCCTTTCACCATGGCATTATTGAGGCGCGTAACGATGGCAGGCGGCGTGCGCGCCGGCGCGCAGATTCCGGACCATGTCAAAACCTCGTATCCCGGCACACCGGCTTCGTTGATGGTTGGCATGTCTGGCAGCAGCGGCGTGCGGCGCAGCGTCGAGATGCCGAGCGCACGCAGTTTGCCGCTGCGCACGAACGGCAGCGAAGACGGCGGCGCGTCGAACATCACCTGCAATTGACCACCGATGAGGTCGATAGCTGCAGGGGCGCTACCCTTGTAGGGCACATGCGTCACCTGGATATTGGCCATGGAACGGAACAATTCCATCGCGAGATGCGAAGTTGTGCCATTGCCAGCCGAACCGTAGTTAAGTTGTCCGGGCTTGGTGCGGGCAAGGGTCAGCAGTTCCTTAACGGATTGAGCCGGATACGAAGGATTCACGAGCAGCAGGTACGGAATCGTTACGACCAGGGTGATGGGTGCCAGGTCGCGGATCGGATCGTACGGCATGCTGGACAGCAAAGCGGGATTGATTGCCATCGCACCTGTGCTGCATAGCAGGAGGGTGTAGCCGTCGGGGGCGCTTTTTGCCGCGAGATCCGCGCCGACCACGCCGCCGGCACCGGGCCTGTTATCGACGACGACTGTTTGTCCCAATGATAAGGTCAATTGCTGGCCGACCGTGCGGGCGACGATGTCCGTGGGCCCGCCCGGCGCAAACGGCACGATAATGCGGACTGGCTTGGTCGGATATGGCGTATCGGCCGCGGGTGCAAGCAACGGAGCAAGGCTACAGGCGGCGCAGACGAGGGCGCAGGTGGTCTGTTTCAAGTTATTCCAGTTCTATTTTGGTTTTTTCCTGCACGCGCTTCCATTGCGCAAGGCCGTCGACGAGGCGGCGCGCAAACTCCTCCGGCGTGCTTGAAATAACTTCGGCACCCAGCCGCTCGAAGCTGTCGCGCGTAGCCGGCAGCGCCAGCGTCTTGATCAGGGCCGCATAGACTTTGCGCACGATTTCCTTCGGTACAGCCGCAGGCAGCACTACGCCGGTGTAAGTCGATGCCTCGAATCCGGGCACGCCTGCCTCCGTCATGGTCGGGACCGCGGGTATTGACGCCGAGCGCTTGGCCATGGCGATCGCGAGCGGCCGCAGCTTGCCGGTTTTTATTAAGGGCGTGGAACTGCTTAGCTGGTCGAAGATGAGGTCGACCTGTCCGCCGATGACGTCAATCAGAGCCTGTCCGCTGCCTTTATAGGGGATGTGCACGAACTTGACACTGTTGTTCAACTGGAAGAGCTCGCCGGTAAGATGCGTGGTGCTGCCGGGGCCGGCGGAGGCCATGGTCAGCGTGCCATTGCGTTTGCGCCCAAGCTCAATCAGTTCTTTTACTGTTTGCGCGGGCAGCGCCGGATGCACCATCAGCACTATAGGAACCACGGAAACCAGCGACGTCGGCGCAAAATCCTTGAGCGTGTCGTAGCCGACCTTGTAGAACGCCGGCGACATGGTGAGCGCGCCGCTCGAGCCGAGCAGCAGGGTGTAGCCGTCCGGCGTCGCCTTCGCGGCAAGTTCGGTGCCCGCTTTGCCGCCGGCGCCGCCGCGATTGTCGACGACGACCGGTTGGCCGAGAAATTCGGTAAGGCCCGGCGCTATGGTGCGTGCCGTGATATCGATGTTTCCGCCCGGCGCGAACGGTACGATGATGCGAATTGGCTTGTCTGGATAAGCGGCGTGCGCAAGTGTGCTGATTGCCGCGCAGGAGAAAGCAATTGTCAACAGCCGCCGCCGCGGCGTGGCGTCACGCATGAAGTTTTTTTCCAGTTCGGCTACAGTCTCGCATTGTAAGCGAGAAAATCTCCGGCTTCACAATCACAAGGCAGCGCATGGATTTCACACTTTCCGACGATCAGATCATGTTTCGCGATTCGGTCGCGACATTCGCGCGCAAGGAGCTGGCCGACGGCGCTTTGGCGCGCGCGCACTCCGCTGAGTTTCCACATGATGTCGCGCGCAAGATGGCCGCGGCCGGTTTGCTCGGCATCCTCCTGCCCGAGGAAGACGGCGGTGCCGGCGGCACATTGATGGATGCGGTGTTGGCGATAGAGCAAATCGCGGGCTACTGCCCGCGCAGCGCCGATGTAATACAGGAAGGCAACTTCGGCGCGATCCGCGTGCTCGCGCAGTTCGCCAATGCCGATCAGAAGAAAAGGTATTTGCAGCCGCTGCTGCACGGCGAAGAAGTCATTGCAGTGGCGATGACCGAGCCCGAGGCCGGCTCAGCGACTACCGATCTCACAACGACCGCAGTGGCGGATGGCAAGGGCTTTCGCGTCTCGGGAACCAAGGTATTTCCCAATCCGCATGCGGATATGTATCTGGTGTACGTGCGCTACGGTCCTGGGGTGGGCGGCATCGGTTCGGTGATGATCAGGAAAGGTGCGCCGGGATTTACCGTGGCCAAGCCGTCGAAGTTCATGTCAGAAAATGAATGGGCACCGCTGTATTTCGACAACGTCTATGTGCCGCCCGAGGACGTGCTGCTGCCGGCCGGCGGCTTCAAGAAGCAGATCAGCGGTTTCAACGCGGAGCGCATAGGCAATGCGTCGCGCTCGCTCGCCTACGGCCGCTACTGCTACAACCTGGCGCGGGAATACGTGATGACACGCAAACAGTTCGGCCGGCCCCTGTGTGAATTCCAGGGTCTGCAGTGGAAATTCGCCGAGATGAAGATACAGCTCGACGCGGCGCAGTTACTGCTGTACCGCGCTGCAACCAATGCCGACCGCGGATTTCCCGCCGCCGACGAAACGACCATCGCGAAGCTCTTTTGCAATAAAGCGGGTTTCGATATCTGCAACGAAGCGATGCAGTGCATGGGCGGCCTCGGCTATACGCGCGAGACGCTCGTCGAATACTGCTTCCGCCGTTCCCGCGGCTGGATGATCGCGGGCGGTTCGCTGGAGATGCTGAAGAACCGGCTGGGCGAAATCATATTCGAGCGGCGCTTCTCGCAACGCCCGCCGAAAGCAGCAAGCTAAGAGATAGAACCGTAAGTGAGGAGCAAGCTCAAATCAGCGCTGTGCGTTGCTGTGTCCCTGTTTGCCGACGTGGCATGGGGTCAGGCGTATCCGAGCAAGCCGCTGAAATTGATCCTGCCGTTCCCGGCCGGGGGGCCGACCGACATAGTCGCCCGCGCCATGGGCCAGGGTCTCACGGATGCAATGGGGCAAAACGTCGTAATCGACAACCGTCCGGGCGGCGGCGGCATGATAGGCGCAACGCTGGCGGCCCGCGCTCCCGCCGATGGCTACACGTTGCTGCTCGGCGGCATCACGACTTTCGGTGTGGCGCCTTCAGTGCACAAGAATCCGCCTTACGATTCGGTCAAGGATTTCCAGCCTGTCACGCTGACGACGCGCCAGCCACTTATGCTGATGACGCATCCGTCGCTGCCGGCGAAGACTGTCGACGAATTCATCGCGCTCGCGAAAGCGCGGCCGGGTGAAATCAACTACGCGTCATCGGGCCCCGGCGGCTCCGGCCATATGGCGGGCGAGTTGCTCAAGCTGGTGACCGGCATAGATATCGTCCACATTCCGTATAAAGGGGCGCCACCGGCCTTGAACGAGTTGATCGCGGGGCAAGTGCAGGCATTGTTCGGCACTCCACTCATTACCGCTCAGCACGTGAGGGCGGGCCGAGTGCGCGCGCTTGCGATTACAGGCGTGCAGCGCTCCGCGGCATTGCCGGAAGTGATGACGTTCGCAGAAGCGGGATTGCCGGCCTACGACGCGAGCTCGTGGAACGGGATACTGGTGCCTGCCGGCACGCCGCGCGCGATAGTCGATCGCCTGAATGCCGAGATCGTGCGCATTTTGAAATCTCCGGGCGTGCGGGAACGTTTCGCGCAGGACGGCGCGCTGCCCACGCCGACCACGCCGGAGGAATTCGCCGGTTTCATCAAGTCCGAAATAGCCAAGTGGGCAAAGGTCGTGCAGGCTGCCCGCATACACATCGATTGATTCGAAGGTGATTTGAAAATGAGCAAAGGAAGTTTTTTCGAGGCGCTGTTTGCGCCGAAATGCGTCGCGCTGGTCGGCGCCTCCGCCGATGTAAAAAAGAACAATGCGCGGCCGCAGCGTTTCCTGCGCGCGCATGGCTATGCGGGGCGCGTGCTGCCGATTAATCCGGGGCGCGATGAGATCATGGGCGAGCGCGCGTATCCCGATCTGCGCGCGGCGCCGGGCCCGATCGATCATGCCTTCATCATGGTGCCCGCCCCGGCCGTGTCGCAAGTCATCGATCAGTGCTGCGAACTCAAAATCCCGGTCGCGACGATTTTCAGCGCGGGCTTCGCCGAAATCGGACCGGCCGGGGAAAGGATGCAGCGCGACATGGTGGCGAAAGCGCGCGCGGCGGGAATGCGCCTTATCGGCCCCAATTGCATGGGGATCATTAACGTGCCTGGCAAGACGCCGCTCACTGTGAATGCGGTAATCGACCAGGTCGAGCTCAAGCCCGGCCCTTTGAGCGTGATTTCGCAAAGCGGCAGCATGCTGGGCACGCTGATTACGCGCGGACAGGCGCGCGGACTCGGCTTCTCCAAGCTCGTGTCGCTTGGCAACGAATGCGATCTCGGCGTCGGCGAAATCGCCGATCAGCTCGTCGACGATCCGGAGACCGGCGCGATCCTGCTGTTTCTCGAAACCTTCCGTGATTCTGCGAATCTCGCGCGCGCGGCGCGACGCGCATTCGAGAAAGGCAAACCGGTCATCGCGTACAAGCTGGGTCGCTCCGACGTTGGCCGCCGCGCCGCGGCATCTCACACGGGTGCTATGGTAGGCACCGACGACACGGCGCGAGCCTTCTTTCGTGCCCACGGCATCATGCGCGTGGACATGCTGGAGACGCTGTTCGAGTTGCCGCAGCTCGTGCTGGGTAAACGTCCGTCCAAAGGCAGGCGTGTTGCGGTTGTCACCGGCACCGGCGGCGCCGCAGCGATGGTCGCTGACCGTCTCGGTGTGCTCGGGGCGGACGTGGTGCCGCCGACGCCCGCGGTCATGGAAATACTTAAAGGGCAGGGCATCATAGTCAACGACGCGGTAATTACCGACATTCCGATGGGCGGCAGCGATCGCGGCGCCTATACCGCGATATTGTCCGCATTGCTCGCCTCCGATCACTGTGATGCCGTCGTGTCCGTCATCGGATCGAGCTCGATGACGAATCCCGACGTGATCAAGGATCGCGTGCTCAAAGCGGAACCGAAAACGAAACCGCTGGCTGTCTATCTCGCGCCGCGTGCGGATGACGGGCTGCTGCTGCTGCAGGCGCACGGGGTTGCGAGCTTCCGCACCCCGGAATCCTGCGCCGACGCCGTCAATACCTATCTCAACTGGCAGGCGCCATCGAAAGACACGACGGCGGAAGTCGGTGAGACTGCTGCCGCGGAGAAGTTGCTGATGGCCGGTAGCTCGCAAAACCTGAACGAGCGGCAATCGCTCGAATTGTTCGCGGCGCTCGGCATCGATTGCGCCCAAAGCGTGGTGCTGACTGAACCGGCTCAGCCGGTCAAAATGCCGGGGCCTTACGCGCTCAAGTTGTTGTCGGCGGACATCCTGCATAAAACCGATGCCGGCATGGTGCGCCTCAATGTCGAGCAGGCAAGCGTGCAGGCAACCGCGAAAGATTTACTCGCCGCAGCCGCCATCGGATTTCCGCATGCCAAAGTGGACGGTGTGCTTGTTCAGCGGATGGAACGCGGGCTGGCCGAAGTCATTCTCGGCTATAGCAACGATGCGGAAGTAGGGCCGACTGTTTTGCTCGGCATGGGCGGCGTCATGGCGGAACTCAAGCGCAGCTTCAGCGTGCGTCTGGCGCCGGTCAGCGTAGGCACTGCCATGGAAATGATCGATGAGCTCGCGGAGCTTGCAATACTTAGCGGTTATCGCAATCTGCCGCGCGGTGATTGTGCGGCGCTGGCGCGGGCGGTGCGCGCCCTGTCGCTACTTGCGTGTGTCGAGGGGGGCAGTGCGGTCACTGAAGCGGAAATTAATCCGCTGATCGTCAAGGCGGAGGGCAATGGTGCAATTGCCGTCGATGGACTTGTGGTTAAAACCGGCTCACGAAGCTGAGCCTGGCAAGGCAACAAACAAGAATGAAAGGTGATCAATGGATACCGCGACCGACAATATCAGCGTAGATGCGAGCAGGAGACTGGCCGCGCATGCAGCGGCCATCACGTTCGATAAGCTGCCGGCGGACGCCGTGCATGCCTACAAGCGCACGATGCTGGATTTCATGACCTGCGCGATATCGGGCGCTGCCATGCCCGTATCGAAGGCTTTGCTCTCTTATTTCGAGGAGAACGATGCCACGCGGATTTCCAGCGTGATCGGACATGGCGCGACGCTGTCGCCGCCGAATGCTGCGCTCGTGACGGGCGCCAACGTCCATGGGCTCG
Organism: Betaproteobacteria bacterium; assembly: GCA_025363575.1. The sequence continues at coordinate 208 of JANYDM010000069.1, read as the reverse complement.
ATTTCGACGATGGGCATACCCAGGGCTCGGCACACCCGTCAGGTGTCATATTCCCGGCCGTGATGGCCGTGGCGCAGCAGCGCGGCAGCAGTGCCCGCGAGATCATAGCCGCAGTAGTTTGCGGCTACGACGTAATGTGCCGCATCGCTGCAGCGATGCATCCGGAATCGGCCCGGCGCGGCTATCACAACACGGCATTGGCCGGCGT
>JANYDM010000029.1 GCA_025363575.1 Betaproteobacteria bacterium | reverse complement strand
CCGGGCAGGCCGGCTTCGGCGATCGTCGGTACGTCCGGCAGTAGCGCAGTGCGTTTCGCGGTCGTTACGCCCAGCGCGCGGACTTTGCCGGACTTCATCTGCGGCACTGCGGTTTCCGCAGTCGAAAATACCATCTGCACTTCGCCGCTGATGAGCGCGATCATCGCGGGCGCGCCGCCTTTATACGGCACATGCACGGTTTTCGTGCCCGCGAGCTGGTCAAAGAGGACGCCGGCGAGATGGCCGGCGCCGCCGATGCCCGATGACCCGTAGGTGATTTTGTCCGGCTGCGCTTTCGCGAGCGCGATCAATTCTTTCACGTTTTTCGCGGCGACCGTCGGGTGCACGACGAGCACGTTGGTCGACGACACGGCCAGCGTGACCGGTTCGAAATCCTTGACCGGATCGAATGGCAGTTTCTGGTAGAGGCTGGGGTTGATTGCGAGGGCGGCGATCGTACCCATGAGCAGCGTGTAGCCGTCAGGCACCGAATGCGCGGCGATTTCCGTCGCGATGTTGCCGGCCGCGCCGGGACGGTTGTCGACGACGACCTGCTGCCCGAGCACTTCCGACAGTGGTTGCGCGATCGCGCGGGCTGTAGTATCGGTGCCGCCGCCTGCAGCGAAGCCGACGAGCATGCGTACGGGTTTGGACGGATAGTCGGCGGCCGGAGTGCTCGTCTGCAACGCGATCAATGCGAGCGGCGTTGCGACGGTGATCAGTCCTGAGAACTTCATGCAGTGTTCCTCTCCTCGTTGTTTCGACTATTATACCGGTCGGTTTGCGGCCGGCGGACGTTGCACTGCGTCAGGCACGGACGTCATAAAAAAATATCTGGAGCGTGGCAATGAATCGTGCATTGAAGATAGGCATCCTCGAAGGCGACGACATCGGACTCGAAGTCGTGCCCGAAACAATCAAAGTCATGCAGGCCGCGGCACGTAAGACCGGCCTCGAAATCGAATGGTTCCCGATGCCGATAGGCAAGACGGCTCTCGACAATCTCGGCTACACGCTGCCACCCGGCACGCTCGAGAAACTTTTTACGCTCGATGGCTGGGTGCTGGGTCCGATCGGACATCAGGCTTATCCGAAAGACAATCCCAACGCCATCAATCCCCATCCGATCCTGCGCAAGAATTACGACCTGTTCGCGAATATCCGGCCGTCGAAATCGCTGCCAGGCCTGCCGGCGCTGTATCCGGACGTCGATCTCATCATCGTGCGCGAGAACAACGAAGGTTTTCCCCCGGACCGCAATGTGTTCGAAGGCTCAGGAGAATTCCGGCCGTCGCCTGACATGACGATCTCGGTGCGCGTAATTACGCGTCAGGCGTCGCGCAAGGTGGCAATCGCGTCGTTCGAGCTGGCGCGCACGCGTCCGCGCAAGAAAGTCACCGCGGTGCACAAGAACACGGTGTTCAAGCTGGGCTGTGGCATGTTCGCCGAAGAATGCCGCAAAGTCGCGCAGGAATTTCCGGACGTCGCATACAACGAGGTGCTCGTCGACACTTTCGCTACGAAACTGGTCATGAAGCCGCAGGATTTCGACGTCGTTGTCACGACCAACACGTTCGGCGATATCTTATCGGACGCCGCTGCAGGATTGGTCGGCGGCCTAGGCCTTGCAGCGGGATTGTCGGCCGGTCCCGATCGCGCGATGGCGCAGGCGACGCACGGCTCGGCGCCCGACATCGCAGGAAAAAATATCGCGAATCCCTACGCGATGATCGTATCCGGCCAGATGCTGTTCGAATGGCTGGGCCGCAAACACGCCGAGCCCAAAGCAGTCGAGGCGGCGAAGTTGATGGACAAAGCCATCGACAAGATCATCCGCGAACGCAAAGCATTGACTGGCGATCTCGGGGGCCAAGCTTCGACCAGTCAAATGGGCGACGCCATCGCCGCGGCGGTTTAAGGCAGATGCAAAAAAACTCGCCACAGAGACCGCAGAGAGATGCAATAAATCAGAAAATCATAGGGTACGGGTTTGTTTTTACTCTGTGTCCTCGGTGTCCTCGGTGGCTAATGCTTTAGCCGTGCGGCGGCCATCTTCGTCGCAATCCGCAATGCCTGCTCCAGCGCACCGGTGTCCGCCTTGCCCTGGCCGACGATATCGAACGCGGTACCGTGGGCCGGCGTGGTGAACACGGTTTTCAGTCCCGCTGTCACCGTCACGCCTTTGTTGAAGCCGAGCAGCTTGGTCGCGATCTGTCCCTGGTCGTGATACATCATCACGACGCCGTCGTATTCGCCTTTCAGCGCTTTCAGGAATATCACGTCCGATGAGACCGGCCCGACGCAGTTGATGCCGGTTGTCCGCGCGGCGTCCACCGTCGGGCGGATGATGCGGATTTCCTCGTCACCGAACAGTCCGTTCTCGCCGCCGTGCGGATTCAGCGCCGCAACCGCGATGCGCGGCGCAGCGATGCCAGTCGCGCGCAGCGTCGCATCGGCGAGATTGATAGCCGACGTGATGCGTTCCGGCGAGATCATGTTGATGGCCTCGCGCAACGCGACATGCGAGGTGACGCGAAAAGTCGCGAATTCCTTGATCACGTTCATCTCGCCGAAGAAGCCCGCGTGCTGCGTCAGCGCGGCGAACATCTGGTGCTCGTCGTGATATTTCCAGCCGCCTTTGTGCATGGCGCCTTTGTTGAGCGGCGCGAAGCTGATGCCGTCGAGCTTGCCGGCCAGCGCGAGATCTATCATGAACTTCAGCGTGTCGCCCGTCAGCTTGCCCGAAACCGGCGACATCTCCGCGCGCTTGATGGCGGCCGGATCAATATTGCCGAGATCGATGAGCGGCACCTCGTCGCGCGACCAGTCGATCGCATCGACGTCGGCGTAGGTTTTCCACTTGAGTTGGACGCCGGCATCTTTGGCGCCGAGGGCAAGCACTCTAGCGTCACCGATCACAACGATGCGGGCCAGCGGCTTGAACATGCGCGACGCCAGGACCCTGGCGCTGATTTCGGGGCCTATGCCGGTCATGTCGCCGAGCATGAGGCCAATTCGGGGCAGGGCGCTCATCGGCGGCCTTTGCTGGAGCCGCGATTGCGTGCCGGCGTTTTGTTCTTTTTTGCCGCCGGTTTAGCGCGCGCGCCGGTCTGCAGCAGCTTCGTAAGCTCGCGGATGCTCTTCAGCTTCTCGAGCGCGAAGACCATGTCGATGATTTTTTCCGCGCTGTCATGCGGCAGATTGCCCCACGCCGCGCACTCACGGAACTTGTCGGCGAGCTCGTCATCGCTCATCGGATTGGTCGGGCTGCCTTTGCCGAAGTCGGCACTGCCGCTGATTTTTCGGCCGTCGGCCAGTTCGATGTCGATAAGGGTAGTCATCTTTTCATAGCCCGCAGCTTCCGCCACTGGATGCACGCCATAGTCGATTTTTTCTATCAGGGCCTTTACATCCGCGCGCTTGACCACTTCGTCGGTGAATTCCGCGAGGCCGGCTTTGCGCCGCAGCAACAGGATCGCCATGCAGAACTGCATGCTGAATTTCGCCTGTAGCTCGTTGGCCGGCCGGTTATGGATGAGCGCGTTCACGTTCTGGCGGTTGACGCCGACGGCGACTTTCCTGACTTCCCCCGGCCGGATGTCGTGCTGCACGATGAGATCGAGCATGAGGCCCATCCCCGGATGCGTGAGCGAGCCGCTCGGATGCGGCTTGATCGATACGCCGGGAAACGCGAACGACCATGGATTGCCGAGTTTGCCATCAATAGAAGCCGCGTCGTAGCCGCCGCCTGCCGCTTTGAAAAAGCCGCGGCCCGCTTCGAGGATGATCGGTGTCGCGGTGAACCCGAGCTGTGCGAATTCCGCCGCGATCACGCCGCTTTCGCATGCGCGGCCGGCGTGAAACGGTTTCATCATGGTGCCGAAATTCTCGCGCAGGCCCGCGGCCTGGCTCGCGGCAATGCTCAACGTGCGGCGCGTCTGCTCGACGTTGAAACCCAGCAACCGCGCGGCGCCTGCGCCGGCGGCAATGCTGCCGACAGTGGCGGTGCTATGGAAGCCGTCTTGATAGTGGCGCGGATTCATCGCTTCGGACAGCTTGGTTTCGACCTCCACCGCAATTTGATAAGCGGTCAGCACTTCACGCCCCGATTTGCCGTCGCGCTCGCCGAGCGCGAGTACCGGCGGCAGCGCCGGCGCGGTCGGATGCGTGAGCAGGCCGTAAACGCGGTCTTTGGCGACGGCAAGCTGTGTGTCGTCGAAGTCGTCGGCGTGTATCGCAATGCCGTTGGCGAAGGCCGCGAACCGTGCGGGCATTTTCATGCGGGTGCCGATGAGCGTGCAGCCTTTCGATACATCGCAGCCCAGCGACTTCAGATGTGCGCGCACAATGCGGCCGGATTCGGCAACACTGCCGGCCAGCGCCAGGCCGATACCGTCGAGGATGGAGCGCTTGCCGAGGTGCATCACATCGGCGGGAATTTCTTTGGTGCGTGTGCGCGTGATGAATTCGGCGACGTACGCTGTGAGCGATTTTTCCTGGCTGTCGGCCATTGCGGTTTTCCTGCGAAAAGCGGAACCGCGTTAATAGCACAAACCATCCCGCGTCGCCAATTCGTGACCGCAAGCGCGCGAGAGACAACTAATCGAGCTTGATCCCGGCCTGCTTGATGACGCGCGCCCACATTGCGGCTTCGACGCGTATCTCTTCCTTGAACTGCCCGGGCGTATTGCCGGATACGATTGCGCCGTCGGTCGCGAGCCGCGCTGCGGTTTCCGGCATGCTCAATACTTTGACCGCTGCCGCATGAATGGACTTGATGACGGGGGCGGGCGTGCCGGCAGGCGCGACCAGGCCGTACCATGAGCCCGTTTCCATGCCGGGCAAACCAGATTCGTTGAGCGTCGGCACGTCAGGCAGAATCGGAATGCGCTGCAGGCTGCCAATCGCCATTGCGCGCACGCGGCCGGCTTTCAACTGCGGCAGAAATACGCCCGGGCCGCCGAACATCAGTTGCGCGTCGCCGCTGATAACGGCAAACAGCGCCGGCCCTGCGCCCTTGTAAGCAATATGCACGACCTTGATGCCGGCCTTGCTTTGCACCAGTTCGATGGCGAGATGGCCGCCGGAGCCGATGCCGGACGATGCCCAGTTCACTTTGCCCGGATTGGTTTTCGCGAATTCGATCAGCTCCTGCACCGTGCGCGCAGGCAGCGCCGGATGCGCAATCAATAAGTTGGGCACGCTCGCGAATTTAGTGATGGCAACGAAGTCGCGCAGCGGATCGAACGGCATCTTCGCGTAGAGGTTCTGATTGGCGGTCATCACTGCCGGGCTGCCGACGAGCAGCGTGTAGCCGTCGGGTGCGGCGCGCGCGACGATTTCACCCGCGATCAGTCCATTGCCACCGCCGCGATTGTCATAGGCGACGGGCTGCCCCATCAGGTCTCCCATCGCAAGCGCCAGCGGCCGGGCGATGACGTCGGTGCCGCCGCCAGCGGCATAGGGCACGACCCAGCGCACGACTTTATCGGGATAGGCGCCAGCTTGCGCAGCGGCCGTGAACGCAATCGCCAGCGATGACAACAAGCCGGTAACGTAGAGCGCGCGATTCATGCACGCAGCGCAGCGGGGTTGTCTGACTCGCACATAGTGCATTCCTCCAGGACCGGCATTGTTCGAATTTTCAGGAGACCGGCCGCCTTATCTTTGCCGGGTCTTCAGTTAATATAATCCCGCCGTGCCATCCCGCACAACAAAACCATTGAATGATGAACTATCCCGCTACGTATATCGGATTCATTGCCGCTATCCTGACGACAGTCGCTTTCGTGCCGCAGATCCTGAAAGCGTGGAAGAGCCGCAAGGCGGACGACATTTCGCTCGGCATGTATTGCGTGTTCACGCTGGGCGTGGCGTTGTGGCTCGTGTATGGGTGTGCTGATAGCGTCCTGGCCCGTCATCATCGGCAACGCGGTCACGCTGGTGCTGGCGGGCCCAGTGCTGGTGATGAAGATAAAGTTCGGTTGACGTCGTCCCGAACGCCTTGACCCTGCCGATGCGCGCGCGGTAATCTCGCCGCCTTCCTTCGCAATATCCACACAGGTCGCATCCATCGCCATGCAAAACCGCATCCGAAAACTTTTAAGCGACGGCAAGACTGTCACCGGTATGCTGTTGTTCACTGGCAGCCCCATGGTGGTCGAGATGATGGCGGCGACCGGTCTCGACTTCGTCATCATCGACATGGAGCACAGCGCGCTCGATCTCGACCGCGCCGCGCATCTGATACGCACTGCCGACGCGGCCGGCATCACACCCTTCGTGCGCGTGCCGGACGTCGACGCGCCGCTGATTAAAAAGCTGCTCAACCTTGGCGCCGCGGGCATAGTGCTGCCGCACGCGAACCGCGACAACAGCGCCGAATTGCTGAAGGCGATGAAGTTTGCGCCGGATGGCGAGCGCGGCGCGTGCCAGATCACACGCGCGGCCGGTTATGTGCGCGGCGGCTGGGACGCATACGCGGAGCGTGCGAACCGCGAAGTCATGGCGATTCCGCTGCTCGAAGAGAGCGCAACCATCGCAGACTTCGAAACACTGGCGGCAATGCCGGGTCTCGACGTGTTTTTCCTCGGGCCGACTGATTTGTCGATCTCGCTCGGCGTGCCCGGCGCGGATTTCGACGATCCGAAAATGAGCGCCGCGCTCGATCAAGTGGTGGCAACTGTGCGTCGCCATGGCAAGTATGCGATGACGCTGATCGGCAACAATCTCCAAGTTGAATACGGCAAGCGCGTCGCCCAACGGGGCGTGCAGGTCATCGTGCTGGGCACCGACGGCGATCTGTTCGTCGATGCGATCAAGCGCATGGCGGGCATTAAAGGCTGAGACGGATTAAGGCAGGCCAGGTGCGGGCCCGGCAGGAAGCCGGCCCGCTCAGTCCGCTTCGGAATGAATGAGTTTATGCAGTGCCGTTTCGTTTTCGATGCGGACACGGCGCCGTGCTATGCGCACTATGCCGCGCCGGCTTAAATCCCCGAGCACGCGCGTCGTGGTTTGCCGGTTGACGCCTGCCATGTTGCCGATTTCCTGATGGCTGAGTGGCATCCCGAGGTCGATCGAGTCGCCTTCGCGTGTCCCATGGTGCAATCCCAGATGCAGGATTAGTTTCGCCACGCGCACCGATGCGCTGTTGGCGACCAGGTTGACGAGCGTATTGGTCAGCATGCCCATGCGCGCGGCCATGGTGCGGCGGCACATGCGCGCGGCGCTGGCGTGCGTGTCGAGGTAGCGGTTGAACATCGCGTCGGAAATGACCGCCGTTTCCGCGTCCGCGCAAGCCTGCACATTGACGCGGCGCCCGCTGCGGGAAGGAACCTCCGAGAGCCCGAAGATCTCGCCCGGAAAGCAGAACCACAGAATCACTTCGCGGCCGTCCGGCGTGAGGCGGAAAAACTTGAGGCGTCCCGACAGCAGAACGTAGACGCCGCGCTTGAGCTCGCCCACGCGGAATACGAACTGGCCGCGCGGGAACGAACGGAGTTTCGCCAGCCGCAGCAATCCTTCGCGGTCGCCGGCCGTCAACTGGCCGAGAAAGTCCGTCGAGGTAACGCTCAAGTTTCGTGCTCCGCCCGTTTATCCGATGCAGATAGTAATACTAATTCACGAACTGTCGCCGCGGAGACAGACCGGCCGGCGCGCTTCTGGTGCAATGCATGCAGTACAGCACAAACAATAATTATCGGAGGGGGCATGAACGCAATCGCACGGGGGCTGGATGGCGTCGTGGTCGACGAGACCAAGGTGTGCCTTGCCGACAAGCAGTCCGACCGCCTGTATTACCGCGGCTACGCGATTGAAGACCTGGCCAGCGAGGCCGGCTACGAAGAGGTCGCCTACCTGCTGGTCAAGGGCGATCTGCCGACCAGCGCTCAGTTGGAGGAATACCGGCAGCGTATCGCTGGACTGCGCGCGCTGCCGGCGCCGTTGGCCGCAGTGCTCGATCAGCTGCCTGCAGAAGCCGATCCGATGGACGTATTGCGCACTGCCTGCTCGGTGCTGGGCAGCCTCGAGCCGGAAACCAAAGAACACGGACTTGCCGCAGTCGGCGAGCGCGTGATGGCCTGCCTGCCGACCGCGCTGCTCTACTGGCATCACCGCCACCATGGCGGCAAGGCCGTGAAAACCGGCAGCAGTGAGCCTGACGTCGCGGGCAATTTGCTGACACTGCTGCACGGCACGCCGCCGGATGCGCTGCGCCGGCGCGCGATAGAAGTGTCGTTGATTGTCTATGCAGAACATGATTTCAATGCGTCGACCTTTGCGGCACGGGTCGCCGCATCGACGTTGTCAGACGCGTATTCATCTTTCGTCGCGGCAATCTCGACGTTGAAAGGACCGCTGCACGGCAGCGCAAACGCAGCGGTTTTGCGGTTCATCTCGCAATTCAAATCTGCCGGCGAGGCGGAGGCCGCGGTGCTGGACATGCTGGCGAAGAAGGCGCGCATTCCGGGATTCGGCCAGCGCGCGTATAGCAAATCGGACCCGCGCAATATAATCAACCGGCCGTGGGCGCAGAAGCTGTGCGAGCAGGCGGGCACGCCCGTCCTCTACGAAATTGCGGCGCGCATCGAGGACGTGCTGATGCGCGAGCGCCAGATGTTCGCCAACCTCGATTACTACACGGCGATCATTTATGAAAAATGCGGTCTGCCGGTCGGCCTGTTCCCGCCGATGTTTTTCCTCGCCCGGTTGCCGGGGCTGATCGCGCATGTCGGCGAGCAGCGCGGCAACAACCGCTTGATCCACCCGAGTTCCAGCTATACCGGACTCCAACCCCGGAGGTTTCTTCGGCTCGACGAACGCTGAGTCAGAAGGCGGCGTCAAGTTCGGCGACCGCATCAGGGAGCATGAGGCGCGCACGCATGTCGCGCAGGCGATGGGCGGCGAGCGCAAATTGTCCCGGCGCCGTCAGGACGGGATACTGAGCGCGCGCGAGCGCATTGACCTGCTGCTCGATCCCGGCACGTTCCGCGAGTCGGGCCTGTTCGGTGTTTCCTATATTCCGGAAATGCGCGAATCGACGCCGGCCGACGGCAAGATCACCGGCTTCGGCAAACTTGAAGGCAGGCGCGTCGGCGTGGTCGGCTATGACTTCACGGTCAAGGGCTCGTCGTCGAGCTACACCAACAACCGCAAGATGTCGCACGTCAAGGACACCAGCGGGCGCCGCGGCTTTCCCGTGGTCTTTCTCGGCGAGTCGACCGGCGTGCGCATGCCCGACATCATGGGCGAAGGCATGGGCATGAACGTCGAAGGCAACCGTTTCCTGCGCACGCGCGAGGCGCCGTGGGCCGCGGCGATACTCGGCAATGCGTTCGGCTCGGCAGCATGGCACGCGTGCTGCGCCGACTTTTGCGTGATGCGCAAAGGCGCGGTGATGGCAGTGGCGAGTCCGCGCGTAGTTTCGATGGCGCTCGGCCGCGAAGTCACGCCGGAAGAGCTCGGTGGCTGGCAGGTGCTTGCCGAGCATTCGGGTTTCGCCGACATGGTCGTCGACACCGACGAGCAGGCAATAAATGCGATCAAACGTTTTCTCGGTTACCTGCCGACCAATAACCGCCAGCCGCCGCCGGTGGCGGAAGTGCCTGCGGGTTCCGACGATGCGATTAAAAACATACTCGATCTGGTACCCGAGTCGCAGGCGCAGGTGTACGACGTGCGCAAAGTGATACGCATGATCGCCGATACCGGGAGCTTTTTCGAAATCAAGGAAAGATTCGGCCGCAGCCTCACGACCGCTCTCGTGCGTATCGATGGCAAGCCGGTCGGCGTGATTGCCAACAATCCGCAATTCAAGGGCGGCGCGATGGAGGCCGACGCTTGCAGCAAGGCGACCGATTTCATAGTGCTGTGCGACTGCTACAACATTCCGCTCGTGTTCCTGCAGGACCAGCCCGGCTTCCTCATCGGGCCTGACGCGGAAAAACGCGGCGTGATCGGCAAGGTCATCAACTGGATGAACGCGCTGCTGCAGGTCAGCGTGCCCAGGATCAGCATCATCCTGCGCAAAAGCTACGGCCGCGGTTTCATCAATATGGGTGGTGCAGGTATCGCCGACGAAATCGCCGCATGGTGGACGACCGAAGTCAGCTTCATGAATCCGCGCACGGCGGTTACGGTCGTGCACGGAGTGAAAGAGGAAGACGATCCGGAAAAATTCGGCGTGCTGCTCGCGGAAATGGCGCGCCACGGCTCTGCCTACGATCTCGCCGCAGTGTTCGGCGTCAAGGAAGTACTCGACCCGCGCGAGACGCGCGAGTACCTGAAGGAAATGCTCGATACGCACACGCTGAGATTGACTAACGGCGTCGGCCAGCACCGGCTGGCCAACTGGCCGACCAGCTACTAAAAGAAAACATCGGAGGAGACCATGAAGATCACGAAAGTCGAGGCAATACCGGTCTGGTACGAGCCGACCGACGAATATCACGCGCTGTTCGGCAGCAGCAAGAAAAAAGGCAGCATGGTGCACGCGCGCGAGGGCTGGTTCGCCAACATTCAATACAAAGAAAATGTCTTCGTCAAAATCTCCACCGACGAAGGCATCGTCGGCTGGGGCGAAGCGTGCGCGCATCCGGTAACGAGCGAAACCCAGGCCGGCATCCTCGCGACGGTCGCGTTGTTCGGCCGCACGATCATGGGCAAGGACCCGTTCCAGATCGGCGCCATCCATTCGGCGCTCGATCATCTGTTCCTGCAGGGCAATGCGGGCGCGCGCAGTTCCATCGACATCGCGCTCTACGACATCATGGGTAAGGCTTCGGGACAGCCGATCTACAACCTGCTGGGTGGAGCGTTTCAGAAAACATTCGGCCAGCTCGCCACCATGCCGCGCGCCGAGCCGAAGCGCATGGCCGAGCACGCGCTGAAGCTGATCGCCAAAGGCTATACCTGCTTCGAGCCGAAAATGACCGGGCACCTCGAGTCGCTGGATGCCGACGCGGACAGGCTGGAAGCGATGATCGAAGTCGTGCCAGGCGAGATGCTGGTCATCGCGGATCCCAACCAGATGTGGGGCACTGCCAAGGACACGATCGAAATTTTCACCCGGCGTTTCGCGGGCGTCGCGAATGTTGCGATCGAGCAGCCGGTGCCGTTCTACGACCTGAAAGGCCTGGCTGCGATCACTGCGGCAATACCGCAGAAAGTCGTCGCCGACGAAGCGATCCAGAATCTCGCGACGATGATACAGATTGCATCCGAAAAGCCCGCCGACATGGTGAGCCTCAAGCTCGGCAAGTGCGGCGGCTTTTACAAGGCGCTGCAGATGATGCGTATCGCCGAAGCCGCGAACCTGCCTGTACGCATCGACTGGACGCAGGGCAGCGCATTGCTTGATACGGCAACCGGCCATCTGCACGCTGCGGTGCGTTTGGTCGGCTGTGACCCCGGCATGGACTACCAGTTGCGCATCAAGGACCAGCCGATCAAGGAAGGCGGTGTCGTTCTCAAGAACAAGAAGCTGGTGATGCCCGACACGCCGGGCCTCGGGCTCACCGTCGATGAAAAGCTCGTGCGCAAGCTGTCGCAGCGCCGCTGATCCGGGGCATCTCGATGAGGACTCACGACAAACCGGTATTCATCGTCAGCGCGCCGCGCTCGGGCTCGACGCTGCTGCGTTTGATACTCAACGCGCATCCGCGACTGGCGGTGCCGCCGCCCGACTGGCTGTTCGATCTCGTTTATCCCTACCTTTATAGCTATGGCGATTTGCGCCAGCCGGCCAACCTGCTGGCGCTCGCGGAAGACATGCTTGCCACGCCCACCGTCGGCAAATGGCCGATCAAGCCGGCAGCGGCCGAACTGGTTGCTGCCGCTGACGAACAGACGTTCGGCGGTTTGTACGCGGCGCTGCATCGCGCATACGCGAAGTCGGAAGACAAGCCGCGCTGGGGCGAGAAGACGCCGCGCAACAGTTTCTGGATGGATGAGATACGCGCGCTGTATCCGAACGCACAGTTCATCCACATCGTGCGCGACGGCCGCGATCAGGCGATCGACATATCCGATTCACTGCTGTGGCCCTATGCGGTCTATTCGGGCGCTTACCTGTGGCAGCGCTACGTGCTGTCGGTGCGCGATTTCGCGCGCGATTTGCCGGCCGCCGCATTTCTGGAAATACGCTATGAAGATCTGTGCGCAGCGCCGGAAAGCACGATCCGGAAACTGTGCGGGTTTATCGGCGAGCCGTTCGATCAGCGCATGCTGGCACCGCACGACACGCCGTCGGCGCGAGCGTGGAGCGAGCATCCATTGCATGCAAAAACCGCGCGACCGATTTCCACGCAATTCTGCGGGATGTACCGCACCCGCCTGCCTGCGTCCGACGTCGCAGCGCTCGAGGCGCTTATCGGCCCCACGCTCCAGTTATTTGATTATCCCGTTGCGGGCGGAGCGCGGCCGGTCGAGGCGCGGCAGGCGGCCAAAATGCTTGAGAGCGATACCGTCACCAACCCGGAGAACGTTGCCTACCGGCGCTGGCACGAAGAGCGCCGCAAGCAGCGCCGCGAGCAGGGTGTCTGGTCGGACAGCGGACGGGAGTCGAAGCTGTGGGGCATGAACTAGCTCAGGTGATGCAGAACGCGAGGAGGCGCCGGGTGAACACCGCAAAATTCATCGCAATCTTCGGGTTCGGCAGTGCCCTGGCGATCATGCCGCCGGCGGCCTTTGCACAGAATTATCCCGCTAAACCGATCCGTGTCGTGGCGCCGTTTCCGCCGAGCGGCGGCACCGATCTTTTCGCGCGGGCGCTCGCGCAAAAGCTCGGCGCGGTATTCGGCCAGCAGGTCATCGTCGACAATCGTTCCGGCGCGGGCGGCATGATAGGTTCGGACATGGTCGCGCGTGCTGCGCCCGACGGCTACACGCTGCTGGTCACGTCGTCGAGCACGCATTCGATTGCGCCGCATCTCACGCGCAAACCGCTTTATGATCCGCTGCGCGATTTTTCGCCCGTCATCGAGATCGCGTCGGCGCCCAATCTGCTGGTCGTGCACCCGTCGCTGCCGGTGCGCGTCGTGAAAGACCTGATCGATCTCGCGAAAGCGCGCCCCGGCACGATCAACTATGCGTCCAACGGCAGCGGCACGCTGAGTCACCTGACCGGCGAGTTGTTCAAGCTGCAGGCCCACGTCAATCTCACGCATATTCCGTACAAGGGCGGCCCGCCCGCGGTGATCGACCTGGTGGCGGGACAGGTGTCAGTGTTGTTCACGGCGATTCCAACGGCGTTGACGCAGATACGCGCGGGCAGGCTGCGCGCAGTCGCGGTGACAGGCCTGAAGCGCGTGGAAGCGATAAAAGAAGTGCCGGCGGTCGCCGAAACGATACCGGGTTTCGAGTCGAGCCAGTGGTGGGGCATGTTCGCGCCGCCGGCAACACCGGCGGAAATCGTCGACCGGCTGAACGCCGAGGTTGCGCGCATGCTCGTCGATGCCGACGTGAAAGCGCGTTTTGCCAATGAGGGTGCCGAAGCAATCGGCGGCAGTCCGCGCGAATTCGCGGCTTATATGAAGACCGATTACGATAAATGGGGCAAAGTGGTGAAGGCGGCCGGGATCCTTCCGGAGTAGTGCGGCGCGCGCGGAACGCGTTGTGATTCCCTGCTAAAATCGGCGCTCTCATGCCTGCGCGGAAGTCCGGCGCGGCGTTCCTGGCGGCACAGGCAGCAATATCCCGGAGGACAGATGGGTTACACGATCGCCGAGAAGATACTGGCGGCGCACGCCGGCGGCAAACCCGTGCGCGCTGGCGATGTGGTGGTGGCCAGCGTCGATTTTGCGATGCTGCACGACGCGCGCGCGTCCAACGCGCTCAAAATGATCCAGAAGATAGGCGCGGGCAATGAAAAATTCGCGTTGCCGTTCGCGGCAAAGACGGCCATCGTGCTCGATCACTACTCCCCGCCGCCGAATATCGAAGCGGCCAACACCCATCGAGATATGCGTGAGTTCGCGGACAAGCATGGCGCGGTGCTCTACGACGTTGGCGACGGCATCTGTCATCAGGTCATGCCGGAAGGCGGGCACCTGACTTGCGGCGACGTGATTGTCGGCACGGATACGCATTCCGTCACCTACGGTGCTTTCAACGCGTTCGGCACCGGCGTCGAAGGCACCGATCTGTCGGCGGTGATGATGACCGGCAAGCTGTGGTTCCGCGTGCCCGAGACGATACGCATCGAATTGAAGGGCAAATTGCAACCGGGCGTATGGGCCAAAGACATCACGCTGACCATGCTCGGTCGATTCGGTGCCGAGGGCGCCAACTACTGCGCGCTCGAATACACCGGCAGCGCGGTGTCCGCGATGGACATCGACGACCGCATGACGCTGTCGAATCATGCCGCCGAGCTGGGCGCGAAGGCCGCGATACTCGAAGCCGACGAAAAAACCTTCGCCTGGCTCAAGGCGCACAAGGCGCGCGCACCGAACGCGGTCAAAGCCGACGCCGATGCCGTCTATGCGGAACGCATCGAAATCGACGCGTCTGCGCTGGCGCCGCAAGTCGCGCGCAACCACCAGATCGACGACGTGATCGGCGTGCCCGAAGTCAAAGGCCAGAAAATCAATTTCGCGCTGATCGGCACCTGCACCAACGGCCGGCTCGACGACATCCGGCAGGCCGCCGCCATATTGAAAGGTCAGCGCATTGCAAAAGGCGTGCGCATGATAATCACGCCGGCGTCGCGCGAGGTTTATCTCAGCGCCGCACGCGAAGGACTGATCGAAGCGCTGACGCAGGCGGGCGCGTCGGTCGAGGCAGCGGGCTGCGGCACCTGCGTCAACATCACCGGCCATCTCATCATGGGCGACGGCGACGTGGCGATATCGAGCGCCAACCGCAACTTCAAAGGCCGGCTTGGTAATTCCAAATCGGAAATCTGGGTTGGTTCGGCGGCGACAGTAGCGGCTTCGGCATTGACCGGATCGATTACAGATCCGCGCGATGTGATGGGCGGCAAATGGCGGGCAGCCTGATGGATGCCACCATCAAAGGCAAGGCCCGTTTGCTCGGCGAGCACATCAACACTGACATCAACTGCTCGAGCAAATATCTGCCGGGCAAGGACAACGCGTACATCGCGCAACATGCGTACGACAATGTGGCCCCGGGGTTTGCTGCGCGCTTCAAGCCGGGCGACGTAATCGTCGCCGGCAAGAATTTTGGCATCAATTCCTCGCGCGAGCAGGCGGTGCACATCATGAAGCTGATGGGCGTATCTGCCATCGTCGCGCCGGCGTTCGGGCGGCAGTTCTTTCGTAATGCGATCAACAACGGGCTGCCGGTCGTCGAGTGCGATATCGCGGGCGTCGCGGATGGCGACGATATCGCGGTTGACCTTGCGCACGGCAAGGTTGTTGTCGCGGCGCGCAATATCGATCGCACCGTGGCCGTATTGCCGCCGGCAGTGCAGCGCATCCTCGCCGAGGGCGGCCTGATCGCCTTCCTGCAGAAACATCCAGACTGGAGTCTCGTATGATGAAAATCGAAAGAGTCGAAGTATTCGGCGTCGAAGTGCCGCTCGTCGGCGAATACAAGAACGCCTACAAGAGCAAATCGATACAGCGCAGCGCTATCGTGCGCATCACCGCGACCGGTGGCGCCATCGGCCTCGGCAACATCGACCCGTCGCCCGGCTATTCAATGGAAACCATCGAGGACAGCCTTGCCATGCTGCAGACGAAGCTTGCGGGCCTGGCCGTCGGCATGGACCCGACCAATGTGCACCGCATATTGCAGAAGCTGGAGCCCGCGGTCGAGGGCTTTCACGATGCCAAGGCCGCCATCGAAATGGCCTGCGTCGATCTCACGGCACGTGTGTGCGGCGTGCCGGTCTACACTTATCTGGGCGGTGCAGTGAAAGAGCGCGTGATGTTCAATGCGTGGATTGGCATCCTGCCGCCCGACCAGGCGGCTGCGGAAACCGTGTCGTGGCAGAAAAAAGGCTTCCGTTCGGCCAAGATCAAAGTTGGCGGCAATATCGAAGCCGACCGCGACCGCGTCAAGGCCATCCGCGAGGCAGTCGGCCCCGACTTCAATCTGCGCATAGACGCCAATGCCGGTTACGATGCTGATACGTCGATCAAGCTCGCGCGTATGGTGTTGCCGTACAAGCTGCAGCTGTTCGAGCAGCCGGTGCCTTTCGACGACATCGCGGGCATGGCGCGCGTGCGGCGCGAATCCGGCGGCATCCCCATCATGGCGGACGAGTCGGTGCTCGATCACGCGAGCCTGATCCGCATTATCAAGGCGGACGCGGCCGACATCGTCAAGGTAAAGGTGATGAAGCAGGGCGGCTTCATCAACACGCGGCGCATGATCGCGACCGCCGAAGCCGCGGGCATACGCTGTGTCGTCGGTCATGGATTCGGGCTGGGCATCAACACGATGGCGGAAATAATGTGCGCCGCGACCTCGAACAACGTGATCGATGGACTCGAATGCGTGGGGCCGCTGAAGACATCCGACGACATAGTGACTAACAAGCTCGATCTTTCGTCTGGCAGTATTGCGCTGCCGGCGGGTCCGGGGCTGGGCGTCGTGCTCGACGAGGCAAAACTCGGGCGCTACCGTTTCGAGATCAAGGCCGCCGCTTAAATAAATAGAAGCGCAGTATTCATCCTCCCCTTTGCCGCGACGCAAATCCCCTTGGGGACAAGGGGAGGACTTAGGTGGGGATGAGGGTCGATTGATGTGCCGATTGATCCCATCCCGATCCCAACCTTCCCTTTGACGGGGAAGGCGGCTCAACGAGGAGTAAGCAGTAGTGGTGAAGATTAGTTACCTGGTTCGGATTGGATGTTTGCTCTCTGCATTCTTGTCGTTGCCGGCTGTCGCGCAAGACTACCCGACGCGACCCGTCACGATGTTGTGCTGGTCGGAAGCCGGCTCGCCGGTCGACCTCTTCGCGCGGGTGATGGCCAAGTTGCTGACCAAAGAGCTCGGCCAGAACGTAATCGTCGAAAACCGCACGGGCGCCGACGGCATCATCATGATCAACCAGTTGTTGAAAGCACCGGCCGACGGCTATCTGATCGCGGCCAATACGCTGACGCTCGCGTCGTTGTTCGGCGAGCCGAACGCGAATTTCAAGCCCGACGATCTGCAGATGATCACACGCTCGCAGATCGACCCGTACGGCCTGATCGTGCCGGCGTCGATTCCGTTCAAGACGGTCGACGATTTCGTCAAATACGCGCGCCAGAACCCGGGCAAGTTCAACGTTGGCGGCCCGTTCCAGATGGGCGCGCACCGCGTGGCGTGGGAAGTGTTCGCCGAGGCGGCCAAAATCAAGGTCAACTGGATCGCCTATAAGGGCGGCGGGCCGACCCTGCTGGCTGTGGCCGGCGGGCACGTCGACGCGGCGGCGACGAATCCCGGCAACGTCAAGCCTTTCATCGCGTCGGGCAAGGTGCGGGTGCTCGCAGTCTCGTCGGACCGGCGGCTCGCCGACTTTCCCGATGTGCCGACCTACAAGGAGCGCGGCTGGAACGTCGTGCGCTACCAGTGGCGCGGCATCATGGGCAGGAGTGGCCTGCCGAAACCCGTTCTGGACAGGCTGGTAGCGGCGATCCATAAGGCGCAGCAAGCGCCCGAATGGAAAACCTACCTCGACCAGGTCACGCAATTGGACGGCTTCATGGGGCCGGACGATTTCAGGGCGCAGCTGCTCAAAGACATGCAGGAACTCGACGCCGTGAAAAAGAAGCTTGGCATAGAACGTTAGAAATTGAAGAGGGTAAAACGATGAACGCAATATCCAAAACACCACGCCAGCGCCTGCGCGCGCGGCTCACGAGCGGTTCCCTGATGTCGCACCCGGCATCTACGACGCGCTTGGCGCGCGTATCGTCGAGCAGGCGGGATTCGAAGCGGTCTACATGACGGGCAACGGCGTCTCGGCGTCGCTGCTCGGCAAGCCCGATGTCGGGCTGGTCGATCTGACGCTATTCACGCAGCACGCGCATCGCGCATCGGCGTGCGTGAGCATTCCTCTGATCTGCGACGCCGACACCGGCTACGGCAATGCGGTCAACGTGCGGCACACCGTGCGCGAATATGAAGCCGCCGGCGTCGCCGCGATACACATCGAAGATCAAGTCGCGCCGAAACGCTGCGGCCATCTGCCCGGCTCGCGTCCCGTCATCGAGCTGGCCGAGGCGGCGAAGAAAATCGAAGCCGCGGTCGCTGCACGCACGGACCCCGATTTCATCATCATCGCGCGCACGGATTCAGCAGCGGGCAATGGTCTCGACGATGCGATCAACCGGGTGCAGACTTTCCGCAAAGCGGGGGCCGACGTGTTGTTCGTCGAGCTCAAGACGAGCCCGAACATTCTCGATGATATGAAACGCATCACGTCGTCGGTCGATGGTCCGTGTCTCGTCAACATCGACGGCGGCGGCCAGCTCGGCGCGCTCTCGGCGGCGGAAATCGAAAAGCTGGGATTCCGCATTGCGATCTTCCCCGGGCTCGCGCGCAATTCCGCGGTGTTCGCCATCCGCGAGGCCGTCAATGCGCTGAAGCGCGACGGCAATACCAAAGCGGTGAGCGACCGGATGGTGAGCATGAAAGAATACAACGAAGTGCTGCAGCTCGGCGACGTCGAGGATTGGGAACGCAAGTACTTGCGGACTTAGCGCCGGCGAACAACGAATGTTGCAGCTCTACAATCGCGAGCGGTCCGGCAATTGCTACAAGGCGCGCCTGATGCTGGCGCTCCTGGATCTCGATTACGAGAAGATCGCGATCCACCGCGTCGGCAAGGAGCGCAATAGCCTGCCGCACGGGTTCGAGCGCATGAATCCGCTGCGCCAGCTGCCCGTGCTGGTCGACGACGGCAGGCCGTTCTGGGGCACGATCGCGATTCTCGTTTATCTCGCGCGCAAGTATGGCGGGGAAACATGGCTGCCCGCAGACGCGGCAGGTGAGGCGGAAGTCACGCAATGGCTGGCGCTTGCGCAGAACGAGATTTTTTACGGGCTGGGCCGCGCCCGTTCGATGCGCGCCAAGCGCTGGCACGGCCATGGCACGCTCGAGGAGGCGCACGCAATTTCGCAGGTCGCACTTGGTGTTCTGGAAGGACGGCTCGCGGCGCATGCTTGGCTCGCGGTCGAGCGGCCCACGATCGCGGATGTCGCGTGCTATTCGTATACGGTATTCGCGCCGGAGGGCGGCGTATCGCTGAAACCGTTCCCTGCCGTGAGCGCCTGGTTTGCGCGCATCCAGGCTTTGCCGCACTACCTGCCGCCGCCCGCCTATGACGGCGCCGGCGGCGAGTTGATTGAATAACCGGGATTACCAGGAGAGATTGCAGATGGAAGTCACCAGGACACTTGCGCAGTTCGTCGTCGATTCAAAGTTCGCGGACATTCCCGAAAAAGTGCGTCACGAAGCGCGGCGCTCGGTGCTGAACTGGCTCGGCTGCGCGATCGGCGCTTCGCGTCATGAAGGCATAGACATCGCGCTATCCGCCGTGCGCGATTTTGCCGGCCCCGCCCAGGCGACGGTCCTCGGGCGCGGCGAGCGTCTGGACATCATGCATGCGGCGCTTTTGAACGGCATCAGCTCGCATATGTTCGATTTCGACGACACGCATCTTAAGACCGTCATACACCCGAGCGGACCGGTGGCTTCGGCGTTGCTCGCGCTCGCGGAATACCGGCCGATGAGCGGCGCGGATTTCCTGCATGCCTTCATTCTGGGCGTCGAAGTCGAATGCCGCATCGGCAACGCGGTATATCCATCGCATTACGACGTCGGCTGGCATATCACCGGCACGGCCGGCGTATTCGGTGCGGCGGCGGCGGTCGGACGCATGCTCGGACTTAACCTGCAGCAGATGACGTGGGCGCTCGGCATCGCGGCCACGCAGTCGGCGGGGCTGCGCGAAATGTTCGGCACTATGTGCAAGCCGTTCCATCCCGGGCGCGCGGCGCAGAACGGCATGACCGCTGCGTTCCTGGCCTCGAAGAATTTCACCAGCTCCGAGCGCGGCATCGAGGCGCCGCGCGGCTTCGCCAACGTGCTCGCGACGGCGCGCGATTACGACGAAATTACGGTCGGCCTCGGCAAGACGTGGGAAGTCGCGCTCAACACCTACAAGCCGTTCGCGTGCGGCATCGTGATTCATCCGATCATCGATGGCTGCGTTCAGCTGCGCAACGAGCACAAGCTGAAGGCTGCCGACATCGACAGCATCTCGCTCAAGGTGCATCCGCTCGTCCTCGAGCTCACAGGCAAGAAGACCCCGCAAGCCGGCCTCGAAGGCAAGTTCAGCGTTTTCCATTCGGCCGCCGTGGCGATCATCCATGGTGAAGGCGGCGAGGACGTGTACAGCGACGCATGCGTGCGCAATCCTGAAGTCATTACGCTGCGCGATAAAGTCAGCGCGGTGGTCGACAAGGGCGTGCACGAGGACGCAGCGCACATCTCGATCAAGCTGAGTGACGGCCGCACGCTGGAGAAGCACGTGGAGCATGCAATCGGCAGCCTCGCGCGCCCGATGAGCGACGCCGATCTTGAAGCGAAGTTCCGCAAGTTTGCGAAGGACATATTGTCCTCTGGCGAAACGGACGCGCTGCTGAAGCTGTGCTGGTCGCTCGACAAGCTGAAAGACGCCGGCGATATTGCGCGTGCCTCGGTGCCGGCTGCCGCTAAAAAATCGTAGCCGGAACGGGGGCCTGACATTTGCCGGTCCCTTTCCCTAACCCTCTCCCCGCAGGCGGGGCGAGGGGGTTCTTGATAAGTTTTAATTTCGTCTCTTTGGATTGTTAAACATGAACCCGACGCTATTGGTCTCACGCCAGCTGGTTTCCGACTTCAAAGAAAAGCTGACGGGCATACTCGCGCGCGCGCCGCGCAAGATCGACATTCTCGAGTTCACGCCCGACGTCAAGCTGACGCCGGCGCAGCATGCCAGCATCGAAGCGACGTTTTATTCGCGCGACATCTGGGAGGGCACGATCAAGACGCGCCTGAGCGATGCGGCGACGGTGTACTGGCCTATCGTCGATTCCGCGCCCAATCTGAAATGGCTGCAAGTAGTCTCTGCAGGTTCCGACCAGAAGCCATACCAGCCGTCGATCAAGCGCGGGCTGCGTGTGACGACATCAGCGGGCGCAAATGCGGAACCCGTCGGTCTTACCGGCGTGACAGGGCTGATGATGCTGGCGCGCGGCTTTCCGCACTACATGCGCGCGCAACAAAAACGCGAATGGTCGCCGCAGCTCGGCGCCGCGTCGCCGCCCGATATGCCGGGACAGACCGTGGTGATCGTCGGCATGGGTCACATCGGCAAGGTGATCGCACGAGTGCTGCACGCGGTCGGCATGCGTGTGATCGGGCTGCGGCGCAACGTCGCACCCGCCGAAAATTTCGATGAGGTGCTGCCGCTATCGGCGCTTGAAAGCCTGCTTCCGAAGTGCGACTGGCTGGTGCTCGCGTGTCCGCTCAGCGCAGACACCCGGGGGTTAATGGACGAGCGCCGCTTTCGTCTGTTGCCGCCCACGGCGGGGCTGGTCAACATGGCGCGCGGCGAAGTGATCGATGAGGCGGCGCTCACACGGGTGCTCGCCAGCGGACATCTGCGCGGCGCGTACCTCGATGTGTTCTCCGTGGAGCCGCTCGCGCCCGAATCGCCGCTGTGGTCCATGCCCAACGTCATCATCACGCCGCACAATTCGTCGACGGGGACCGGCAACTACCGGCGCGGCGTGGAAATTTTCCTGCGCAATCTTGACGCTTATCTGCGCGGCGACGCCAGGCTCGAGAATGAAATCGAGCGGGGCTGATTTTTGTAAATCGATTTGAGCCGCAGATAAACGCGATAAACGCGGATTTCGAAGAACGCAGAAAGCGCGTTGCCCACCCTGCTGGTTTTTTCAACTTCTGGCGCTTATCGCCGCGGACGATTCTGCAGTAACTGAATACATCTGCGTTTATCTGCGGCTGATTGGTTTGGTTACTTCGCGTTCGCGTAAGTCTCTGCAAAAGTTTTGATGTCGGCAGGATTCAGGTCGGAGATGGCCCAGAACGTCATGCCGGCATTAGCCCAATGCAGAACATTAAATCCCTGCTTGGAAGACGACCGCATGGCGGCGGACGCCTTTGTGTCAGGCCAGACGAAGAGATTGATCACGTGCTGGCGGTGCTGATAGACAAGCGCCGCCACTGGCCGGCTGTCGATGTAGTCGAGGCGCGCCCCCACGAGCGGAAAGCCCGCGGCTGAAAAATCGTTTGCCGGCGGCGAGAAGTCGAGCTTTGAACTCAGCCATGGCTTGACGGTGTGCTGGTCGGACGATGCGACCTCGGTCAGATGGTTGGTCAGGACCGAGCGTGCGTGCCCGGCGATGACTTGCTCCGTTATGCGCTCGTCGCGCGAGCCGAACTCCATCTGCACGGCGGTAGTCCATGAAATGACGGCAGTTGCCGCGATTGCGGCCGCGAGCGGCCACCATTGCCAGCGCGTGGCATTTTTACTTGGCGCGGCGCCCCCTTGCGCGGCAATGACTTTGCGTATGCGCGCGGCGAGCGCAGGCGAAGCGTCATGGTAGCGGGCCTGCTTCCTGAGCGCGGTTTGCAACGCTGTTTGCGCGGCATACGCCTGCGCGCACGCGCTGCAGGAATTGAGATGCACTTCCATAGCAGACGAAGCGACGGGATCGAGCTCGCGGTCGAGGTGGGCGCTCATATAGTCGCGCATCTGCTTGCAGTCCATATCCATTTCAGGCTTCCTGATCCAGTTCTTTTACCGCGCGCAGCATGAGCTTGCGAGCGCGCGACAGCCGCGACATCACGGTGCCGAGAGGAATGTCGGCGATCTGCGCGATCTCGCGGTACGACATGTCTTCGAGCTCGCGCAACACCAGGACTTCGCGGAATTCCGCCGGAATGCGCTCGAGCGCGCGGTGCACGAGCTGCCGCGTGTCTTCGACCTGCAACAGGCGCTCGACGCTGTCGCCGGTGGTCGCCATGTCGTAGTCGACCGCGGCGATCGTCTCGTCCGTGAATTCAACATTCGTTTGTTGCGCCCGATTTTTGTCGAGCCACGTGTAATAGGTGTTCCGCACGATCGCGAGCAGCCAGGCGCGCGCATTGCCGCCATGAAAGCTCGCGTAAAACCGGTATGCGCGCAGGCAGGCCTCCTGCACGACGTCTTCGGCGTCGCGCTCGTCGCGCGCGAGCCAGCGTGCAAGGTTATAGGCCGCATCCAGATGCGCCATCACGGTGTCCTCGAATCGGTTGTGCGGTTCCGTTTTCAAGCTCGTTTCAAGGTCTATGGATCTAATACCGTTTTGTGCGGGATTTTATTCCCGCCGCTGGCGGGAATATTCGAGGCCATGCGCCGGTTATACGAGTGGCAGGCGGACTTTACCTTATTTACACAAACCACCAAAACGGGGGGCGGCATGGCAAAAACTATCGACAGACGGGATTTTTTGAAGCTTGCGGGCATCGGCGGCGCGGTTTTTGCGTCGGGGTTGCCGGGTTGCGCGACGATGGCCGGCGGGCAGGACGATTTTTATTTCGTGCAGTTGTCCGACACCCATTGGGGGTTTGAAGGACCGCCTAATCCGGACGCGAAAGTCACGCTGAAGAAGGCGGTCGCCACGGTCAACGCGCTCGAACGCCAGCCGGACTTCATCATGTTTACCGGCGATCTCACGCATACGACCGACGATCCGGCGGAGCGCCGCAAGCGCCTCGGCGAATTCAAGCAGATCGTCGGCGACCTTAAGGTCAGGAATGTGCGCTTCATGCCCGGCGAGCACGATGCTTCGCTCGACAACGGCCAGGCATACCAGGAATTTTTCGGCGCCACCCATTACACGTTCGACCACAACGGCGTTCATTTCATCGTCGTGGACAATGTGTCCGATCCGGGCGCAAGCATAGGCGAGGCGCAGCTCAATTGGCTCGCCGCCGATCTCAGACAGCAAAGAAACGACGCGCCCATCGTCATCTTCACGCACCGGCCGCTGTTCGATCTCTACCCGCAATGGGATTGGGCGACGCGCGACGGCGCCAAGGCCGTCGAGCTCATGATGCCGTACAAGAACCTCACGGTGTTCTACGGCCACATTCACCAGGAGCACCACCACATGACCGGCCATATCGCGCACCACGCGGCGAAGTCGCTGATATTCCCGCTGCCTGTCGCCGGCAGCGTGCCCAAGCGCGTGCCGCTGGCGTGGAACGCGGCGGACCCGACCTATGCCGGCCTCGGTTTTCGCGGCATCGACGTCAATACCAAATCGGGACAGCCCGCGATCAGTGAATTCACCGTCGCGAAAAAGGCGTGATGGCATGTTCCTGACGAAACGCAAGACACAAGGAATCATCGCCGCGGCGTTCGCTGCCGTGGCGATGACGGCGGCCTATGTCGGCGCGCAGCCGGCAGGAGACGAGCCGGTAATCAAGATCACCGCGAAGAAGTTCGAATACACGCCGCACGACGTGACGCTGAAGAAAGGCGTGCCCGTCATACTCGAGCTGACCACGCAGGACGTGTTCATGGGATTCAACGCGCCCGACCTCGGCGTGCGCGCCGACATCGTGCCGGGCAAGACCGTGCGCGTGCGGGTGGTGCCGCCGAAGGCGGGCAAAGTCGAATTTCTGTGCGACGTGTTCTGCGGTTCAGGGCATGAGGAAATGAGCGGGTTGATTACCGTGGTCGAATAGGCAGTTGTCATTTTTGTGACGGCGCGGAGGAAGCGAACAGCGACCTCCGCGTTTTTTTTGTCTTGCGGAATTAATTCGACGCAGAACCGGTAATGCATAGGTAAGTGAGGTTGATCGATTGCCTACAGGGAGACGACTATGAATGACAACTTCACCGCATTGAAAACCCGCCGCTCGCTGCTGAAGAAGGCCGCCATGTACATCGCGGGCGTGGCAGCGCTGCCTTTGCTCGCGTCAGTCCGCAGCGCGCGGGCGGCCGGCAAGTTAACGAAAGCGGAGGTCAAGTACCAGGACAAGGGAAACGCCGGTAAAGACTGCGACGATTGCATCCAGTTCATCCCGGGCGCGTCGGCGAACGCTGCGGGAACGTGCAAAGCGGTGGAGGGCATCATCAGCCCGCACGGCTATTGCATTGCGTTCACCCCGAAACCGAAACGAGGTTGAGCGCAGTTAAAAGCTCGGCGAACGCTTTACGGCTTGCATGTTTGATCGTTGCAGCTGTCGTCGTGCTTGATGCGGCGGCTGCGGGCAAGTCGATCGATACCGACGGTCCCGATTTCGTCGAATCGTCCGAAGTCGTCGGTAACGGGCGCTTCCAGTTCGAATTCGACGTCGTGACGGAACGCGACCGGCGCAATGCGGTGCGGGCGACGACGTTAAGCACGCCGACGCTTCTTCGCTTCGGCGTTGCGGACACGGTGGAACTGCGGGTTGAAACCGATGGCGCGCTGCGGGTCATCGATCATAGCGGCGCCGGCACCACAGCTGGCGGCAGAGGCGATACCGCGTTCGGCATCAAATGGCATACGCAAGATCGCGACCCGACAACATTTACGCCCGCAGTATCGTGGATCTTGCATTTCGAAACGCCGTCGGGCACGGGCCAATTCAAAGGCCGTGGCGTCTCGCCTTCATTGCGCACGGTGATTACCTGGGAATTGCCGCACGATCTTTCGCTCGGCTTCATGCCCGGCATTCGTTACGGTTCGATTGCCGACGGCAAGCGCTATGCATCAGCGATCAACGGGTTGGTGTTGAACAAGCAATGGACCGGCAAGCTGCGCACTTTCGTCGAGAATGCCGTGCCGCGTATCGCGCACGCGGCGGATGGCGGAGTCGAGATGTCGTGGGACGTTGGCGCGGCGTACCTGGTTACCAATGATTGGCAGATCGGCATGCGTGCCGGCGTTGCGGCGAACCGAAACACACCCACGAATCAGGTGCTGCTTGAATTGGCGGGTCGGTTTTAGGAGATCAATTCAAGTGCTGATGCAGGTAGTGTTCGGTTGCCAGAAACAGGTTTAGCCCCAGATTTTCAGCGAGATGTTTGGACGCAACGTTGCTTTCATCCATTTGATACCTGGGCACATGCCCGCGGGCAAGCAACGAATTCATCGCAGTTGCCACGATTGCCCGCGCGTATCCCCGCCGTCTCGCGCGGTTAACGGTATATAGCCCGGCAACTTCCCAGACGGCGCCGTAGTTGCGATAAGCCATGCCGGCGGATACAGGCTCGCCATTTTCATGTACGTCGAATGAGCGCGCCGAACCTGATTTAAAGTATCCCTCGACCTCGGCGCGCTCGTATCCATTTGCGCGATAAAAGGGCAATAGCTTCTCATCAAAATCGGCTGAGACATTCACGCGCTTTGATTCCGCGAACTTACCGTTCGCAGAGCAGCTATACGACAGAAATGAAGTCACGCGCCGCAGGGGGAATTTTCGTTCAATGACGGAAGTGTCTTGTGGACTCGTCAGCTTGATCACAAAATTGCAGTTGGACGGAATGTGCTCGAGCATTTGCTCTGTAATGGATGGCGCATCGGAAGAGATCAGTGCGACGTATTCTGTTTCAGGGTATTTCACCGATTCGTAAGTGGTCACCTTGGTCGGATACACGAACAGCACGCCTGCTAACGATTCTTGCGAAAAATAGTGCGAGCGGATGTGCGGCGAGTAGGCGGCCATCGCCTTGAGATGGACAATATTTTTCAGCGTGTCCCGTAGCAGGTACGCCGTGACTTCAGACTGGTGCATAACTGATTTTGTTTTGGTTCACGGCGATGCAGTGCTTTGGTCAGCGCCCAGGCCGGGCGGCGATAGTCGGGCCAGCCGGATTGAAGCAAGATACTGCGCGGCTTCGGCAGGGCGCCTGAATTCAATCCAGGCCAGGTGCGAATAATTCCTGTCGATTTGAGAAGCCCGATATTCCGCCCGGCACTTCTTGAATGTCGTGATGACCCAGACAATAATCGATTCCCGCGACAGGAATGCCTGCCTGAACGATTCGCGGTTCCCGTGCCAGAGTTCTTCACCGGTGAACGCGCGTGAGATGGTTCGGCGCAGTGCGCGCAGCAGTACCGTGAGAAAATCATAGTTCAACCAGATGATGGTCGTCGCCCGGGGCCACAAGATGTCGCGCACGCTGCCATAATCCCCGTCAGCCACCCAACGAGCCTCGGATGCGGCGATTTCGGTGAGGCGGCGAAATTCGTCTTTGGGTTTTAAAGTCCAGCCAGGTCCCCAAAACAAACTGTCGAGCTCAATCTGCGTATAGCCTAGCTCGCGCGCGAGTTCGGCTGCGAATGTGGTTTTGCCGCAGCCGCTGGTGCCGACGACTACGATGCGCTCAATGAGATTCATCTGCGAACCTTGGTCAACGCATACCGATCCAAGTTGCTCTGTTCGTCACTTCAAATTCACGCCTGCGGACGTCGTGCAGGCTATCCATGATTGTGTGACCAAGACTGCGCAATACAGCAGTGGGCTCCACGAGATCCGGCACCTGGATTACGGTCATGCCGGCGCTTAGCGCGGACCGTACTCCGTTATCCGAATCTTCGAGGGCCAGACATTTCTCCGGTACTACGCCAAGGACGTCGGCGGCTTTGAGGTAGATATCGGGGTGCGGTTTGCTGTTCTTCACCTGATCGCCGCCGACAATTGCTTTGAAGTTGGGGAGGATGCCCGCATCCCGGAGTTTCTGCATTGCGCGGTTGGATTTCGTCGAGGTGGCGACGGCGATCGGTAGATTCATGTCGGCCAAATGCGCGAGAAGCTCCTTCGCACCGTTTTTCAAGGGAATTACGGTATTGCAGGTCCGCTGCAGGTAAGTTGCGTCCCATGCGCTGAGAAACTCCGTGTGATTGGGTTTTCCTTTAAGGCCGTCTTTCAGGACGGCTTCGGCGCGCTGCGAATTGGTGCCGATGCACTGCATGAACAGGTCGGTC
Source organism: Betaproteobacteria bacterium (assembly GCA_025363575.1). The sequence goes on along the minus strand of JANYDM010000029.1, from coordinate 1,524 downwards.
TGATTCTCCAATCCGAAGCGTTTGCAAGTTTCATGGAATGCGGACAGCGCAATTCTCTCGGTGTCCAGCAGCAAGCCGTCCATATCGAAGATCACGGCTTCGAATTTTCTCATACCAATATCCGTGTGCAATTCATGCGCGCAGCGTTTTGCGCAAGGAAACCAAATCAAGCGACTCGTAACCGCAATTTTCGTAGAAGCGAGCTGCCGGACCGTTGGCTCCCGTTTCGAGATAGATGCTCGCAAATTTCAACTCTAAAAGGTCGCGCTCGAACCTGGTGAGAAGGTCGCGTCCGATCCCTGTGCGTTGGGCGGCGGCCGCTACACACATTTCCTTGATGTGGAATACCCATCCTCGCGACCATCGCTCGCCCCAGCAATCCCGGCGCGACCTGTCGTTGCCCTATGGCCATGGTCAGCGCCTCCAGGATCAGCGTCTCGCGCATATGGGTGTCGAGCGCCCATCCCACGACCTTGCGCGAGTATAGATCGAGCACGACCGCGAGATAGGCCCAGCTTCGCCCGATCGGAATATAGGTGATGTCGGACACCCATTTGCGGTTAGGGCTGGTGCTCACGAAATCACGGGCCAGAAGGTTGCGCCTCACAGGAAGCGTGCACGGCGCCGTGGGCTGGTGGCGAAAGCGCCTGCCATTCAAGGCTCTGAGGCCGCGTGAGCGTAAGAGCTTGGCCACATGATTCTCGCTGCAGCTCACCCCTTGAGCGTTCAGTTCCAGAGTCAGCCGTGGTGCTCCATATCTGCGTTTATAGCGGTGATAGGTCTGCTCCACATGACAGACGAGCGCCTCGCGCCTCTGTGCCCGGGCGCTGGGCTCACGCGCAAGCCACGCATAAAACCCCGCTCGCGATACCGACAGCACGCGGCTCATCATGACCACCGGAAACTCTTGTCGACACTGCGCCATGAAGGCGTACTTCACTTGTCGGGTTTTGCGAAGTACGCCGTCGCTTTTTTTAGGAAGTCGCGCTCCTGCTCGAGCTCGGCTACTCGCTTCTTGAGCCGCCTGACTTCCTCAGACTCCGCCTTCGCGTAGTTCGTCCCATCAGCGACCGTGAACTGGCGCTTCGAGAGTTTATTGAATTGGGTGCGCCAGTTGTAGATCTGGCCCGGGTGTATCCCAAGCTCCCGCGCCACCTCGGTCGCATTGCGCCCAGGTTGTTCGGACAGTCGCACCGCCTCGCGGCGGAACGCCTCCGTATAAGACTTCCTTTCCAGCTTCTTCGTCATCGTGACACCTCTCTGTGGCAAATATTTTGCTACAAATCAGTGTCCACTTTTCGTGGGGAACTCGGCTGTCTAACGTTTCGGTTGTGGCGCAAAGTGCGTGAAGCGTAGCGCCACGCGTAATTTGTCGCTCACCAACCGGCTGTTAGGCCGCATTTCGCCGGAGTAATGTGAGGAGCCATATCAGAACGGCCGGAATTCCGAGAACGAATATTAAATGACCCTTTATCGGCAGACTCTGAAGGCCAAACAAGGGGGATAGGAAAATAACCCAGATGA